>JABXIM010000222.1 GCA_013373085.1 Oceanospirillaceae bacterium | reverse complement strand
TGCTCGTCGCCGATGATCTGCGTGTAGCTCCGCGCGGCGAAGGGCGGCGCGTAGCGGTGGCGCCCCAGGGCCCACGGCACCGGCGCGTCGGGGCGGAGCTGGTTGTTCCAGCCCGAGAGCGTGTAGCGGTTGCGGCGGTCATGGCACAGCGAGCAGAACCGGCAGCCACGGCACCCGGCGCGGCATCCCAAGATAAGCGATCCTCGGATCCCGCCTACAAGTACATCGCCAAGTGATCCGCCCGCGAAAGACATCAGGCGCATAAGGACAGATATGCGAACCTTCACCTCAGGCTCACACCATCATTTTTTTGAGGGCGCTAAACCGATGGTGCCGGCGGGAAGCCGCCGTTCGCTGCGCTTTGGGAGAAAAGCATTGAGGTGGTTCGAAGCAGACGTTGGCCCCATGCGCCCGGGGCGTCGCCCTGTCGAAGACCCACCCGAGCTACATCCCCTTGACACCCGATGCTTCGAATACTTTCGAGAGTAGGCGTTCCAAGAGGGTCTTGTACTTGCCCTACGCAAAGCTCTAGCTTGGGCCTTGGGCCTCGGGGGGTCCTTGTGAAACGCATTTTTGAGGTGGATAGTGGCTGAAGAAGATGACGCACTTCTCGAAGTGGTTGAAGAAAATGATGATCAGCCATACGTTGAGTTTGACATTTCTGTCGCTCCATCAGACCCCTCTTTGGAGCTTCTGTCTTCACAGATACAGCGTGGCGATATTATTGTTCCATTCTATCAAAGAAAATTTGTCTGGAAGATTGAGCAATCATCAAGGCTGATTGAATCCTTCTTGATGGGTCTTCCTGTTCCGCAAGTGTTCCTCTACGAAAATGATGAAGGTGAGCTCGAGGTTATTGATGGTCAGCAACGGCTGATGTCTGTCAAGTACTTCATAGAGGGATATTTCGGTGAGCCGGACGACAAAGGAAACCGGAAAGTTTTCCGCCTCAAAGGGCTGTCCGAGCGATCTGAGTTCAACGGGAAGCGGTTTGATGATCTCCCTCCCAAGTACCAACGCAAGCTGAGAAATTCCACATTGAGGGCGATTAATATTCGCCAGCTAACACCAAGCGGTGGTGGTGATAGCGTCTTTCATATTTTCGAGAGGCTCAACACGGGCGGAACACAGCTTAAGCCACAAGAAATCAGAAACGCCGTGTATCGTGGTGAAATCGTTGATCGGCTATGGACCCTCAACGACAATGATGATTGGCAAAGTATCCTTGGCCTTAAGAAGCCAGATAAAAATCAAAAAGATGTTGAGTTAGTGTTGCGTCTTTTGTCCCTCTATCGCAAGTGGGGTGACTATGAAAAGCCAATGCTTACCCACCTGAATAGGTTCATGAAAGAAAACAGGGACTTTGATGGCAAGACTGATCTGGAGTTTTTTGAACGATTCCCAGTTGTTGCGGCGCTCGTAAATCAGAATATCCCCAAGCCATTCAGGCCAAAGGGTGTGATAAACTCTGCCGTTCTTGAAGCTGTAATGGTAACCTTACTTGAGGACCCTTCTATTGACGGAGAAAGGCTTAAATTGGGTTATGAAGCCCTCCTGAACGATGCAGCATTCCTTGAGCGGATAACAGGCGGAACGACCGACACCCTCATGGTTCAAAAAAGAATAGAGATAGCAAAGCAGACTATTTGATGCTGCCTAGTGAACTTCGAGAGCACTTTTCTAGGATCAACTCTCTGGTTGATGAGATGAATAGATTCGCTCCGGAGGGCTCGCGCGGATCGGCCGAGTTTCGCGCGGATCTAGCAGGAATGCTCGTTGTCACCATAGCTGCAATGTATGAAACTTGCGTCAAAGTAACTATGGTTTCATATGCCTCTAGGTATGGGCGAGAATTTGAAGGGTTTACAGACCGAAATTATAGTAAGTTGAGTAGCAGAATATCTCATCAAGACCTGCGCAGATATGCTGCCACTTTTGACGGCAGAGTTCGTGACAAGTTCGATGAGATACTGGATAGGCGTCGAAAAGTTACTGTTAAATTGTCTGGCCGCAATCCAATTAAACAGCTAGATCAGATCTTGAACTGGAGGCATGACTTCGCACACGCAGGGCTGAGACAAACTACGATCGGAGAAGCTATTGCAACACACCGCCTGGCAAGTGTCGTTATTTTGTCATTTTATAATGCCTTCGAAGACGATACCGGCGCTTGATTCGATGAGTTATAGATCAAGGTGCTGTTGGTCGCCGATTAAATCCGTAAGTGGCATCTGGTGTTAAACAGAGCGCAGGCCACTTTGCTGCTTGTTGCTAGGTGTTCAGCTCGGGATTTGCCGTGCTTTAAACGCAACATGAGATTGGGGCAGCTTTAGGGCTGAGATCGGCCCTTCGCTGGACCTGGCGCGAATGGCCGGAGTGGGCCGACAGCGACGCCGCCGCATGGGCGATCAGGCGCTTGGCCCGGCGGCGCAGCGTAGGTCGGGAAGGAGCCCTTTACGGAAGGTAGCTCTGGCGCTTAGCATTTCCAAAGCGTGAAAATGGAGATGGC
>JABXIM010000187.1 GCA_013373085.1 Oceanospirillaceae bacterium | reverse complement strand
TATGCCAAGACCATCAACCTGAGCAAGAAGAACGAGCCGATCATCTGGGACGCCATCCGTTTCGGCGCGATCGTCGAGAACGTCAAGCTGGACCAGAAACGCCATGCCGACTATAACGACGTTTCCCTGACCGAAAACGGCCGTTGTGCTTACCCGCTGGAGCACGTCGAGAAGCGCTCCGCCACCAACATGGGTGACGAGCCGGATGCCATTATCTTCCTGACCTGCGACCTCACCGGCGTACTGCCGCCGGTATCGATCCTGAGCAAGGAAGCGGCGGCCTATCACTTCCTGTCCGGTTACACCGCACTGGTGGGCTCAACAGAAGTTGGCGCCGGCCCGGGCATCAAGTCCACCTTCTCCACCTGCTTCGGTGCGCCGTTCTTCCCGCGTCCGGCCCGTGTCTACGCGGACCTGCTGATCAAGCGCATCGAAGAATTCGGTTCCCGTGTATACCTGGTCAATACCGGCTGGACCGGCGGCTCCTACGGTAGCGGCGAGCGTTTCAGCATCCCGACCACCCGCAGCATCATCTCCGCGATCCAGAGCGGTGCCCTGGTGGACGTCGAAACCGAGTTCCTGGAAGGCCTCAACCTTGAAGTGCCGAAATCGGTACCGGGTGTCGACACCAACCTGCTGAACCCGCGCAATACCTGGAGCGACAAAGGCGCCTACGACGCTACCGCCAAGGATCTGGTAGGCCAGTTCGTCGAGAACTTCAAAAAGTTCGACGGCGTTTCGGACGCTATCGTCGCGGCAGGTCCGAAGCAGTAAGACCCTAAGCGTTCTCCACACTGAAAATCCCGCAGCGGCGTTGGCCACTGCGGGATTTTTTGTATCTGGATGATAGTTACGCGTTTGTGGGAGCGGCGCCCCGCCGCGAATGGGCGCGCATCGCGTCGACAGGGTCCGCGGCGGGGTCAGGCCACCTGCAGCTTAAGGTTGAAGGCCTTGAGATACTCGGCTTCCTGCTCGAGGTCGGCCTTGGTCAGCGGGTGGCTGTCGAGCCAGCCGCGGGGAAAGCTGAGGTATAGGCGCTTTGGTGTATGCTCGAGGCGAAACTCGGGCAGTCGGGCGCGGCTGCGATTGCGGTGGAGCAGGGCCGCCAGGCGCAACAGTACGGTCAGGCGGCGACAGGTTTCCTGTTTGCTCTTGGGTAGCAGCTTGAACTCGTCCTTGGGAATCTTGCGGCGATGACTGCGCACCAGCAGCGCCAGTTGCAGCCGGTCCAGATTGGTAAAGCCGGCTATGTCGGAATACTGCAGCAGGTAGGCGCTGTGCTTGTGGTAGGCCGAGTGCGACAGCGACAGTCCGATCTCGTGGGTGGCGGCGGCCCAGCGCAGCATCTGGCGGTGGTAAGGCTCGTCCAGTTGCCAGGCCGCCTGCAGCTGATCCAGTGCCTTCAACGCGGTGCGCTCGACCCGTTCGGCCTGCTGCCGGTCGGCATGGTAGCGGCGGGTCAGGGCGCCAAGGCTGCGTTCACGAATATCGTCCCGGTGCAGCCGGCCCACCATCTCGTAAAGCAGTCCCTCGCGCAGCGCGCCGTCGGAATATTCCATTTCGCCGATGCCGAGCGAGTCGAAGGCGGCGCAGAGAATCGCCAGACCCGCAGGCAGTACCGGTCGACGTTCGGGTTTCACCTCGGTGATTTCCTCGACGCTGTGGTAGCCGAGGATGCGCTGCCGCAGCTTCTGCAGTGCCTGGGCGCTGATGCGCTCTTCGGTATAGCCGAGACTGACACAGGCATTGCGGATCGCCTTGATGGTGCCGGAGGAGCCGACGCAATGGTCCCAGCCGGCTCGGCGGTAGCGTTTCTGTATTGACAGAAGTTCGCGCAGCGCCGCGTACATCGCCTTCTGAAAGGCCTGCTCGCTGATGACGCCATCGGCGAAAAAACGCTGAGTGAAGCTGACGCAGCCCATTTCCTGGCTTTCGAGCTCACGGGGTTCGACGCCCCGGCCGATAATGAATTCGGTGCTGCCGCCGCCAATATCGATTACCAGCCGCGGACCCTCGACCGGTGGCAGTGACTGGGAAACGCCGAGATAGATCAGGCGCGCCTCCTCGCGGCCGGATATGACTTCCAGTGATGTGCCGAGCACCTCTTCGGCCCGTTCCAGAAACTCGCGGCTGTTGACCGCCTCGCGCAGAGCGTTGGTGCCGACGATGCGAATCGACCGGCGCGGTAAGTCCCTGACGCGCTGGGCGAAGCGTGCCAGGCACTCGAGGCCGCGCTGCTGGGCCGCTTCGCTGAGCTGCTTGTCTGCGTCGAGGCCAGCGGCCAGTTGCACTTTTTCGGACATCACATCCAATGGCTTGAACTCGCCGTCACGAAGCTGTCCAACCACCATGTGAAAACTGTTGGAACCGAGGTCGATTGCCGCCAGCTCGGACGGCTGCTGCGAAACGGGAACGGTAGGGTGCAAGTCGTTCATCGTACGGGCGTATTCCGTGCCTGATATCGGAAGCTCTTAGAGTAACAGATATACATTGCAGCCGTAGTGTTGGTGGACAGACCCTTTGGCCAGGGCCTGTTAGGATAGTCGTGCTGTGCGCTATATGACCATGGAGTTCACTTTTTTTTCAGCGCAATGGTATCATCACCATCCAGTTCATGATGGTCGTGGTGTCTTGTGCCTTGTCCGGGCCTACTGAAACCTGCGATTTTCAAAAACGAAAGCGCTAATCAAAACACCCCGCGTGTTTGGAGAAAGAACCCAATGAGCGAAAACATCGTTAATGTCACCGATGCATCTTTCGAAGAGGAAGTGCTCAAAGCCGAGAACGCGGTGCTGGTTGATTACTGGGCAGAATGGTGTGGTCCCTGCAAGATGATCGCGCCGGTCCTGGAAGAAATCGCCAAGGATTACGAAGGCAAACTGAAAGTTTGCAAACTCAACATCGACGAGAACAACGAAACACCGCCGAAGTTCGGTATTCGCGGCATTCCGACTCTGATGTTGTTCAAGGGCGGTAATGTTGAAGCCACCAAGGTCGGTGCCCTGTCGAAGTCTCAGCTGGCAGCTTTTATCGACGCCAACCTCTGATACGGGGAAGGGAGGGAAGGAATCCGTCCCCTTGTGGCCGGCATTTTCTTCCCTTCCGGTCTGGACAGTCGCGAATTGACCCATTATATTGATTGCGACTGCTGGGTACTTGTCGCCCCCTGACAAGCTTCCGAATCCCAGTCAATATTCCTGATTTTCTCCCGTTTTCCACCCTCAACGGTCTTCATGGCCCCCTTTTCCAAAGCATATGAATCTTACCGAGCTGAAAACAAAAAGCGTTCCGGAGCTTCTGGAAATCGCGAAAGATATGGGCATGGACAATCTTGCCCGCTCCCGTAAACAGGATGTGATCTTCGCCATTCTGAAGAAGCACGCCAAGAGCGGTGAGGATATCTACGGAGATGGCGTGCTGGAAATTCTGCAGGATGGCTTCGGCTTCCTCCGCTCCGCAGACTCCTCCTACCTCGCCGGTCCCGACGACATCTACGTCTCTCCCAGCCAAATCCGTCGCTTCAACCTCCGTACTGGAGATACCATTTCCGGTAAGATTCGACCGCCGAAGGATGGTGAGCGTTATTTCGCGTTGCTGAAAGTCAACGAGATCAATTACGACAAGCCGGAAAACGCCAAGAACAAGATTCTGTTCGAAAACCTGACGCCGCTGTTCCCGCAGCAGCGCCTGCGGATGGAAATCGGTAACGGCAGTACCGAGGACCTCACGGCCCGCGTCATCGACCTGGTTTGCCCGATGGGCAAGGGTCAGCGCGCGTTGATCGTTTCGCCGCCGAAAGCGGGTAAGACTCTGATGCTGCAGAACATCGCCAACAGCATCACCCGCAATAATCCGGAATGTCACCTGATCGTGCTGCTGATCGACGAGCGCCCGGAGGAAGTGACCGAAATGCAGCGCACCGTGCGCGGCGAAGTGGTCGCCTCTACCTTCGACGAGCCGCCGTCACGCCACGTCCAGGTCGCGGAAATGGTGCTGGAAAAGGCCAAGCGCCTCACCGAGCACAAGAAGGATGTGGTCATTCTGCTCGACTCCATCACTCGTCTGGCCCGCGCCTACAACACCGTTATCCCCTCGTCCGGCAAGGTCCTGACCGGTGGTGTCGATGCACATGCACTGGAGCGTCCGAAGCGCTTCTTCGGTGCTGCGCGTAACATCGAGGAAGGGGGCAGCCTGACCATCATCGCCACCGCCCTGGTCGATACCGGCTCGAAAATGGACGAAGTTATCTACGAGGAATTCAAGGGTACCGGTAACTCCGAGGTCCACCTGGATCGCCGCGTGGCCGAAAAACGTATATTCCCGGCGATCAACATCCGCCGCTCGGGCACGCGGCGCGAGGACCTCCTGGCGACCGAGGAAGAGATGCAGCGCATGTGGATCCTGCGCCGTCTGCTCGACCCGATGGAAGATACCGCCGCGACTGAGTTCGTCATCGACAAGCTCAAGGACTTCAAGACCAACAACGAGTTCTTCCTGTCGATGAGACGGGCTTGATCCCATATTCTGATCACAGCCAAGGGTAAGCGCACGCTTACCCTTTTTTATGTTCAGGATGAGCGATATGCTGCGGGCACCGAATGCGCAGGAGCGGGGCGCTTTGGCCCGCACCTGAGTGTTGTGCGTGCATGCTGAAGAGCACTGGAATATCGAAGTAGATTGAATATGTCCTCACCCAAGTACAAGGATCTGCGCGACTTTATCGCCATGCTCGAAGCGCGCGGCGAGCTCAAGCGCATCAGGGAACCCATCGACCCCAGGCTGGAAATGACCGAGATCTGCGACCGCACGCTGCGGGCCGGCGGTCCGGCGCTGCTGTTCGAAAACCCCAAGGGCTACGATCACCCGGTGCTGGCCAACCTGTTCGGTACGCCGGAGCGGGTGGCGCTGGGAATGGGCGAAGAGTCCGTCACGGCGCTGCGTGAAGTCGGCAAGTTGCTGGCGCAGCTGAAGGAGCCCGAGCCGCCGAAAGGCATGAAAGACGCCTGGGAGAAGCTGCCGATCTTCAAGCAGGTGCTGAATATGGGGCCGAGGGTGGTGAAGTCGGCACCCTGCCAGACCCACGTGGTCGAAGGGGATGACGTCGACCTTTACCGCTTGCCGATCCAGACCTGCTGGCCCGGCGACGCGGGTCCCCTGGTCACCTGGCCGCTGGTGGTGACCCGCGGCCCGAACAAGCCGCGCCAGAACCTCGGGATTTACCGGCAGCAGCTGATCGGCCGCAACAAGCTGATCATGCGCTGGCTTGCGCATCGCGGCGGCGCGCTCGATTTCCGCGAATGGAAGGAGCAGCACCCCGGCCAGCCGTTCCCGGTCGCCGTGGCACTCGGGGCGGATCCGGCAACGATTCTCGGCGCCGTGACACCGGTACCGGATACGCTGTCGGAGTACGCCTTCGCCGGCTTGCTGCGTGGCGGCAAAACCGAAGTGGTGCAGTGCATCGGCAGCGATCTGCAGGTGCCGGCAAGCGCCGAATTCATCCTCGAAGGCTATATCGATCCCGACGAGATGGCCGACGAAGGCCCCTTCGGTGACCATACCGGCTACTATAATGAAGTGGATAGATTTCCGGTCTTTACCGTTGAGCGCGTCACGCATCGCAACCGGCCGATCTATCACAGTACCTATACCGGCCGGCCGCCGGACGAGCCGGCGATCCTAGGGGTGGCGCTGAACGAAGTGTTCGTTCCGATTCTGCAGAAGCAGTTCCCGGAAATCGTCGATTTTTACCTGCCGCCGGAAGGTTGTTCGTATCGCATGGCCGTGGTGACGATGAAGAAACAGTATCCGGGGCATGCCAAGCGCGTCATGCTGGGCGTCTGGTCCTTCCTGCGCCAGTTCATGTACACCAAGTTCGTGATCGTCTGCGACGATGACGTCGATGCCCGGGACTGGAAGGACGTCATCTGGGCGATCACCACCCGTATGGACCCCCAGCGCGACACGGTAATGATCGACAATACACCGATCGACTATCTTGATTTTGCGTCGCCGGTGTCGGGGCTCGGTTCCAAAATGGGGATGGATGCCACGAATAAGTGGCCCGGCGAAACCAGCCGCGAATGGGGCGAGCCGATCCGCATGGACGAAACAGTCAAACAGCGGGTCGATGAAATCTGGGACCGTCTGGGGATTTTCGATGAGCATTAGTGCCCCGGTCCGGGAATGAGAGTCAGGCGTATCCTGATCGAGGGCTGCGACAGCCCGGTCGAGGTGCTGTCCGGTGAGACACTGCTGGAGGCGCTGGAGCGTTGCGGTTTCCGCATGCGCCGCAGCTGCCGTAACGGTGTCTGTGAAATTTGCGAGGTCAGTCTGCTGCAGGGCCAGCTGCAACAGCGTTATCCAAGGAAGCAACTGAGCGCAAACGGGGGAGTGGCGCCGGTGGCGCTGGCCTGCACCAGCGAGCTGCTGACCGACATCAGAGTCAAGATAAAGGGATTGAAGCTCCCTGGAGAGGTATCCGTGAAAAAGCTGAACTCCGATATTATCTCGGTTGAGGTGCTCACCTCTGACGTCTATCGCGTACGCCTGCAGCTGCCGGCCACCGCGAGCCAGGCGGTGAACTACCATGCCGGGCAGTATCTGGATATCTATTTGCCGGACGGCCGCAAGGCGTCCTTTTCCATCGCCTCGGCACCGGACCAGGGGCGTGACCTGGAACTGCACATTCGGCGGATTGCGGACAGCGAAATGTCCTGCGCGGTCTTGGATCACCTGCAGAACAGTTCGCGTGTCGATGTCGAGCTGCCCAAGGGTAACTGTTGGCTCGATGCCGCCAGCATCGGACCCGAAAGCCGCCTGGTTTTCGCCGCCGCCAGCACCGGTTTTTCCCAGATCAAGAGCATGGTCGAGCACCTGCTGGCGAATCAGGTGATGAATCATATCCGCATCTACTGGGGCGCCCGTGATGCCCGTGACCTTTACCATCTGGCGCTGCCGGAACAATGGGCGCGCGAGCATGCCAACGTGCATTTCGTACCGGTGGTCAGCGAGCCAGAACTGTCGCCGGACTGGATCGGGCGCACCGGCGTGCTGCCGCAGGCGGTACTCGAGGACCTGGATCATTTCGAGGACACCCAGGTCTACGCCAGCGGCTCACCGGCCATGGTCTACGCGCTGCTGGATGCGTGCGAGGCCCACGGGATGAAAGAGTCGCAGCTGCACTCCGACGTCTTCGCCTACGCCCCGCGCCCGGCTAAAGGATAACCACGGCCGGCGAGCCTCGCGTCGCAAAACAAAAGCCGCCCTGGGCGGCTTTTGTGTGAGGCGGCGATTCCGGGGCCTGGCTTCAGGCGGATAAACAGCAGTGGGAACGGGCGGTCCTGAACGTTACTGCAGCATACGCAGGATCTGGTCCTTGAGCTGCACCCGGCGTAATTTCATCTGCTCAAAATTTTCATCCGAGGTAGGAATATCGCGCATTTCGAGGCCACGTACGCTGTGGTCGAGCTTGTGGTATTCGCTGGCGAGTCGGGCAAAGTTTTCATCTTCCTGCTTAAGTTGCCGGATGCGTTCGGCATACTGCGGAAAATCGTTGTAAAGGCTATGGTTGAGGTCGGACATAGAGCGCACTCCATCGGTTAGCCCGGTTCGTGCCGCCTGGGCGCCTTGCGTGGCATCCCTGTAGTTCAGTCTAGCCAGAGCCTGACGGCCTTGCCACGCTGCTGGCTAAATAACAAACAGTTAAGCTCGATAGAACGCAACGTTCTTTAGCGAAGACATTTGCCCGGCCTGCGGGTGCCCTAAGCTTTGGAAAACGGCCAAGTGGAGGGGCTGCTCCATGGATACGCAACACTTCGAACCCAGTAGGATCCGCAATATCGGCATCATCGCCCATATCGATGCCGGCAAAACCACCGCCACTGAGCGCATGCTGTTTTACAGCGGCTTCGCCCACAAGCTGGGTTCGGTGGACGACGGTACCACCATTACCGACTGGATGGAGCAGGAGCGCGAGCGCGGCATCACCATCGTCTCGGCGGCCATCACCACCCAGTGGAAGGATCACCAGATCAATATTATCGATACGCCGGGACATATCGACTTCACCGCCGAGGTGCAGCGGGCGTTACGCGTGCTCGATGGTGGTGTGGTGGTGTTCGACGGGGTTCATGGTGTCGAGTCTCAGAGCGAGACGGTCTGGCGTCAGGCCGAGCGCTACCGGGTGCCGCGTATCTGCTTCATCAACAAGATGGATCGCATCGGTGCCGACTTCGAGCATGCCCTGCAGACGATTCGCGAGCGCCTGCATGCGCAACCGGTTGCGCTCAATATTCCTATCGGCGCCGAACACGACTTTGCCGGCGTGATCGACCTGATGACGATGGAAGCGGTTCGCTGGAGCGACGACCTGGGCGCGAACCCGGAACGCGAGCCCATCCCCGTGACATTGCAGGAGCAAGCCGAAGCGGCCCGCAGCGAGCTGCTCGAGGCTATCTGCGAAACGGATGATGGTCTGCTGGAGCGCTATCTCGGTGAGGACCCGATCGAGATGGCGGAGTGGCGGGCGGCGCTGCGCAGGGCGACGCTCGAAAATCGCCTCTATCCGGTATGCTGCGGCGCAGCGCTGCGGAATATCGGCATTCAACCGTTGCTTGATGCCGTGGTCGACTTTTTGCCGTCACCGGAGGATCGCAGCGAGGTGGTTGGCCATCATCCGCAGACCGGCGAGGAGGAGCACTGGCCGCTACGACTGGATGAACCGCTCTGTGCCCTGGTGTTCAAGACCGTTACCGATCCTTACGCCGGCCAGATGGCCTATGTACGGGTCTATTCGGGTCAGCTCAAGAGCGGTGATCAGGTGTACAACCCCCGGACCGGGCGAAAAGCGCGGATCGGCCGGCTGGTGAGGGTGTTTGCCGATCGGCGCGAGGATATCGACAGCGTACCGGCCGGCGAGATCGATGCCGTGGTCGGGCTCAAGGAAGCTCATACCGGCGATACCCTCTGTGCGCTTGACCATCCGCTGGTGCTGGAGTCGATTCAGTTCCCGGACCCGGTGCTCAATATCGCCATCGAGCCGATCTCCACCCGCGATCGCGACGAGCTCGACCGGGCGCTGCACCAGTTGATGGAGGAGGACCCGACCTTCCATGTGCATGTCGACGAAGACAGTGGCCAGACCATACTGTCGGGAATGGGCGAACTGCATCTCGAGATTCTGATCAACCGTATCGAGCGCGAGCACCAGATTAAAGTGCGCAGTGGTGCGCCCCGCGTCACGTACAAGGAAACGGTCTCGGGGCCGGTGAGCCATGTCGAAGGGCGTTACGTGCACCAGAGCGGTGGCCACGGACAATACGGACATGTCTACATCGACCTGCGGCCGGGCGAGCAGGGAAGCGGAGTCGTTTTTTCGCAGCAGATCAAGGGTGGCGTCATACCGAACGCCTTCATCCCGGCCGTCGAAAAGGGCGTTATCGAGGCGTCCCAGTCCGGCCTCATCGGCGGTCAGGAGATCACCGATGTCGAAGTGGTACTGGTCGACGGCTCGACACATCCGGTCGACTCCAGCGAACTGGCGTTCAAGAACGCCGGCGCCCAGGCATTTCGCGAGGCGGTGCACCAGGCCGGCTCCAGGCTGCTGGAGCCGGTCTGCAAAATTCAGGTGGTGACGCCTGAAGAGAATCTCGGCGACGTGCTCGGACAGCTCAATGCACGACGCTGCGAGGTGCGCAGCACTGAGCCACGCTCGGACGGCACCCACGATATCCAGGGGATGGTGCCGCTGGCGGAGATGTTCGGCTACGCCACCGATTTGCGCTCAGCCACCCAGGGCAGAGCGTTGTTCACGCTGGAGTTCGACCACTACAACCCGGTGCCGGACAAGGTGCTGGAGAAGCTGCAACTGACCTGATGGCCCGTCGGGCGACGGTGCCGGTCGATGCTCCATGGTGGGTTACGGTGCGCCCATAGGCCGTTGCAGACCGATACGTAAGCGGGATGCGCACCTAACCCACCCTACGACTAGTGAGTAAGAAAGGAGGGTGTGTCTAGCGATGCATCCCGGCCGGGCTGGAATGATGCACAGATCGTATGGGCATCGCGTAACCCAACATTGGTCGATCCGGCGCTAAAGCCGGTTCAGGTCCCAGACCTCCTCGGGCGCGCAACTGATCGGACCGTGGGGGCGTGAGCGCATCAGCGAAACGAACTGGTCGTGGCTCAGGTGAACCAGGTGGCGGTGATCGCCGGCCTCGATGTAGATGTCGCGGTCGCCGGCCAGGGTATCATCCCACACCAGTTCCAGCCCGAACGGCTGTCCCAGCGCGGGGATCGCGCCCGGTGCGCAGTCGCGAAACAGCGGCCCCAGCTCCGACTCCTTCGCCAGGACCAGGCGCCTGCCAAGCAGCTGCTCCACTTCACTGACCACCAGGCGGTTCATCGCCGGGATCACGGCCATCACATAGTGGTCCTGGTCGTGCAGAACCACAGCCTTGGCCACTTCACGCAGCGGTAGATGGGACGCGTAGGCTGACGCCACTGCCGATGTCGTGTAGCCGTGCTCGATCAGATCGTATCCGGGGGTTTTGCGGTCAAGATAGCGGGTAAGGGTTGCAGAAACAGTCATCACAACCTCCTTGGCATAAGCCAGGAAAATGGATTACTGAAAGTATAAGCCAGGAGGCGGGGGAGGAAACTGAAGAGATTTCCGGGATGCCCACGCTGTGAGCGGGCATCCCGGAGGAACCGGGCATCAGGCCTGTTCGGTTTCCCTGGCCTTGGCGTTTGGCATCGGCAGGCTTGGCAGGCCGCTGCCGGATACCTCGATACCGGCCTGCAGCAACTCCAGCACGCGCTCATGCTCGCCCAGTTGCTGTAACAGCCGGCACAGCTCGGCGTAGCCTTCGGCGGACGGGCGCAGGGCGATGCTTTGCTCGAAGTAGTCGATGGCCTTGCCCCAGTGCTGGTTGCGCATCGACAGTCGGCCCAGCGCCAGCAGCAGCTCAGGATTGTCGGGCTGCTCCTTAAGCCACTTCTGCGCCGTTTCGAGTTGCTTGTGACTGTTCTCGCCCTGGATCCGGCCGTACAGGTTGACCAGACTGTCGTTCCAGCTGCGGTTGAGCTGTTCACGCAGCACCGGTTCGGCGCGGGACTCGGCACCGAGTTCGACCAGTTGGGCGACATAGCGGCGAATCAGCGTCTCGTCGCTGCCCAGGCTTACCGGTACCGACTGCCAGGTCTTGTTCAGCGTTTGCAGGCGGGTGGCATCATCCGCCTCGGCCGGCAACAGCACCTGGGTGTTCTGCAGCAACTCGTCGTAGCAGCGGCGCTCCAGCTCATCGATGCGCTCGGTCGGCAATACCTTGTTCTTGCGCAGGTCTGGCAGGAGTTCACTCAGCGCCTGCCAGTCTCCGAGCTGCTGCAGACACTCCTGCAGCAGTCGCAGTACCTGGGTGTGCTTGGGCGAACGCTGGCGCAGGGGCTGCAGGGCGTCGCGGCAGGCGGCGTAGTCGCCGCGCTCGAATTGCAGCTGGGCCTGGGTCAGCGTGATGGCGGTGCCGGCGTCGGGGCTCTGCGCACGGGCCTGCTCCAGCAACTCGTCAGCGCCTTTGCTGTCGCCCTGCTCCTGAGCGGCGCGGGCGGCGGCGAGATAGTTGATCAGCGGCAGTTCTGCGCGGGGAGCGGACTGGCCCAGGTACCGCTGCGCCTTCCACCAGTTGCCATCGGCGAGGGCATGGAAGCCCTTGAGCGTCTTGCGCTGGGCACTGCGCGCGGCACGGCGCTCGTTCCAGGTGCGCAGCTGGGTTGCAGGAACGCGTGCGCGGGCCAGCAGGTTCAGTCCCAGGTGCGCGAGGAAAAAGCCGAGCGCGGCGATGACCAGCAGCACCCAGAGGCTGGTCTCGATAGTGGTGTTGTCATAGGCGACCAGCACGTAGCCGGGGTCCTGGACCATTTTTTCGCCGACCCAGGCACCCACGAACAGCACGACGAACAGTAACAGGAGACGTCTTTTCATGTCAGGCGGCTCCTTCCTGCTTCAGCTTGGTCATCTGCTCCAGATACGCCTTGAGAGTGCCGAGCGAGCCAGAGATGTCCGGCAGCTCCGGGGCAACTTCGAGTTGCTTGAGTTCGGCAATGCCGCGCAGCAGGGCGTTGGTGGCGGCATCCTGGGGCTCGAAATAGGTATCGATCCAGTTTTCGGCCTTGGCCAGTGCGCTGTCGTAGGCGTTCTGCTTGTGCTGCAGCAGCGCCAGCTGGGCCTGCTCCAGCATCAGGTGCAGGTTTTGCTGCAGGAAGAAGTGGTTCTCCGGCGACAGTAGCGGCTCGACCGGTTCGTCGCGGTGCTGGATCACCACCAGTTGCTCGAGCTTGCCCATGGCGTTGTGCCAGGAGGAGGCGAGGCCCTGGCTCCAGGATTCCGAAACGCCTTCCGGGCTGATCTCTTCGAGCAGGTCCGGCAACTGGCGCTGGTCGGTGATCGGAATCAGACGCAGATTGTCGACCTGGGCGCTGAGGGCGCCGAGCTGCAGGAAGGCGCCTTCGGTATCGAGACGCGGCACGGCCTCCAGCGCAGCGATATCGGCAGCCAGCGCCTTGCGCACCTCGTAGATGGAGACGTCGTCGGTTTCCTTGAGAATCAGATCGGCGGACTTGAGCAGCTTGAGGGCGCCTTCGGGCGTCTGTTCCATCAGTACGCGCTGGTTGGCCAGGCGCAGCAGGTATTCCACTTCGGCCAGCAGCCAGTCCTTACGAGTGGTCTGCTGCTGTGCCATGAACTGCTGCATACTCTGTGTCAGGCGCTGCTGCAGCTCGTCGACGTTCTGCTTGTCGGCTCTGGCCTGAGTGCTGACCGAGTCCAGTCGCTGCTGAACGTCGCTCAGTTCCTGACTCAGCTCGGCACGTCCGGCGTCGATGCTTTCGTCGACCCGGCTGTCCACCTGCTGAATGCGGGCGTCGTACTGAGTGCGCCACTGCCAGCCCTGCCAGGCCAGCGCGGCACCGCCGCCCAGGGCCACGATGGAGAGGACCAGTGCAACCTTACCAGGCCAGCCCGCAGGGACTTTGTCACCCTGGCTGCCGGCTTTCGCCGGCTTGGCTTTGCTGCCGCTGGATTTGCCGCTGCCCGGGTTGGGGACTTCCGTGGCCTCACCGTCGATGATCTCGGGGTCGCGTGTCTGTGTCTTCTTGTTACCGGTATCGCTCATCAGTCTTGTTCCGAGTCGTGTTGAACCAGTAGCGCTGCGATCATGCTGCGATCGTCGGGGCCGCTGGCAAGTCGTGTCCTTTTGAAGCCGGCCTTGGCCGCCCGGTCCGCGATACGCCGGCTGGGCACCACCAGCAGGCAGTTTCGCAGCCCGGTGGCCGCATCGCTGCCGTCGGCCAGCTGGATGAGATTCTCCAGGCTTTCGCCGCTGGTGATCAGGATAGCGGATAAGGGCTGGCCATAAATAGTACTTTCGAGAACCGTCGGGTCGTGTTCCGGCCGTGCGCGGCGATAAAGGCAAGCGTAGTCAACGCGGGCGCCGCGTGCCGTCAGTTCACTGGCGAGCATGTCGCGGCCACTGTCGCCGCGCACGATAAGGATGCGCTCGCCGCTCACCCGTTGCAGCGGTGCGGACCCCAGCAGCGCTTCGGAGTCGTAGCCATCAGGGCTGTGATAGGCGGGGATTCCGTATTCGCCCAGGGTGGCGGCGGTGGTGGCGCCAATCGCCAGCCAGTCGATGGCGACCGGCAACTGCGGCCAGTAGTCATCGATCAGTTCGGCACCGAGGCGGGCAGCGTTGGCGCTGACGAAGATGACCGCGCGGTACAGGTCGAGATCGAGGATGTGGCGTCGTGCCTCGGCGAATGCCGGGTCCCTGTCCGTCAGCGGCTCGATCTCGAGCAGCGGCAGTTGCAGTACGTCGGCACCGAGCTCCGCCAGGCGGCTCGCCTGTGCGGCGGCCTGGTGCCGCGGGCGGGTGACCAGTATCCGCTGTCCGGCCAGCGGGCGCTCAGCCATGGCTGTCCCCGTAGACGGCGGCGAGGATACGGTCGGCGCCAGCCGCAAGCAGGCGTTCGGCCAGGGCTACACCCAGTGCCTCGCCGTCGCCGGGCAGGCCGCGAATCTCGTCATACAGCACCTCGCTGCCATCCGGCTGTGCGACCAGACCCCGCAGCCAGAGCTCGTCCTGCGTCTCGTTGAGCAACGCGAAGCAGGCGATCGGCACCTGGCAGCCGCCTTCAAGGCGTCGGTTCATTGCGCGCTCGGCCGCGACGCAGAGTGCGGTAGGACGGTGGTGCAGCGGTGCCAGCAGGTCCCGGGTGGTCGCATCGTCGAGGCGGCATTCGATGCCGACCGCGCCCTGGCCGCCGGCCGGCAGGCTCTGTTCCGGCGGCAGTTCGGTACGGATGCGGTCCTGCAGCTCGAGGCGCAGCAGACCGGCGGTGGCGAGGATGATGGCGTCGTACTCGCCGTCGTCGAGCTTGCGCAGGCGGGTCTGGACATTGCCTCGCAGACTGCGCACCACCAGGTCCGGGCGAGCGGCGCGCAACTGCGATTCGCGCCGCAGCGAAGAGGTGCCGACCACGGCGCCGGCGGGCAATTCGTCGAGGCTGGCGTAGCGATTGGAGACGAAGGCATCGGTGGGTTTTTCCCGCGGGCAGATCACTGCGAGTCCGAGGCCATCGGGGAACTCCATCGGCACGTCCTTCATCGAGTGTACGGCGATGTCGGCGCGTCCTTCGAGCATTGCGGTTTCCAGCTCCTTGACGAACAGGCCCTTGCCGCCGACCTTGGCCAGCGGGGTATCGAGGATCTTGTCGCCGCGGGTGGTGAAGCCAATCAGTTCGACCGCGATACCGGGGTGGTGACGTTCCAGCTCGGCCTTGACGTATTCGGCCTGCCACAGGGCCAGCAGACTCTTGCGTGTGGCAATGCGTATTGTCTGTGTAGTCATCGGGTTCTCGTAACGGCCGCTTGCTGGCCGGAATGGGATTTGAGCGGATTGTAACAGATCGTGTGCCGGGGCTGGACCGGTCGCGTGCCGGACGCGGGGTGAAGCGCGATCAAAGATGATATAATCCGCCGCAGTTTTCGTTCCGGTGACCCGGCACCCGCGCCGGCGACCAGTCCAGTCAGAGGTTTTCCCGATGAGCAACAAGACCAACCAGCAATGGGGCGGCCGCTTCAGCGAGCCAACCGATGCTTTCGTCGCCCGTTTCACGGCTTCGGTCGAATTCGACCAGCGCATGTACCTGCAGGACATCCAGGGCTCCATCGCCCACGCCAGGATGCTGGCGAGCGCGGGCGTCCTGACCGAGCAGGAGCGTGACGACATCATCCGCGGTCTTGGCGAGATCCGTGTCGAAATCGAGCGCGGCGAGTTTGCATGGTCGGTCGAGCTGGAAGACGTGCACATGAACATCGAGGCGGCGCTGACCAAGAAGATCGGGATCACCGGCAAGAAGCTGCACACCGGTCGTTCGCGCAACGACCAGGTTGCCACCGATATCCGTCTGTACGTGCGCGACGAAATCGACCGTATCCTGTCCGAGATCAGCCGTTTGCAGCAGGGGCTGCTCGACGTCGCCGAGCGCGAAGCCGACACCATCATGCCGGGCTTCACTCACCTGCAGACCGCGCAGCCGGTAACCTTCGGCCACCATCTCATGGCCTGGTTCGAGATGCTCAGCCGTGACTTCGACCGCTTCGTCGACTGTCGCAAACGCGTCAACGTGATGCCGCTGGGCGCGGCGGCCCTGGCCGGCACCACCTATCCGATCGATCGCGCCATGACCTGCGAGCTGCTGCGCTTCTCGGCACCGGCCGGCAACTCGCTCGACGCGGTCTCCGATCGCGACTTCGCCATCGAGTTCTGCGCTGCCGCCAGCCTGCTGCTGATGCACATGACCCGCATGTCCGAGGAACTGGTGCTCTGGACCTCGGCACAGTTCGACTTCATCGATCTGCCCGATCGCTTCTGCACCGGCTCGTCGATCATGCCGCAGAAAAAGAATCCGGACGTGCCGGAACTGGTCCGCGGCAAGAGCGGCCGGGTCTATGGCCACCTGATGTCGTTGCTGACGCTGATGAAGTCACAGCCGCTGGCGTACAACAAGGACAACCAGGAAGACAAGGAACCGCTGTTCGATGCCATCGACACGGTCAAGGGCTGCCTGCGTGCCTTCGCCGACATGGTGCCGGCGCTGGAATCCAAGGCCGACAGCATGCGTGCCGCGGCGAAGCGCGGCTTCTCTACCGCGACGGACCTGGCCGACTACCTGGTGCGCAAGGGTGTGGCGTTCCGCGATGCCCACGAGATCGTCGGCAAGTCTGTCGCTTTCGGTATCGCCGAGAAGAAGGACCTCAGCGAAATGACGCTGGCCGAGCTGCAGCAGTTCTCCGACGTGATCGGCGAAGACGTGTTCGATGTGCTGACACTGGAAGGTTCGGTGGCGGCGCGCAACCATATCGGCGGTACTGCGCCGGCTCAGGTGCGTGCGGCGGTGGCCCGTGGCCGCGAACTGGTTGCCGGTCGCGACGACGCGGAATAACTCGACTGGCTTCGCTCTGTGGGAGATGTAATAAAGCGGCTGGGGCCTAATCAGGCCGCGGTGGGGTCAGTCCCTCCAACTGGTTGAGTGTCTAAGCACACAAGGTCGCCGAACGCGCCTTAAACCAGAAAAGAGGGACTGACATGAACTATTGTGG
>JABXIM010000247.1 GCA_013373085.1 Oceanospirillaceae bacterium | reverse complement strand
TGGCGCGGCGATACATGAGCCTTGAAACCCTGGCCCGCGTCACCGACAATCCCACCGTCAGGTTGCCCGCCGTGGCATCCTGATCAGACTCGGACCTCTCCGAAGGTCCACGCTCCTACACCACGCGCGGGGGCACTATCGGGTCCGAAAGACATAGGTGATCAATCCATCGAGAAACCGGTCACCGTGTTTGCGCCAGAAAGACATGTCTTCAGCCTCCGGATCAGCCAATATTCACGATGAACTGACCGCTGCGCGCAGCCAGTTTGCCATTTTTCACAATGAAACACTCGATGCTGTGCTGGCCCCGATAGAGGGTGCTCTCAGAATGGGTCAGACCACCTCGGACCGCCGCGTCCGGGCTAATGTCCCCACGTAAGCAATCGGCATCCTCGGCTTCCCGCCCGGTGTTCACGACCTGCCAATAGACCTTGAAACGCCCGGTCACCGTCGTGTCCGCCTCGAAGCGCAGGCTACAATTTCTGGGAAGCGGCGCGCCGTTGCTCACGAAGCTCTGCGGCCTGAAACCCTGCTGCGTAAAGGTCGCGGCGCCAATATTCACGCGACCTTCCGCAGCCTGCGGCCATCGCGGCTTTCGCATATAGGCGGGCGTAAGGAGAAGATTGGCTGCACGGACCAGCCGCGCGGTAGTACCCGGTTTTTTGGCCGGTTTGCGATGCCCCAGTGCTCGTTCGACCAGACCCTGCCCCATGCGTTCGCTGAGGACAGCACCGACGCCGTCTGCGGTGAGCGCCTGATGTGCCGATGCGAAATCACCGCGGGCCTGCTGAAGCCACTCATGGAATGCATCCCGGCGCTCAGAGTGCTTTTCCCACTTGTCAGCAAAGTTCTCTTCGGGGTCGGCTGGATTTTCGACCCAGTCCACGCCATTGCGACGGGTGATATACCGGTCCATCCCGTGAAGGATCGAGAACAGCGCATCGGAGAGGCGTTCTTCCTGGTTATAGGCATGTGCGGCAAGGGTGGTGATCAGGATGGAGATCGGCTTGTCATCAGGCCGGTCGCTGAACATCAAATCGCGATGGCGTTTCAGGATCTGGATAGCGCCTTGCAGAGGGGTACGCACCCGCCAAGTCGGAACATCCTCAACGCTGGCCTGCATCCTGCGTGCCTCGGTTAGAGCACGACTTCTGAACGCCTGGCCCATCCGATCGCGAAACCAGAGCGCATAGCCTTTGGGGTTGCTGCGCGGCCATCGGCCGCCAGCCTGCCGGAAGCCGTCGTGCTCCTTGTCTGTAATCGCGAGCGCAGTCACCCCCAGTCGGGCAAGTGCGGGGCCTGCTTCACTCAGATAGCGCCGCTTCTCAAAATCGGGCACCGCAGGCAGGATATCCATGTGAAACTGTGCGCCGTCTGCGTAGACCAGGGTCCAGCAGCGGCGCCCGTCTTCGGGTTTGCTCATGCCATATCGCCGGGCATAGGCTTTGACTTCGACGCCAACGCGACGTTTCAGCTCTGCCTGGGTCAGTGCCGACTTCTCGTAATCAAGGCGGCAGACCATATCGATGTCATAGTCCTCTTCGTCTGACGCCGGCCGTATTGCAGTCCCCAGACGAAATGAACCCTGCACATACACGTCGGGACTGTCATCCCGAACAGTCGAGTCGGGCCGGTGCAACCACTCGCCGAGCGACTTGTAACTGCGCTCAGCCTGCTCATACCGACCGGGCGGAACCTGAAGCTCCTCAACTAGGTCTTCCAATAATTGATCAACAGGCCTGGTATTCGTCAAAGGGAATTCCATCACATGAAACCTCCATACGGTTCTGGTGCCCGTCCTCTACTGATTTATCGAAGGCATGGCTGAGTAGAAGAGGAGCGGCCACCCCCGCGAAGGTATGACAAACTTGCGCTCACTGATCGACAATGACCTAAGCGCTAATCTTGATCGTTAACTCAAACCCCTTCCCCGGTTTTTGATCGTAGATCACCAAAGGAAGATCGGCTTTGGGCATTCGTGAACGACCCGTTTCGACAGCTGCGGAAGCCGGGAGAACAGGAAATACGTTGATAGTCGCATCTTCGCCATGGTGGGCCTTGATCAGATCGAAGAGCCTGCGAAGGTGAGTTTTATAGATTGCAAGATCGTCCTGTCTTCGCATGATGTCGTTATGAGGATCCTCTGCCGTGATCGACCAGATTGCCGCGTTATCGCCCAGAACCGAGCGAATTCTCTGATCATCGACGGTCGCGCTGAGCGCCAACTTGAGTGCGACTGGTACGTCCTTCGGCCCAGTGTACTCACCAATCTTGAAATCAATCGACGGCTGGTGAAGTTGCCATTTCCAGGTAGATGGCTCGCGATATTTTTGGTGAACAGATACCGGCATGATATCACCTAGCAATGTACCGAGTTCGATCAGAAGAGGCTGCGGAGCAAGCGCAAACACACTCAACTGAAGGATCTCCTTCTGCTCTATCCGCTCCTTCACCTTGCGCCGAAACTGACGATGCAGATTCGCGCTTTGCATGTCCCAAAACTCTGGCTCATCATCCTTGATTTCGGAATTTAGCTCGATGTCGATGGTTCGTCGCTCCGCCGGGTGTCTGTCAGGCGGCATAGCGGCAAAGATCGCCTTGGTGGAAACCAACGAGTCCATTTGGCCGATAGTCGCCGCGAAACGGACCACATGAGCGGCGCGGTCAGCGTCCATATCTGTAACAGTCTCAATCCGCTCTTCATGCTCGCGCTTCATTGCCACGAGTGTTTCTTCCGGATAGTCGTCCACGTGATCTACGTCGATTTCCTTGTGATGGATAGGACACATCAGCATCAGATTGCTAATGTCACGGGCTAGAAGCAGCGAACGGACACTATCACCCCTCGGTCCATTCTCGCTATCTGCCACAATGTGCGCGATGAAACCAAACTTTCCGTCTTCCTTGCCAGCGATCAGATCACCGACAAGGAGCTTGTTGCACCCCGAAAACTCACATCGGCCCGCCGCCAAAGCCCATAACTGGGTCTGTATCTTGGCTGGGATACTCGAACTAGACAATTATCCACTCCATTTTATCCCCCCCTCGGATTATGAATGAGCAGTCGAACGATATCTTAATGACCGCCACCCCATTAAAAGACACTAAATCTTCAGAACTTTCCAACCCTCGCGAAATCCATCTTTCCCATTATCATCTGAAATTATCAAATGGCCCGCCTCGGGAGATTGGCCGCGCTGAAAAGTAGTGATAGTTGCCTGTATCGATGCGCCTCCCATAAGACGCACGATAACCAAAGCTGCAAACGAAGGTCCGCTGTGCTCGACCATATCAGTCATCGAAGCTAAGTCGATTTCGCTAGGCATTGGTGGGAATGTTGGGTGTGAGTGCCATTCGCCAAGGTAGTCAACCCGACCAACGCGATCACTATTCTCCAGCAAAATCCGATCCATTTGTTTTGAGTGCAGCTCAGGCAAGCTATCGAAACGATCTCGTGTACCCGCCTTAAGATCAACGGTAAAACCGACGAGATCAAATTCGCCTGGAGCTGTTTGTTCTGCAACTAACCACCCTCCGATCTCGCGTTTGCCGCCTTGCTTCAGGTGGTTCTGCAGTTCCGCGAGCTGCGAGCGTGAGATTGTGAGGCTAAGCGTCATCTTGCAGTCCAAGCTGGGTCATGACGCGTGCAATGCCCTCTTCTTCGCAACTTGTACTGCCCTTTACCCATCCCTCGTGAGGACTGAAGATGACCGGGTGGGTGTCAAACGGATGATCAAAGATCCAGCCTTTGCGCATCCCTATAAAATAGGCAGGCTCGGGGTGGACCCGCATCTCTGTGGGTACGAGGGCATCCAGGGCGTGACGGACCAATCTATTGGCAATGACGCCTACATCACTGTCAGAAGCGAACAAGGGCTCATCGTCGTCCTGACCTTGCACCCCATAGTTGTGCTCGCGGCCCTCTGGCGGCGCCATGCCCTTCTCGTCGCACCATGCTCGCAATTGAGACGCAGCGGTCAGCGGAGGCGGATCTTCAGATGGGAAACTTCGAGCAATCAGGCCTCCGATTCCACCCGCGTAAACTCGTCCCCAGACGAGAGGTTTGCGCTTCTGCGTGCAAATGGCCGCTGCCATTCGAAACACACTATTATCAGCCGTTGTATCGATCACGAGATCACAAGTGCTGATGATCTCGCTCAACTGGGCAATATTCTGGACAGCGGTTTGAGATGTTAGGCTCATGCCCAAGGCACCGACTTTTACATCTGGATTAATCCGAACTAGCCGATGCTGCAGAGAAACTGCCTTGTGGTGCCCCACATCCATTTCATCGAGTTCGTTTCGAACCAAATTGTCGGACCAGAGAACATCATTGTCGAGCAACTTGAACTGACCAACACCTTCGCGCGCAAGGCTGGCTGCGACTTTCGACCCCAGAGAACCCGCACCAATGATGCAGATGCTAGAATTTCTGAACATCTTTCCATGGACACGCCGCTCTTTGGTCTTCGGAGGTTCAAAGGTATGAAAAATGTCCATCTTCCTCTCCGAGCCATAGTGGCTAACCCGTAGCAGAACCTCCCGCTGGCCATTCGACACAACCACGAATACGTCGCCGGCTGATCTTATCCATTCACGCAGCCATCTCGGCAAGGAATGGTAAAGGAGTTCCGCCAGCTCATCAGGCGGTAGGTCTGGAATTTTTCCGATATCGGGAAGGCGAAATAGAACTCCGTGAACCCGGTTTCCTCCCGCACCAGGACCGTCTTTAGGCTCGATCTGGTTATGGTCCAGTCCGATAGTCGCGATGCGGGCAACAATGGATTCCGGAGCCCCAAAACGCCGCTCCATCGTGATTTGAAGATCGGTTGCGCGTCCTGCGAGGCGCATTCTCATTAGGCGAGCAGTATCCGACGGTAGCATAAAGCGGAGGGAATGCCCCCAGAGCTGAGAAGATAAGTCGCCAGGATGAGCGCTTTCTACGTCTGAGAAAGTGTTTTCTTCTGGGGTTGCTTCCAAGAGTGCCCTGGCGCTCCGGACTACATCTGTGCTCTTGCAGTCGGGATGCCAGTTATCCGGTCGGTATTGGAGGCATAGTTCGCCACCTTCGCCATATTGGTGCTGCGATAACCGGACGGTGCCGTCGGCTGGAAAGACAAATGGCGGGAGATCAGGAAAGAGTGCTGGGAAAACCAGCCGCAATGGAATGCGACGCTCCCCGGCGAGCAGAACAAACGACCAGGTCAGCAGGCCATCGACGTTTCTGCCGAATTGGGGTTCTTCCAGCCAATCTGATGCCGCTGCTAGGTCAGCGAGCTCTTCACACTCACGGATTAGCCGCGCTTCGCCGACTGTGAAGCCCATCAACCAAAACCTTTTGGCTCCGTCGACCTCCGATCCTCACCACCAAAAACGAGACCGGGCGCAGAAGCCCCGGCTGCAGCAGCAGGAGCCACGGATGCCGCACGTGACCCCGCCGATATCGCTACCCTCGAGCGCGCACCTTCAACGAGGGTGCTTCCAAGATTTCGTGAGAGCTCATTTAGAACAATATTTGTGTCGCTGAACCTTTGAACGGCGCCAAAATCCGTTCGAGCAGCCTCCAGCCACTTGAAGAAGGATTCGCGGCGCTCGGGAAATTTTTCCCACCTATCCGCAAAATTCTCTGAAGGGTCCGTAGGGTTGGCAATCCATGACACCCCATTCCGTTCTGCGATCGCGAGATGCATGTCCCTCAGAATCTTGGCAATTGCATCCGATACCCTTGCTTCGCCTTCATAGGCATGGGTTGAGAGCGTCGTGAGGATCACACTAATAACCTTCAGGTCCGAATCCTGCTCCGCGAACCACTCATCCCTGTGACGCTTCAAAATCATGATGGATGATTGGAGAGGTGTTCGCACCCGAAACACCGGGACGTCTTCCACACTCGCTGTCACTTTACCTTGGGCGTCGAGGAATGCCCTGCGACGTTCATTCAGTTGTTCGATCTGCCTCGACTTGAACCATGCGGCAAAGCCCCTGGGATTGCTTCGGGGCCAATCATCCGTGATGATACGGTATGTGCTAGTCTTGTCTTTATCGGTGATGGCAATCGCACCTTCCGCAAGCGCCTCATCCGCGAGGTAGGAAGAAAGAACGGTACGCATGTTTGCCTCGTTCGGTACAGCCGGCAATACGTCCATGTGGAATTGCGCACCATCTGCGTAGATCAAGGTGCAGCATCTTCTAGGCTCATCACTGACCTCGTTTTTGATCCCTCGCGCATCGCGATACGCCTTGAGCTCAGCCAGCAGTTGAGCGCGGAGATCTGCCTGGGTAATCTGCGCTTTCGTCAGAGAACGGAAAGAAACAACGATGTCGAGATCGTAGTCTTCGTTCTTGGACGTCGGCTTGATCGGCGTGCCGAGCGCGAACGAGCCCTGAATGTAGACATCGGGATCATAAGCACGAACCTTGGACTCATCGCGATGCAAAAACTCGCCAAGGTCCTTGTAGCGTCTTTCGGCTTGATCAAAGCGATCTTGTGGCACTGCCAATTCTTCAGCAAGTTTTTCAATCGCGACGTTGTACCCGTATCCAATGCCCGCGCCTGCGTTCATACCAAGACCCCTACATAATTATTCCGAATTTAAAGGTGTCTATTTAGACGCAGATTTTCAAGGTATTTGCTCGATCAAAGGCCGCTTTTGTAGAACACCCATGGGATGTGTCCTGCCACTTATAGCTGCGATAGGAGTCGCATACACTGCAAGAGTTAGTCATGCGCCAGGCGTCGACTGTGAGCCGAAAGCTCCTAAGGAACTCAGTTTGGACGTCCGTGGGGCCCCTGCTCAATTTTTCCGCATCCCGTCTCCATAAGCATAAGGCCCACAGACCGGATCGGCTGCCCTCCTTAGCGTGCTGACCCAGCACCAGCAGGCGTCGCCACAACCAGACATGCAAACGGCCTCAGGTACTCCCCGAGGCCGTTTCCTATCTACTCAGCCAAAATGACCTTGTGAGACGGTTAGGTCATGTCGCGTGGCACGCCACATGACTTCAGCCCAATCGCTCCTCACCCGCACTTCGAATGGCCGCAGGAGGAGCAGGTCATGCAGCCTTCGACCATCATCATCGAGTACTGGCCGCAGGACGGGCAGGCCTTGCCGCGGGGGGCGTCGAGGCCG
>JABXIM010000119.1 GCA_013373085.1 Oceanospirillaceae bacterium | reverse complement strand
TTGCCTTGTGTTGCCAGTTGCAGCACCCACACCGGCCACATATGTATTTTCAAAGCGCGCCGCATTTGCCCCCTCTTGCGATAGTTCTGGCTTTGTTTTCCCCTGTTTAGAGGCTTTGTGCCCTATAGGAAAATGGTTTCTACATTTGGCCTGGGAATATTCCCTATTGCTGAAAGCTTCAGTCATTCAGGGCAGCATGAATACGGGCCAGGGCTAATTCCAGTTCTGCTGCAGGAATGTGCATATCCGCGTCTTCAATGTCAGGCAGTCGGCGGCTGTCATCCCATGCTGAGGCATCAATTGTTTCTGGGAATTGGCGCTGCATCCAGCCGATGTCCCAAGCTTCCTTCTCAAGCACAGCTTTTACCGTTGCGGCCGGCAAGGAAAAGCGTGGGCCGTCTATTTTGCCTATTGCAGCAAGGAAATTGCGTTTGGCGGCCGCGTGGTGAGCGCCATTTGAAGCACTACCCCCATTCTGATTCTCAAGATCAAGCAACAGGGCGGCCTTCATTGATAGGTGCTGGTTTACTCGCTTTATCGTTAACGCACCGTAGATGCTGTCAGGGGCATTCAGTTCCCCAAGGAAGTCAGCGACAATACAGCCCTTGCGTAAAAGGCTGGCGTGATAGGGCTTCAGCCGAACATTGTCTGTGCCGAAGGTGTCCTGGAATTTCTTGAAACGCCACTGATAGCTAGGCGCAAGGGAAGCGGGATCGATGGCTGACAAGGGCTTGCCCCCCTTCAAGGCCTGCACAGCATAGGCATTCATGAAGCTTACAGGTGGCCGCGCATACCCGATCACAGCAATGCTATCGAAATATTGGCCCAGAAAATCTTTCAGGGCTGGTATCTGCTCGCGCTGTAAAAGGGATAGGTCTTCGCCGGAAATGATTGTTGTGCCCGCAGGTGCATCATGCAGGCGTTGGCGGATGTCTTTCTCAAGCTTTTTATTGTGTTCCAGCGCGGCTTCCGGTGTTGTTATGCCGTGACGCCTGTTGATGTGATATTTTTCCGGAAACTTGGAAAAAAGTGAGAAAAAGGCTGCCGAATGGTTATCGGAATAGTCGAAGTAATGCAGGCCGTGTCGGTTCAATTCTTCCCTGCCATGGAAAAAAGATGTTTGTAGGGCAGAAGTGCCTGTTTTATGCATGCCAATATGAAGCAACAATTTTTTCATGCGTTGAATAGCCTGCCAGCGGTGAAATCAAATTAGTCAGACAGTCGTTTTACGGCAGTATGGGCTGTGAAAACAAGACGGGGGAAATATGGCTGGCTTTCAAGCCATAAAAAACTGGATGTCCAATTGGTTTGGTTCGGCGGTTCAAAAAACGGCTCCGGTTGATGCCGAGGCCGTGGTGGCGGCTGTCAGCGTCCTTCTGGAAAAGGATTTCGAGCTATCTGCGTCGAAAAAATGCGTGGCGCTGATGCAGGCTGTTGAACAGCAATCTTTTGTAAAAGACTACTATCGCTATCCTTTCTATTTTTGGAAGCCAAGGCTTAGTGATGGCGCGAAGAAGCTGTTTCGTGAGGGGTGGCGGGCTGTTTTCGCGAGGCATGAAGACGTCTCTGCGAAAATGGTCATCTTGGCGCTGGCGGGGCGTTTGGCGCCACCCAATGACAAGTTCGCCGAAGCCCTGAACAAAGTGGCGGAAATGGACTGGTCCTGTCTGGGGGATGCCCTGGCGGAAGAATTTTGTGCCCTGCTACAGGCTCAACGTAAATATGAGATACTTTTCCCGGCAGCCGAAGAATTCCTGAGAAGGCCAACGTTTGAAACACGGCAGAAAATGTTGCTGTGTGATTTCTATGTACAGGCCGTTTATCAAAGGCTGAAGAAGAAGGTGTTTCAAAATATATTGAACGCCGACGATCTGGCCCACATGCATGCCGTGGTGGACACCTGCGGTGAAATTCTCGGCCAGGAATGCGCAAACATGCACCATTATCAGGGGCTTTTGGCGTGCATGGAAAATGATCTTGAGGCTGCCGTAAAGCATCATGAGCAGGCGCGCACCCTGCCTGGGTACAGCACACAGTTCTTCCGGGCCGGGCTGAATATGGTGTCGCTTGCAACCATGCATACCCTTGCCGCGACGCCGACAAGTGAGTTCGCCGAAAATCCTGCCTTCTTCCAGAAAATCATCTATAAATTTCGCCATGGAAGCGGCGGTGATGCAACGCTTCTGGCGTGTGATGAGACATATTTCAAAGCCTATGCGGCGGGCTTTTGCAGAAGTTATGGGGCGCTTAATCCAGGCAAGATATTGCATATCCATGCCATCGGGTTTGAGCCCACAGAGATGGAGTTGGAGAAGCTGGAAGCTGATTTTGGCGTTATTATAAATGTTTCGCTCGATCCCGGCCCGGCACAGGATATCTCCAACGATCTGCGACGCGGCTATTGTGCGGGCGCGCGTTATATACATCTGCCGACATATCTTGATCACTATAGCCGAATCATCGTCAATGATATTGATGGCATTGTGCACCGCAGCTTTGATGATGTCTGGGCGGGGCATGGCGGCAAGGTGTTGCTGTCAACGCTGGTATTGGAAGCAGACAGGAAAGGTCACTTTGCGTTTTGGTCAAACATTGGTGCGGGGGCTTTTGGTATCGAAAGCATTCCAAGCCACAGGCAATTTGCGCAGGCACTGGCAAATTTCCTGACGCGGCGTTTCAACGAATGTGATAAAAAAGACGAACGTTTCTTTTTCTCCGATCAAGTTGGTTTGTTGCTCTGTGTCCTGGCATTCAAAGGGCAGGTGCCGATGATCAGGATGCCGCAGGTGTTTCGCCAATCCACTCAAACCTCTCAGGTTGGTCGCGATGCGGCCAAGAAAGACGCTCAATCGGCGCTGTTTAAGTCGATGGTTGAAGGCAAGTCCAAGATGGCGAGCAAGTAAAAAAAGCGATTTTAGACTATTAAATTGCTAGTAACGGTTGCCCAAAAGAAACTAACGAACTATTAACAATTTAAGGAGCTGCTCGAGAGGCTCCTGAAGCCTGGACAACAACTAAGGCCTTGGATTGGACCTGTTGCAGGCTGGTTGAAATTGTGCCCGAGAGGGCTATTCCTTGCCATGGGGGGCATTTGTGGGAATAGTGCACGCCGATCTTCTGATCTTTTTAGGCATCACTCTGGTGCCGTTGATGCTGCTCGCCAAAGTTCGGCGGAT
>JABXIM010000032.1 GCA_013373085.1 Oceanospirillaceae bacterium | reverse complement strand
TGGTGCGCATCGACATGTCCGAGTTCATGGAGAAACACTCCGTGGCACGGCTGATCGGCGCACCTCCGGGCTACGTTGGCTACGAGGAAGGCGGCTACCTGACCGAAGCGGTGCGCCGTCGCCCCTACTCGGTGCTGCTGCTCGACGAGGTCGAGAAGGCGCACCCGGATGTGTTCAACATCCTGCTGCAGGTACTCGAGGACGGTCGCCTCACCGACGGCCAGGGTCGCACCGTCGACTTCCGCAACTGCATCGTGGTGATGACGTCCAACCTGGGCTCGGACCTGATCCAGAACTACAGCGATGACGACGACTACAACCTGATGAAAGCCGCGGTCATGGAAGCGGTCGGCACCCACTTCCGCCCCGAGGTGATCAATCGTATCGACGAGGTGGTTGTGTTCCACAGCCTGCGCAAGGAACAGGTCTCCGGTATCGCCGAGATTCAGCTCGAGCGGCTGCGCAAGCGCCTGGCCGAGCGCGAACTGAGCCTGACGCTTACGTCCACCGCCATGGACAAACTGGTCGATGTTGGTTTCGAGCCTATCTACGGCGCCCGACCGCTGAAACGGGCGATCCAGCAGTGGATAGAGAACCCGCTGGCGCAACGCCTGCTGGCCGGCGACTTCGCCCCGGGCGACGAGATCGTCGTCGACGTCGAAGCCGGAGAGTTCGTGTTCCGGTAATCACCGGGGCTCAAGCTTCTGCAAAGCCCGCTGCCACAGCAGCGGGCTTTTTTGTTGCGGAGAATCCGTTAATTCTGAGCATAAACTGGCGCAAAACCGGTTCCGGGACCATTCTTGTCGAGCATGCCGGCGCCCCCTGTCCCGCGTCGGCGCTACAGGGCGAGAACACGAGGAAATCCCGTATGATACGACTCAGTCCCCAACTGTCCGTGCTGTTTGCGCTGGGAACTGCGCTGGGAACTGCGCTGCTCGCAGGCTGCTCCATGCCTCACAAAGAGGCCTTATCCCCGGCCGGGACCTACGAGGGTCCGCCGGTAGCCATCGGCCAGGGGCAGGCGTGGACCTTTGTCACACTCGATGAGCAGGGGCAGGCAAAAACGCTCGGGATCAGGATGAGCGAGGCCGCGCTGTCCGGTCTGCCGGCCGAGCCGCCAGCCACGGGTGAATGGGAATATCAGCTAAGCCTGCCGGCAGAAGCTTCGGTCACCGGCTACAACCATGTCACCGTCGACTGGAATCCCCACGGCCATATTCCCGAGGGGGTCTACAACGTACCCCATTTCGATTTCCACTTTTACGCCATCGACAGCGCGTCGCGCAACGCCATTACCGCCGTCGGCGAAGACCTCGCGCGTGCGCACAAGGCCCCTGAGCCGGCCTATATGCCGGCCGACTATGTGCTGCCCCCGGGTACCGAGGTGCCGCGGATGGGCGCCCATGCGATTGACTCGGCCAGTCCCGAGTTTCATGACCAACCGTTTACGCAAACCTTCATCTACGGTTTCTACGATGGCCGCATCATCTTCGTCGAACCGATGATGACCCTGGCGTTCCTGGCCTCCCGCCCGGATGTTTCGGCACCGGTCAAGCAGCCCGAGGCCTATTACCCCGGTTTCGCCTACCCCAACTGGTACGGCGCACGCTATGACGCCGCCAACGCACAGTACGAAATTACGCTGGAGGAACTCGCCCGGCACTGACGCGCCGGCCAAACCGGACGATGGCTACTTTTTCAACAACCGCCCGGCATAAAGCAGGATCACCGCGCCGATGGTCGCGGTGATCAGCGAGCCGATGAAGCCGCCGCTCCTCACTCCCAGCAGGCCGAACAGGAAACCGCCCACCACCGCGCCGATGATGCCGAGCACCACATTGCCGACAACACCGAAGCCATCGCCCTTCATGATGGTTCCGGCCAACCAGCCGGCCAGCCCGCCAATAATCAAAAATGCCAGCAGTCCCATAAGACGCTCCCCGTTGCGTTAAAGCTTGCAGTATAGGCAGCCTCCGTGACGCTTTGGCAAAGCTTGCGCCAGATCAAGCCTGCTTCCGAGGCGCGGCGACGGCACTTGTCATACACCGCTTCAGGCGATAGTGTGCAGCCAGAAACGATCCCCGGCTGCAGCGGGGACAGACATCGATTGAGGATCGCGGATGAGCGCACTGCGTTGGTTGAAACTGCCGATATGGCTGGCGGAGCTGGCAACTTCGGCCAAGTCGTTCCGGGACAACCCGATCATCGGCAGCGAAACGCTGAACCGCCACGGTTTGCACGTTTTTCGCAAGAAACTGGCCTGCGGCCTGGCCGACTGGCGCCGTCGGCGACTGGCAAAACTCATAAGCCCCGAGGAAGTGAAGCAGTTCGACGAGAACGGTTTCATTCTCAAGCAAAACCTGCTGTCCGACGACGAATTTGCGGCTGTACGCCGTGAACTCTACAGCTACAGCGGCGATATGCGCGAAATGACCCAGGGTAATACCGTCACCCGTCGCGTGCTGCTCGATCCCCGTACCCTGAAACAGATGCCGCACGTCAAGCGACTGCTGCGCAGCGAGCACTGGAAGGGACTGATGCGCTATGTCACCAGCTATGACATGGAGCCGGTATATTACATTCAGGTAATCCTGACCCATCTGGACAACAAACCCGACGATCCCCAGACGGTACTCCATATGGACGCCTTCCACCCGTCGATGAAAGCCTGGTTTTTCATGGACGAGGTGGAGCCGCACAAGGGCCCCTTCACCTATGTACCGGGCTCGCACCGGGCAGATGCCCCGCGGCTGGAATGGGAGAAGCAGAAAAGCATGACCGTTGGCAAGGGCGACGACCGCCTCGCCGCCCGCGGCTCTCTGCGCATACAGCCAGAGGAGCTCGAAGCGCTTGGACTGCCGCCTGCGGTGCCGCTGGCGGTACCCGGCAACAGCCTGGTGGTGGGCGACACCGTCGGTTTCCATGCCCGCGGCCGCAGCAGTGAGCCCTCGGTACGCGTCGAACTCTGGGCCTATGCGCGCCGCAACCCCTATCTGCCGTGGCTGGGACTGGATATCTTCTCGCTGCCATTCATCCGCGGCCGCCAGGTGCGTTTGTTCTGGTGGTATCTGGATCTGCGCTACCGCCTGACCGGCCACGGCCGCCCCTGGGCACCCGTGCACCGTAGCAGTATCACCGAACCGGTCAGTGAGCCCGGCCAGGCCGCATCGCGGATGGCGAGTGCTGGACAGGCTTAGCCGGTGGCTGCGAAGGCCCCCGCCGCGTGCGCTGGTGATGCTCGGCATCGACTACGGCTGCCACCAGTGGCACCAGGCGCTCGGCGCAGCCAGAGACTTTCGCATTCGCGCCTTTATCGACGATGAGCCCTGGAACCATCGAACCCGCATTGGTGAGACCCCGGTCCAGTATCCGGGCGAACTGGTGGCACTGGTGCGCAAGCATACCGCCTGCGCAGTCCTGCAGGTCGAGGGCGCGAAGACACCACCGGTCGACAACTGGGTGCTGGACGAACTCAGGACACTGAAAGTGCCGTTGCTAACGCTACCCGCTCAGCTCCCCGAATCGCCATCCGGGTATCTGGCAAAGCTGATCGAACGCACTCCGCAGGATGCGTGCGGCGATGCATCCCAATGAATTTCAGTGCTTTTCGGCCATACGGTCACCGCTAAACCCTTCAGATCGATCGCATTCCAGATCGGTTGGCCGGGCTGGCATGCGGGTGATAGGTGTTGGGTTGCACGGCGCTGCCGCTCCACCCGACCTACGCCTCCATCCGACCGTCAGTAGACCGGCCGATCACAGCAGCGCCCCAATCCGGGTTACACTTTTGGCCAGAGCCATTGACCGCGACAGGACCTCCCGATGACCAAAGCCCATGCCTTCCATGCCCATGTCTATTTCGATGAACAGAGTGCCGAGCAGGCCGAAGCGCTGTGCCGGCGCGCCGGCGAGGAACTCGGGGTGCGGGTCGGGCGCTTTCATCACAAGCGGGTCGGACCTCATCCGCGCTGGAGCTGCCAGCTGTCGGAGCGCATCGAGCGCCTGGGACCGACACTGGCCTGGCTGGCGGAAAACCGCGGCGACCTGACGATTTTCACTCATCTGGTCACCGATGACGACCTGACCGATCACACCCAGCACACGATCTGGATGGGCGAAATGCTCGAGCTGGATCTGCGCCAGTTTCAGACAGGCTGAAGTTCGGTCTCCGGCCCCGCCTCGACGACCTCGATCACCTCGTGTTCGAACTGCTCCGGCCAGTCCCGCCGCGTCAGTACCTGTCCCCGCAGGCGCACCTCGTGCAGCGCGGCAAAATCGAGTTCCCGGATCAGCCAGCGGGTTTTATCCGTCTCGTCCGCCTCGCTCTGCCCCAGCACACCATCGGCCGGCAGGCCATAATCCGGTGGCAAATAGAGCGCGGCTCGGCCAGTGTTGATATCGACGGCCGGCGACCAGTCGGCGATACCCGCGGTCGGCGACTGCAGCACCGCGATCTGGCCCTCCAGCGCCCGCGCCTGACAGCCGATCCGTACCCGGTTGTAACCGGCAATGGTATCGGTGCAGCTCGGCGCCAGGATCAGTTCGACCCCGGCCTCGACCAGCTTTCGGCCCAGCATCGGGAATTCGTTGTCGTAGCAGATCAGAATGCCGACGCGGGCAAAGGGCGTTTCGAAGACCCGCAGCCCCTGCCCTGCGCCGATGTACCAATGCTCGCGCTCGAAGCGGGTCATGATCAGCTTGTCCTGATGGCCGGCCACACCGTCGGGGCCGAACAGCCAGCAGCGATTGCGATAGATACCGTCGTCGTCGAGTACCGGCAGCGATCCTGGACAAAACCAGACACCGTGCCGCCTTGCGAGCGCTTCGCACAGCTCCAGCCAGCGCGGAATCAGCGGCTGCATCGCGGTGATGGAGCCCTGCAGGTCGGAACGGATATCCGGCGGCAGCTGGCCGGTCAACGCCATACCGGCGTATTCCGGCAGTAACAGCAGCTCGGCGCCTTCGTCGACCGCTGCACTCACCAGGTCACTCAGATGGCGCTCGTAGGCCCCCCAGTCCTGCAACAGCTCGATCGCATACTGGCACGAAGCCACCTTGACGCGACGAGGTGAAGTGTCACAGGGGACCATTTCCAGATTCGCATTCATCACAGCGCCCTCAGCCAGAACGACATCGGTTTTGCGCTTTCTTCAGTCTCGCCGACGTCCTTCCAGCGATATTCCGTACGCAGCGCAGGCTGATGCTGGTAGCCGCGATTGGTCCAGAAATCATTCAGCGGCACATAGTCCCGCGGCCGCAGTGGGTGGTCTGGGGGACGCTCGACGGCGCAGAAGGCACAGTGGCTGAAGCGACCAAGGCCGCGGGCATAGTTTTCGCGTTCCTCGAAAAAGCGCACGCCCAGGCCCCGCCCGCGATATTCCGGCAGCAGTACCGACTCGCCGAAATAGAAGATTTCGTCCGGGTTCCAGCCGGCCGCAACGAACGGCCGCTTAAACTCCTCGGTCTCGTCCGCCATCGGCACGCCGGTTGCGGCACCGACCACGCGGTCACCGTCCAGCGCCAGCACAAAAAGGCTCTCAGGCGAACGCGCATAGGTGCTCAGATAGCCGCGTTCGTACTCCAGATCGCCGTCGTAGAGATAGGGGAAGGCGCGAAAGACCTCGATGCGCAGGCGCGCCAGGTCGTCGATGTAGGGGGCGATCGCCTCGCCGCAGAGGGTCTTGATCTGCATGGTAAAGCTCCGGCCGGTTTTCGGTCGCAGCGTTTATAGCACAAAGCGCGCCCGCGGGAATGGCCGAGAGCGACATCCGTGTAGGAGCGGCGCCTCGCCGCGAACCGGCCTGGCACCACGGTTGTTCGCCGCGCGGCGCGGCTCCTACCGGCTCAGTACAACGCCTTCTCGTCGCGCACCACGTCACGCAGCACCTGCAGGAAAAGCTTGTCTGCATCGCTGTGCTTCGCCGGGATCTTGACGTTGGTGGTCGACGACAGTTCCTCGGCGATCAGTTCGTCGGCATTTTTTTCGTTGGCATACTTGCGGGCGATTTCCAGCGCCTTGGCGTTGATATCCGGCTCCACCAGCACCTTGCGGATAAACAGCAGCAGCTCGCTGATCACCTTTTCCGGTTGTTTGACTTCAGACACTCTCATGGTGCGTTCTCCTGAAAACTATCGTGAAAACTATAACGCCTTTCGCGTTTTCTGTTTAGGCACACCCTGCTGTTTCCGTACTGTAATGGCGTTTGCTGCCACGGTTAGACCCGCCAACGTTTTTTTTCAAGCTAATTCAGCACCTCCCAGTTGAACAAAAGTCATACCGGTGCGAGAATGTCCGCCTCATTTTTGAGGCCTTGAGCGCGTAGGAAAACCCGAAGCTCTGGCGAAATGGTGTCCTGTACCGTTTCCCGATGGCCTGCCGGCTGGGCAACCCCCTGCTCCGGCAAGCACCCGAGCGAGAGCCTCCACGTCTCAACCCTGGAATGGTTGGGAATTTCTCCACCAAAGCATCAACGCCGCTTCAGTGGATGGCTCCTGTTCAACGTTGCAGAAACAAAAACTGTTACGCGCTCTTCCCTTGCCGGGGATTTGCGCATTAGAGGGTGAACACAGTGGAATTACTTTCAGGCGCAGAAATGGTCGTTCGTGCTCTCCGTGACGAGGGCGTGAAGTATATCTATGGCTATCCGGGCGGTGCCCTGCTGCACGTCTACGATGCTATTTTCCAGCAGGAAGAAGTCCAGCATATCCTTGTGCGCCACGAGCAAGCGGCGACTCACATGGCGGATGCCTATGCCCGCGCGACCGGCAAGGCCGGCGTAGCGCTGGTGACCTCCGGCCCCGGTGCCACCAATGCCGTCACCGGCATCGCCACCGCCTACATGGACTCCATTCCGATGGTGGTCATCACCGGTCAGGTCATGAGCCACCTGGTCGGCGAAGACGCCTTCCAGGAAACCGACATGATGGGCATCTCCCGCCCGATCGTGAAGCACAACTTCAGCGTGTCGCGGCCGGAAGATATCCCGGCGGTTATCAAGAAGGCCTTCCATATCGCCCAGACCGGCCGTCCCGGTCCTGTCGTCGTCGATATCCCGAAGGACATGACCACACCGACCGAGCGCTTCGAGTACGAGTATCCGAAATCCGTCAAGCTGCGCTCCTACAACCCCATCAGCCGGGGCCACAGCGGTCAGATCAAGAAGGCCACCGACCTGCTGCTGGCAGCCAAGCGTCCGGTCATCTATGTCGGCGGCGGCGTCATCATGGGCAACGCCAGCAACGAGATCACCGAACTGTCCCGGCTGCTGAACTATCCGGTGACCTGCACCCTCATGGGACTCGGCGCCTACCCCGGCACCGACCGGCAGTCGCTCGGCATGCTCGGCATGCACGGCAGCTACGAAGCCAACATGGCGATGCACCACTCGGACCTGATCCTCGCCGTGGGCGCGCGTTTCGACGACCGCGTCACCAACGGTGTCGACAAGTTCTGCCCGACCGCCAAGATCATCCACATCGATATCGATCCGGCGTCGATCTCCAAGACCATCAAGGCCGATATTCCGATCGTGGGTCCGGCGCAGAGCGTGCTGACCGAAATGCTGGAGCTGGTCGCCAGCGCCAAGAAGCAGCCGGACGAAGCCGCGCTCAAGGCCTGGTGGGAACAGATCGACGAGTGGCGCGCGCGCCACGGCGGCCGCTACCGCACCGACGACTCCGAGCTGATGAAGCCGCAGCAGGTCATCGAGATGCTGAGCAAGGTCACCAACGGTGACGCCTACGTCTGCTCCGACGTTGGCCAGCACCAGATGTTCGCGGCCCAGTACTACAAGTTCAACAAGCCCAATCGCTGGATCAACTCCGGCGGCCTCGGCACCATGGGCTTCGGCCTGCCGGCGGCGATGGGCGTCAAGCTGAACTTCCCGGATGCCGACGTCGCCTGCGTCACCGGCGAGGGCAGTATCCAGATGAATATCCAGGAGCTCTCCACCTGCAAGCAGTACGACCTGCCGGTGAAGATCATCAACCTCAACAACCAGTCGCTCGGCATGGTTCGCCAGTGGCAGGACATGAACTACGAATCGCGTCACTCGCATTCGTACATGAAATCGCTGCCGGACTTCATCAAGCTGGCCGAATCCTACGGCCACGTCGGCATGAAGGTCGAGAAGTACGAGGACCTGGAAGCGGCGATGCGCGAAGCCTTCGCGCTCAAGGACCGCCTGGTGTTCATGGACATCTACGTGGACCCGTTCGAGCACGTCTATCCGATGCAGGTAGCGCGCGGCTCGATGCGTGACATGTGGCTGAACAAGACGGAGAGAACCTGATAATGCGACACATCATTTCAGTTCTGTTGGAAAACGAACCGGGTGCCCTGTCGCGCGTCGTCGGGCTTTTCTCACAGCGCAACTACAACATCGAGTCCCTGACGGTGGCCCCGACCGATGACGCGACCCTGTCGCGCCTGACCGTCACCACCATCGGCGACGACCGGGTGATCGAGCAGATCACCAAGCACCTGAACAAGCTCATCGACGTGGTGAAGGTGGTCGACCTGACCGAAGGCGACCATATCGAGCGCGAACTGATGATGATCAAGCTCAAGGCCTCCGGCGCAGCCCGCGCCGAGATCAAGCGCACTGCGGATATCTTCCGCGGCCAGATCATCGACGTTACGCCGAACACCTACACGGTGCAGCTGATCGGCGCCAGCGACAAGCTGGACGCCTTCATCAGCGCACTGGGTGCAGCCAACATCATGGAAGTGGTGCGCTCCGGCGTATCCGGCATCGCCCGCGGCGAGAAGACGCTGAGTCTGTAATCGCCTTCGCCGGACAACCAAAAACGCCCGCATCATGCGGGCGTTTTTTGTTTCAGACTACAGGCTTGGTGAATCGTAGTGTGTAGGATGGGTGGCGCGATGCATCCCATTGAATTTGAACGTCTTCCTCATCGTTCGGGGCATCGCTAAACCCATCATATCGATCGCATTAAAGATCGATTCGTTGCGGCTGGCACGGCTGTGCTGGATCCACGTCCTGCGTCGCGTGACCCAACCTACGACGCGGCGCTGGTAGCCAACGTGCCTTCCGCCGGCTGAACGTCGCGCCCCACCATCGAGATCGCCAGTGCGGCAATGATGGCCGGTACGCCGACGGCAACGAAGTTCATCTCGACATCCAGCTGAGCGGCCATCAGCACGCCACCGAGAATCGGGCCGAGGATGGCGCCGAGCCGGCCCACGCCCGAGGCCCAGCCGATACCGGTGGAGCGGTTGGACAGCGAGTAGTACTGCGCCACATAGGCGTAGAGCAGGATCTGGGTGCCGATGGTGCAGGCACCGGCGATGGCGATCAGCAGATACTGAATCGTGATCGAGCCCCTGAGGAAGCCGAGCAGGCCGATCGACAGCGCAGCCGCAACGAACATGATAGTGATGACGCGACGCAGATGGAAACGATCCGACATCCAGCCACCGCCAATGGCGCCGAACATGGCGCCGAAGTTCAGCACCAGCAGGAACAGCAGACCCTTTTTCACCTCGTAGCCGGCCGTTTCCATGATTTTGGGCAGCCAGGACGCCAGCGCATAGACCATCATCAGGCAGCAGAAAAAGCTTACCCAGAACATCAGGGTGGAGATCAGACGACCGTGGGTGAACAGCGACACCAGCGGCACGCTGCCCACAACTTTGCCAGTCGGCATGTACAGGTTGTCACCAATCTGCGCCTTGCAACTGGGGTCGACCCGGTTGAGCAGCTTGATCGCCTGCTCTCTCTGTCCGGACTGGACCAGGAAGCCGATGGACTCCGGCAGCAACATCCAGATCAGCGGCAGCAACAGCAGCGGAACACCGGCGATGAAGAACACCGAAGGCCAGCCGTAGGTCGGAATCAGGTTCATACCGATAAAAGCGGACGCCATGCCGCCAATGGAGTAACCGCTGAACATGATGGCGACCAGAGTGCTGCGGAGCTTCTTCGGCGCGTACTCGGTCATCAGGGAGACGGTGTTGGGCATGACGCCGCCTATGCCGAGACCGGCGATAAAGCGACAGATACCGAATTCCATCGGATCACGGGCGAAACCGTTGAGGAAGGTGACACCGCTGAACAGCGCGACGCAGATCATGATGGTGTTTTTGCGCCCGATCCTGTCCGCCAGCGAACCGAAGAACAGCGCCCCGAACATCATGCCGAACAATGCAGTACTGCCCAGCGTACCGGCCTCCACCGGCGACAGGCTCCATTCGGCCATCAGTTTCGGCAGTACCACACCATAGATGATGAGGTCATAGCCGTCGAAGATGATGATAAGGCCGGTCCAGAACAACACCAGCCAGTGAAATTTATTGAATCGCGCATCGTCGATTATCGTATGGACGTCTACCGTTCTCACAGCATTCTCCCGCCATTGCATTTATTGTTATGTCGCGCGCCCCACCGGTTGGAGGAACGGACGAGTCCTGGTCCGTGCGGCAACAGTCACTGGTCATGTGTTGCACCACCCGGAGCCGTAACTGGAAGTATCGAGACTTTGGCAGGGAACTAAATGACACGGAATGCAAAGACTATCCCATGGCTGCAAACGGCCTGGAATTGAAGCTGAAGGCCACGGTGCGATCTTCATCGCCGAGGTCTGTCCCGCCGGGATGATTTTCGTACCCTTCGAAAGCGACATCAGTCATAACGCAATCGGAAACGCCGCCCCCAGTGATCTCGCGACCGGCGCCCGTGCTGCTGCACGCGATGCTGGAGCGTGCAGGGATCGACTGAACGCCCCTCCGCCCCCCAAAAAAAACGGCGCCCCATTCAGAGGCGCCGGTTCTCTTGTCCGCGCGTTACATTTTCACCGCATCGACGAAGTAGTGGTCGACGCCATCGATCGTTTCGCGCACCAGACCGTGAACGTCGGTTTCGAAGCCAGGGAAACGACCGTTGAAATCACGCACGAACTGCAGGTACTTGACGATGGTCGCGTTGTAGCACTCGCCCGGGATCAGCAGCGGGATGCCCGGCGGGTACGGCGTTACCAGCATCGCGGTGATGCGCCCCTCGAGCTCGTCGATCGGCACCCTTTCGACCTGACGATGCGCCATCTTGGCCCAGGCCTCGGCCGGAGTCATCGCCGGCTGGATTTGCGACAGGTACATGTCGGTGGTGATCCTGGCCACGTCATACTCGCGGTAAACGTCGTGGATTGCGCTGCAGAGATCGCGCAGCCCGACCCGCTCGTATTGCGGATAGGCCTTGGCGAACTCGGGCATGATGCGCCACATCGGCTGGTTGTGGTCGTAATCGTCCTTGAACTGCTGCAGCTCGGTCACCATCGAGTTCCAGCGACCCTTGGTGATACCGATGGTGAACATGATGAAGAACGAATAGAGCCCGGTTTTTTCGATGATGATGCCGTGCTCCGCCAGGTATTTGCTGACGATTGCTGCCGGAATGCCGAATTCGTCGAAATTGCCGTCGACGTCGAGCCCCGGAGTGATGATGGTGGCTTTGATCGGATCGAGCATGTTGAAGCCCGACTCGATTTCTCCGAAGCCATGCCAACGGTCGCCGGAGTGGATGACCCAGTCGTCGCGGTCGCCAATTCCCTCCTCGGCCAGATGGTCCGGGCCCCAGACCTTGAACCACCAGTCGTCCTCGCCGAACTCCTCGTCCACCTTGCGCATGGCGCGACGGAAATCCAGCGCTTCCAGAATCGATTCTTCCACCAGCGCGGTGCCACCGGGCGGCTCCATCATCGCCGCCGCCACGTCGCAGGAGGCAATAATGGCGTACTGCGGGCTGGTTGAAGAGTGCATCAGGTAGGATTCGTTGAAACGGTGCGTGTCGAGCTTGCGCGTCTGGCTGTCCTGCACCAGAATCTGCGACGCCTGCGACAGGCCCGCCAGCAGCTTGTGGGTCGACTGGGTGGCGAACACCAGCGTATCGTCCGAACGCGGCCGGCCCTGACCGATGGCGTGCATATCGCGGTAGAAGCTGTGGAAGGCTGCGTGTGGCAGCCAGGCCTCGTCGAAGTGCAGCGTATCGATGGTGCTGCCGAGCATCTCCTTGATCGTTTCGACGTTGTACAGCACGCCGTCGTACGTGCTCTGCGTAATGGTCAGGATGCGCGGCTTCTTGTTGACGGCGTTGCGGGCAAAGGGATTGTCGGCGATCTTCTTGCGGATGGCGGCCGGATCGAACTCCCGCTTCGGGATCGGCCCGATGATGCCATAGTGGTTGCGCGTCGGCATTAGGAACACCGGGATGGCGCCGGTCATGATGATCGAGTGCAGGATCGACTTGTGGCAATTGCGGTCCACCACCACGATGTCGCCCGGCGCAACCGTCGAGTGCCACACCACCTTGTTCGACGTCGAGGTGCCGTTGGTGACGAAGAACAGGTGGTCACAGCCGAAAATACGCGCGGCATTGCGCTCGCTGGCCGCCACCGGGCCGGTGTGATCCAGCAGCTGCCCCAGTTCGTCAACGGCGTTGCAGACATCGGCACGTAGCATGTTCTCGCCGAAGAACTGGTGGAACATCTGTCCCACCGGGCTCTTCAGGAAGGCAACGCCGCCGGAGTGACCCGGACAGTGCCAGGAGTAGGAGCTGTCGCTGGCGTAGTCCATCAGGGCGTTGAAGAATGGCGGCGCCAGCGAATCAAGGTACTTGCGCGTTTCCCGGATAATATGGCGCGCGACGAACTCGGGCGTGTCCTCGAACATGTGGATGAAACCATGCAACTCGCGCAGGATCTCGTTGGGAATATGGCGCGAGGTACGCGTCTCGCCATAGAGGAACACCGGAATATCGGTATTGCGCTTGCGCACTTCCTGGATGAAGCCGCGCACGCCCGCGAGCCCCTTTTCGACATCGGCTTCGCTGCCGTCGCCGAACTCTTCGTCGTCGATCGACACGATGAAGCAGGAGGCTCGACTCGCCTGCTGCGCAAAAGCGGTCAGGTCGCCGTAGCTGGTGAAGCCAACGACTTCCACCCCCTCCTGGCCGATCGCCTCGGCGAGGTCGCGGATACCCGAGCCGGAAATGTTTTCGGAGCGAAAATCTTCGTCAATGATGACAACGGGAAAGCGAAATTTCATGTGCGGCCGTTCACTCGATCTGTACAGGTATGAAGGGCAGACAGGCGCCTGTCGAACTTAAGCATAGCAGTGCCCATCTGTCCGCGGGCGGCGGCTGGGAAAGGGCGAGCAATATTATCCCTATCCTCGGGTACACGATAGTGAAGATTTTACGTCTCCCAGCGGGACTAAACTGAATTGAACAGCCTCTAAGGACAGCCCTCTCAGATGCCAGAGACCGATACCCGCCCCCCGCCCGCACCGGAGCGGCTGGAACCCACGCTGATGCGCTTTATCTGGCGTTACAGCGCGCCGCAACAGCTGATCCTGCTGGCCATAACGCTGCTGTCCTTCCCGGTGCTCTACGCCAGCCTCGAGCTGCCCAAGCGGATCCTCAACGAGGCCATCGGCGGTACCCTGTTTCCGGTCACGCTGTTCGGCATCGATTTCAATCAGCTGCAGCTGCTGCTGACACTGTGCGCGCTGTTCCTGTTCACGTTGCTGCTCAACGGCCTGATCAAGATGCGCCTCAATATCTACAAGGGCATGGTCGGCGAACGCCTGCTGCGGCGCCTGCGCTACCGACTGGTGACCCATATCATGCGCTTTCCGACCAACCGCTTCCGGCGCATGTCCCAGGGCGAGGTGGTATCGATGATCACCGCCGAGGTCGAGCCGCTGAGTGGCATCATGGGCGATGCTCTGGCCAACCCGCTGTTCCAGGCCGGCCAGATGCTGACGATCCTCACCTTCCTGTTCGTTCAGAATCCCTGGTTCGGTCTCGCCGGCGTCGCCATGGTGCCGCTGCAGGCCATCATCACGCCAATGTTGCAGCGTCGTATCAATCGCCTGCATCGCGAGCGCGTGAAGCGGGTCCGCAAGCTGTCGGAACTGATAGGCGAGAGCGTGCAGGGACTCGAGGACCTGCGTGTCAACGGCGGTCTGCCCTACGCGATGGCGCTGTTCAGCCACCGGCTCGGCGGCCTGTTCTGGGTACGCGCCGATATTTTCCGCAAGAAGTTCTTCATGAAGTTCCTCAACAACTTCATCAACAACCTGCCGCCCTTCTTCTTTTATAGCGTCGGCGGCTACCTGGTGATCCAGGGCGAACTTTCGGTCGGCGCACTGGTGGCGGCGATCTCAGCCAACAAGGACATTCTGGCTCCCTGGCGCGAGCTGCTCAGCTACATCAGCCAGATACAGGAAACCAGCGACCGCTATATCAGCCTGCGCGACCAGTTCGAGCCAGACGACCTCCTGCCGGCCCGGCTGTTCGATGGCCAGCCGCAGGCGATACCGCGCCTGCAGGGCGACATCCGGCTCGAGGGGGTCGGCGTCATCGACAGCAACGGCAGCTCCCTGCTGTCGGATATCAATCTCGATATCCCCGCCGGGAAACTGGTCGCCATCGAGAGCCAGAGTGCACCGGTACGCCGGGCCTTCGCCCAGGCGCTGAGCCGCAGCATTGCGGTCTCGACCGGCCGCATCGAGATCGCCGGCCATGATCTTGGCGACCTCCATCAGTCGGTGATCGCGGCCCGCATCGGCATGGCCACCGGCACTCCCTATCTGTTCAATGCCTCGGTCGGCGAAAACGTCTTCATGTCACTGCGCGGCGACCCCCGGACCGAGGCACCGGACCCGAACACCCGCGACCCGGAACTGCGCGAAGCCCTGCTCTCGGGCAACAGTACCTATCCGGTCAATGCCGAGTGGCTGGACCTGGCCCGGGCCGGCTTCACCAGCCAGGAAGAGATGCGTCAGTGGTGGCTTCAACTGATCGAACTCATGGGCAGCGAGACTTACCTGCTGCAGAGATCGCTCGACTCCCGCTTCGACCCGTCGGATCGACCCGACTTCGCCCAGGAACTGGTATCGTTGCGCCATATCGTCAGGCAACGGCTGGAGGCGGAAAATCTGCAGGGCTACGTGCACCTGTTCGATCGCAACCGGATGAATCCGGCCCTGACCCTGGGCGAGAACCTGCTGTTCGCGACCCAGGAGTATGCCGGTAGCGCCGAACAGGAAGCCAGCTTCCAGCTGCTGATCGACTGGCTGATAGACTCGGGTTACGGGCTGGAGCTGGCCCAGTATGCCGAAAGCCTGCTCGAGAACCTGATCGAAACCTTCGCCTCGGTCGGCCCTCTGCATCCGCTGTTTAAGCGCCTGGGCAAACTCACCACTGACCAGTACCAGGCACTCGAAGCGCTGTACCACCGCCTGCAGTCTGGCCGGACGCTGAACGCCCGGGATCGCCGTCTATGGCTGTCGCTGCCCTTCATCGTCGCACCGGAGCTGCTCGACATTGCGCCAGCCAAGGGTATCAGCGCCGCCGTGCTGGCTTTGCGCGAGGATTGCATCGCCCAGTTCGGCGAAAAGCTCAAACCCCACTTCCGCCCCCTTGACCCCGATGCCATCAACCCGAGTCTCGGGGTACTGGAAAATCTGCTGTTCGGGCGCCTGGCGAGGGCCGGAGAGGCGCGGGAGAAGCAAATCCGCAGTCTGGTGGCCGATGCCGTGCAACAGGCAGGCCTGCAGGCCAAGCTGTGGCTGCTGATTCGCAGCCTGCCCGCCGGGATCGGCGGCTCGGAATTGCCACCAACCTCGCGCGAACGCTTTGGCTTCGTCCGCGCCGTCGTCAAACGGCCGGACATCCTGATTCTGGAGCAGGCGCTGGCGACACACGACGCCATGCTCCGCAACGCCACACTCAAGTCGCTGCGCCGGCTGCTGCCGGAGACGACAATCCTGGTGCTGGAGCCAAGTTTCCAGGATACCAGCGAATACGACCTGGTAGTGCGACTGAAAGACGGCCGGCTGCACCTGGACGAGGCCGTCGCCGCACAACGCGCCAGCGAAGGCGGCACCGATTTCGTACGCAAGCATCGCGTGATCGCCGGCACCGGGGTATTTACCCATCTCAGCAGCGGCCAGATCCGGCTGCTCGCATACGCCTCCCGCTGGGTACAGGTGGACGCCGGCGAGTATCTGTTCCGTGCAGGGGATTTCCCGGACGGCGCCTATATCCTCGCCGAAGGTATCGCCCAGATGCGCTGGCCCGGCGCCGCGCCCGACACACCTTCGGTCACCGATGTTGGCCCGGGAAGACTCATCGGCGACCTGTCGGTAATCCTCGACAAGCCTCGCAGCATGGATCTGGTCGCGGTACGTCCGGTGCTGGCGCTGCGACTGGAACGACGCGAACTTATGCAGATCATCGAAAATGATGTACTGGTGGCGACCACGCTACTGCGCACCGTTGCCGACCACCTCTACGAAGCCTCCGAAATGATCCGCGTCGAACGCTACGAGGAACTCTGACGGGAGCCCGGGCGTGTAGCCAGCAGTGGCACTAATGCCTATCATGGCCCTTTTTTGCCCGGCCCGGTTCCATGTCCAGCATTCGCCTGCGCCCCTATCAGCAACAAGCCGTCGACGCCACGCTACGCCATTTCCGGGCCAGCGACGAACCGGCGGTAATCGTGCTCCCCACCGGCGCCGGCAAGAGTCTGGTCATCGCAGAACTGGCCCGGCTGGCGCGCAAACGCATACTGGTGCTGGCCCACGTGCGGGAACTGGTGGAACAGAACCACGCCAAATACAGCGCCTTCGGTCTCGATGCCGGTATCTTCTCGGCCGGTCTCGGACAGAAGGAAACGGGCCACCAGGTGACCTTCGCCAGCGTCCAGTCGGTCGCCCGGAACCTGGATCACTTCGCCGGCGAATACTCGTTGCTGATCGTCGACGAATGCCACCGCGTCGGCGACGCTGACGACAGTCAGTATCAGCAGGTGATCGCCCGCCTGCGCGAACAGAACCCGCACCTGAAGGTTCTGGGGCTGACCGCGACGCCCTACCGCCTCGGCCAGGGCTGGATCTACCAGTACCACTACCGCGGCTTTGTACGCGCCCAGGAGCCCCGGCCGTTCCGGCACTGCATCTACGAACTGCCGCTGCGCCAGCTGATCCGCGAAGGGTACCTGACGCCGCCCGAAACCATTGACGCCAGCATCGTCCACTACGATTTCTCCTCGCTGCAGCCGGGCAGCAACGGCGAATATCGCGAAACGGAGCTCAACAGCCTGCTGGCACGTCATCCAAGAGTCACGCGCGCGATCTGCGAACAGATCCTGCAGCTTGCGGAAAACCGCAGCGGCGTGATGATCTTTGCCGCCACCGTCGATCACGCCCGCGAAATCAACGGTTACCTGCCCGCCGCAATGACCGCGCTGGTCACCGGCGATACCCCCGGCAGCGAACGAGAAGCGCTGATTCGCCGCTTCAAGGACCGTGAGCTCAAGTACCTGGTCAATGTCGCGGTGCTGACCACCGGTTTCGACGCCCCCCATGTCGACCTGATCGCGATCCTGCGTCCGACCCAGTCGGTGAGCCTGTACCAGCAGATCGTCGGCCGCGGGCTGCGGCTCGCGCCGGGCAAGGAGAACTGCCTGGTCGTCGACTATGCCGGCAACGGCTTCGATCTGTTCGCTCCGGAAGTCGGCAGCCCAAAACCCGACAGCGACAGCGAGCCGGTTCAGGTGTTCTGCCCCGGCTGCGGATTCGCCAATATTTTCTGGGGCAGGACCGATAGCGCGGGCCAGGTGATCGAGCACCATGGCCGGCGCTGCCAGGGCTGGTTCGAGGATGACGACGGCCGGCGCGAGCAGTGCGACTACCGCTTCCGTTTCAAGTCCTGCCCCCACTGCGGCGCCGAGAACGATATTGCCGCGCGGCGCTGCCAGCGGTGCGACGGCACCATTATCGACCCGGATGACCTCCTGAAGCGGGCGCTGCAGCTGAAAGACGCGCTGGTGATCCGCTGTGCCGGCATCAGCCTGTCGGAGCACCGCGGCCGACTGCGGATCACCTACCATGACGAGCAGGGCGAGGAGCTGCACGAAGGCTTCGACCTGGCCCACAGCGGCCAGCGCGCGGTATTCAATCAGCTGTTCGGACGTCGTTTCGGTGCCGCCGCCAGGCCGCGGGAATTCACGAGTCTGGCCGAGGTACTGGCTGTCGCCGGCGACTTCAGCGGCCCGGACTTCGTCGTCGCGCGCAAGCATGGCCGCCACTGGCGCGTGCGCGAGCGGCTGTTCGATTACAGTGGGCACTACCGCAAGGCAAACGAGATGTGAGGCGTGGAGGTGAGATTGTGGGAGCCCGGCCCCGGGGAAAGCAATGCCGGCAGAGGGCCAAGCATTCGCACCGGGGCGGAGCTCCTACAGCCGGCACCGAAACCTTCGTAGGAGCCCGGCACTCCGGGGTGAACGATGCCGCCAGCGGCGGGTATTCACCCTCGGCGTGAGGCCTGAAAGGTTAGGCGTCACACCTAACCTTAATCAGGCGCCGATGACGCCACCGTCTTCGCGGGTGATCATGACGATGCTCGAACGCGGCTTGCCGCCTTCCTTGTAGTCCGGGAAAGCGCCGGTGGGGTGCTGAATGCCGACGAACATGGTCTTGTAGTCGTCGGAGAAGGTCAGGCCGGTCACCTCGCAACCGGTCGGGCCGACCAGGAAGCGACGGATCTCGCCGCTTTCGGTATCGGCACATAGCATTTGATTGTTGCCCATGCCGGCGAAGTCGCCTGCGTTGGAATCATCGCCATCGGTCAGGATCCAGAGGCGGCCGTCCTTGTCGAAGCCCAGACCATCCGGGCTGTTGAACATGTTGTCGGCGGTGATGTTGGACGAACCGGCGTAGACATCCTGGTGCTGGGTCGGGTTACCCGCCAGCAGGAACAGATCCCAGACGAACTCGTCGGCGGTGTGGTCGCCGCCCTTGGCTTCCCAGCGGATGATCTGGCCATAGTGGTTGCCGGCACGCGGGTTGGCGGCGTTGAGCGGCTGCTCTTCCTTGTTACCCCGGTGCTTGTTGTTGGTCAGGGTGCAGTAGACCTGGCCGTTCAGCGGGTTGGCGCTGACCCACTCCGGTCGGTCCATGGTGGTGGCACCGACATGCTTGGCGGCAAGGCGGGTCTTGACCAACACCTCCGCCTGGTCGGCAAAGCCGTTCTCGGCGGTCAGACCGTTCTTGCCGTGACTCAGCTCGATCCAGCGACCGCCACCGGCGTGGGTTTCGCTGTCGCCGTTGAACTGGGCGACGTAAAGGGTACCTTCTTCCAGCAGGCGGCGGTTGGCGGCGTCGTTGGCCGGGTCATGCTTGCCCTTGGAAACGAACTTGTAGATGTGCTCGCCGCGTTCGTCGTCACCCATGTAGACGACGACATAACCGTCCTTGTTGACCACCATCTCGGCATTCTCATGCTTGACGCGGCCCAGGGCGGTGCGCTTCATCGGCTTCGATTCCGGATCGAAGGGATCGTACTCGACGATCCAGCCGAAGCGGTTCGGCTCGTTGGGGGTTTTGCTCAGATTGAAACGGTCGTCATGCTGCCACCAGCGGTATCTGTCCTCGCCCGCCTTGATGCCGAACATCGCCTGCTCAGCCGGCACGTCTTCGTCTCGCTCCGCACCGAACACGCCCTGGAAGTTCTCTTCGCAGGTCATGTAGGTGCCCCAGGGCGTGCGGCCACTGGCACAGTTGTTGACGGTGCCGAATACCTTGCGGCCCTCGGGATCCGCGGCCGTTTTCACCAGCGCGTGGCCGGCGACCGGACCGGTCAGTTCCATTTCGGTTTCGAGGTGAATACGACGGTTCAGCCTGGAGTCCCGCACGTAGCGCCACTGGTTGCCCTCGCGGACCAGCTCGACGACGGTGTTGCCGTGAGCCGCCTTGGCCTTTTCGACGTCCTCGCGGCTCTTGGCCTCGCCGTCCTTGAGCAGGTACTCGTAGTTGCAGTATTCGTTGTTGATAGCCAACACCGCGCGGTTCGGGTCGATGGAACCGTCGGCGCGACGGAAATGGAACAGCGCCATGCCATCGGTGTTGTCGCCGAACTGGCCGGCCTGATCGGCTGCCGTATTGCCGCCGGCGTGGTCGAACTCGGGCGCGCCCGGCAGTACCGGGTCACCCCAGGCAATCAGGATCGAGGTGCGGTAACCGGCTGGCACCTTGACGGCGTCTTCAGTTGAAGCGGGGATACCGGTAAAGCCCAACAGTGCCGACGGCTGGACCGCCGCGGCAACAGCCTTGGCGACCGGCGACATGCTGAAGAAGCCGGCGATCCCGAGGGCCATGCCGCCCTTCAGCAGGCCGCGACGGCTAACCGCTTTGTCGACCAGAGCATCGAACTCGGTACGTTCGACGGCGTCGCTGGACTGGGCGTTGAAGTGTTTGAGCCTGGTATTCATGGTATCCCTCCAATGAGAATGGCGGCATCCTAGCCGGCCACTGTGAAGTTTCGATGACGGGCTCGTCAGCGCTTCCGGGCGGCTTTATGGTAGAGTGCCCGGTCTGCCAATGGAGGACACCATGTCATTGCAAGCCATCCTGTTCGACCACGACGGCACCCTGGTCGACTCCGAATCCACCCACCTCGAACTCTGGCGCCAGGTGGTGGCGCCCTACCAGGTCGAGATACGGGAGCAGGATTACTGGTCGCATATGCTCGGCGTGCCGATCGAGCGCAATGCCGCAGACCTGATTCGGCTCTACCGGCTGGACGTCGAGGCCGAGGTGCTGATCCGCGCCAAGCTCGACGCCAACGCGCGATTCCTGACAGGTGGCTTCTTTCCGGCGATGCCCCACGCCAGTGACGTCCTGAAGACATTCGCCGACCGGCTTCGGCTGGGCCTGGTGAGCGGCTCGCAGCGCAATTGCGTGGAGGCGTCGCTGCGCGGTCACGGCTGGACGCCGCTGTTCGAGCAGGTCGTCACCGGCGACGACGTCAACCGCAACAAGCCGCAGCCGGACGGCTACCTGAAGGCGCTCGAACTGATGCAGCTCGACGCCGGCGACTGCGTCGCGGTCGAGGATACCGAGGTCGGCGTCCAGGCGGCCCGTGCCGCGGGGCTGCCGGTCGTCGCCATCCGCAACCCGTTATCCAGCGGACACGACTTTTCGCCGGCGACGGCGGTGGTCGACAGCCTGAAGGCCGCCCACGACTGGATCCGCAGTGAATTTAGTATTTGAGGAACACCGTGCCCATGAGCCAACCCTTTCGCATCGAAATGCAGGTCCGGGACTACGAGCTGGATATGCAGGGCATCGTCAATAACGGTATCTATTTCAACTACCTGGAGCATGCCCGTCACGAGTATTTGCTGCACAGGGGCGTCGATTTCGCGGCCCTGACCCGGGACGGCATCCATCTGGTGGTGATCCGTTCGGAGCTCGATTACAAGGCATCGCTGACCAGCGGCGACCGTTTCGTCGTCGAAGTCACGACCGAGCGCCTGAGCAAGGTGAAGTTCGGCTTCCGCCAGCGCATCGTGCGCCTGCGGGACGACAAGGTCGTGCTCGATGGGCTGGTCGTTGGCACCGCGCTGAACGAACGCGGCCGGCCCTATATTTCACCGGCGGTGGAGAGGCTGTTCGACGAATAACTTCTGTGATCACCCCTTGTTGCGAAACAGGTAACGGTCGAGACAGGCACCGTCGCACTCGAGGGAACCGTACTCGACCACCTCCAGTCGCGGCTCGACTGCCAGCAGCTCCCCCGGCGCCAGGCAGAAACGCTCGGAAAAACCCGTGCGACGATGGTGCTCCAGGTTGAAGGTCACCAGTGCCAGCGTCCCGCCGGGTACCAGCACGGCGGCAAGCTGTGGCCAGAGCCTGGCGTCAGGTTTGTAGCGGCAGACCAGAACACTGTCGAAAGTGCCCAATGCCCCGATGCCATTGTCGGAGCCCAGATCGAGACAGGCGGTCCGGATCTGCAGCTGCCGCTCCCCGGCGAAGCGCTCGAGTCGCTCCAGCCCCGCCTCGGCGATATCCACAGCGGTAACGTCGAATCCCTGTTCGGCCAGCCACAGGCTGGCAGCACCATCGCCGGCGCCGACATCGAGCACGCGGCCAGGCCGGAGACGACCGGCCAGCTCAGGCAGGAATTCCGGCACCGCCGGCGGCTGCGGCTCACGCTCGCGATAACGCCGGTTCCACTTGTCTCGCACGCCCTGCATCGCCAATGTCCCCCCGCCGCTTCTTTGTCCGGCTGCCTATAGTGAAAGCAGGCCACGAGTATCGCGCAGGCAATCATGTCCATCAACGCTTCCCGGCAGAGCTTCGCCAAGGGGCTGCAGCGGCTGCGGCAGGAGCTCGAACACAAACCGGCCCGCGTGCTGCTGTTCGGACCGCCCGGCAGCGGCAAGAGCACGCTGGCGGCGTTGCTGGCGCCGATCCCCGAACGCTGCCACTGCCTGAATCTGGACCCGGGCTCACCCTCGTTCGGGGTACCGGCCGCGCTCAACCTCGGCACCTGGTGTAAAACCCATTGGCAGCCACTGGCGTTCGAGCCGCTTTGCAGCCTCGATGCGGCCCGATTTCGACTGCCGCTGCTGGAGGCTGCCAAGGCACTTCTGGCACAGGCCCCGGCGGGGACGCTGTTGCTCGACATGCCCGGCCTGGTGCGCGGCGTCGCCGCCGCCGAGCTGCTCTGCGCCCTGACCCGCACGCTGCAACCAGACTGGCTTGTAAACCTGATTCCGGATGGGGCTACGACCTGTCTGCCGGACGAACTCAGGAGCCTTGACCTGCCGCAGCTGGACCTTCGCCTGGCCGATCAAAGCCGTACGCCAACCCGGAAGGAACGGCGCGACCAGCGCACCCTGCTATGGCGCAAGTACCTGGGCAACGCGGTCGAGCTGTGCGTAGATGCGGCGGAACTTGTCCGGCTGGGAACCCCGCCGCCGCTCGACCTGGCATCGGCCTGGCAGGGTCGTATCGTGGCACTCAGCGATCGTCGCGGCACCACCGCCATGGCCGAAATTCGTGCGGCCCGGCACACCGCCAGCGGAGGCTTGCAGCTGCAACTGTGTGGGCCTGCACTGACCGGCTCCCCGCACCGGCTAACGGTCCGTGATGCGGTGGTCGACAACGGCGGCCTGTCGACACGGGAACCCGTACGGCCAAACCGTCTCCCGTCCCGGCCGGTACCCGCTCCCCGCTATGCCGGCGAGTCTCTGCGGATAAAGGTCGCCGGCGTCGAAGCCGAATTGATCAATGGCGTATTCGGTGACCCGCTGCTGTTGCTGAGTCTGCAGCAGTCGCGACGCTGTCTGCTGTTCGATCTGGGCAATACCCGCCATCTGCCACTGCGCTGCGCGCACCGGGTCACGGACGTCTTCATCAGTCACGCCCACCTCGACCATATCGGCGGCTTTATCGGCCTGCTGCGTGCCCGCCTCGTCAGCGACAACAGTCTCTGCCGCCTGTACGGCCCGCCCGGGCTCGCCGGACATATCGCCGGCATGTTGCGGGGCATGCTCTGGGACCGTATCGACGACCGCGGCCCGTTGTTCGACATCCACGAATGGCAGGGTGACCGGCTGGTATGCTGCCGTCTGCAGGCCGGAATCGAAAATCCGCAGGCACTGCCGGACAGGCCGATCATAGATGGCATTCTGCTTGCCGAGGACGATTTCCGCATCCGCGCCACCGAACTGGATCACGGCACGCCGGTGCTTGCCTACGCCTTCGAGCCGACGCCGGACTGGCAGGTGGACACCGCAGCGCTGGCGCGCTCGGCCCTGCCGCACGGCCCCTGGCTGGGACAGCTGCTGGAGGCCTGGCGTGAGGACGATCTGCAACGACCGCTGCAGTTGCCGGACGGTCGTCGCCTGGCGGCCGGACCACTGGCGCAACAGCTACTGGTGGCCAAGCCGGTGGCCCGGCTGGCCTACGCCACCGATCTTGCCGACACGCCGGACAATCGCCGGCGCCTGACCGCGCTTGCCCGCGATGCCGACACCCTGTTCTGCGAAGCCTGTTTCACCCGTAACGACGAAACCCGGGCTCGCGAGCACAGTCACCTGACCACCCGCGCCTGCGGCGAGATCGCCGCCATGGCCGGCGTACGCCAACTGGTACCCTTCCACTTCTCGAAGCGCTATGAGGAACATGAGGACGAACTCTACAACGAGATTCGACAGGCGACAGGAGATAGCCAGATAGAGCTGGTGACGGCTGGGAGCGCATAGGATCGGTGGCGCGATGCATCCCATCGAAACCGGACGTTTTCCTCATCACAGGGGCACCGCAAAACCCATCATGTCGATCATATTCAAGATCGATTGGTTTCGGCTGGCACCTTGTTGGGTTGCGTCCCCGCGGCCCTCCACCCGATCGCCCGATCAAAGCCCGTCGAGCAGGCTCTTGAGGCTGTTGAGCGTGGCCCGGCCACGGGCGCGATTCTGATCCTCGCTACGCTCCTGCCCCTCGATCTCCAGATCCTCCTGCGGAACCTCGTCGAGGAAGCGGCTCGGCATGCAGTCGACCACTTCGCCGTACTGCTTGCGTTGTTTCGCCAGGGTCATGGTCAGAGTCTGGCGCGCGCGGGTGATGCCGACGTAGGCCAGGCGGCGCTCCTCCTCGATATTGTCGGTCTCGATGCTGTTGCGATGCGGCAGCAATTCCTCCTCCATGCCCATCATGAAGACATGGGGGAATTCCAGCCCCTTGGAGGCGTGCAGTGTCATCAGTTGCACCCGGTCGGAGTCGTCTTCCTCCTCCTGACGCTCGAGCAGGTCGAGCAGGATCAGCCGCGCGATAGTTTCCTCGATGCCGGCATCCGGATCGTCCTCCTGCAGCCGCTCCATCGTCGAGCGGATCGAGTCGACCAGGAACCAGATGTTCTGGATACGCTTCTCGGCGGCCGACTCGCTGGCCGTGTTCTGGTAGATCCAGCCCTCGTAGTCGATGTCGAGGATCAGTTCGCGAATCGCCGCCACCGGATCGGCCTGCCGGCACTGCTGATAGAGGCGCTGCATCCAGCTGCAGAAGCGCCGTAGCCGGTCCACCGCCTGTGGCGGCAGGATCTGCTCCAGCCCCATTTCGTCGCAGGCCGCGAACATGCTGACCTGTCGTTCCGAGGCGTAGGTGCCAAGCTTCTGCAGCGTGCCGGGGCCTATTTCGCGGCGCGGCGTGTTGATGATGCGCAGGAAGGCATTGTCGTCGTCCGGGTTGATCAGCACCTTGAGGTAGGCCATCAGGTCCTTGATCTCGGCACGGGAAAAGAACGAGGTGCCGCCGCTGAGTTTGTAGGGCACCTGGTACGCCTGCAGCTTCACTTCCAGCAGCCGGGCCTGAAAATTGCCGCGGTAGAGGATAGCGAAGTCGCGGAACGGCACCGCCTTGCGCAGGTGGCGGTCGAGGATCTCGGTGGCGATACGCTCGCACTCGGTTTCCTCGTTGCGGTTGTAGATTACCCGGATCGGATCACCGAAGCCCATATCGCTCCACAGCGTCTTGTCGAACACGTGGGGGTTGTTGGAGATCAGGGTGTTGGCAGCCTTGAGGATGCGACCGGTGGAGCGGTAGTTCTGCTCCAGCTTCACCACCTTCAGGCTCGGGAAGTCCTCGTTGAGCTGTACCAGATTCTCCGGGCGGGCGCCGCGCCAGGCATAGATCGACTGGTCGTCGTCGCCGACCACGGTAAGGCCGCCACGGTGCCCGACCAGCTGGCGTACCAGCCGATACTGGGACAGGTTGGTGTCCTGGTACTCGTCCACCAGCAAATAGCGGATACGGCCCTGCCAGCGTTCCAGTACGTCGGGATGATTGTGGAACAGCATCACCGGCGTCAGGATCAGGTCGTCGAAGTCGACCGCGTTGTATGCCTTCAGGTGCAGGTTGTACGCCTCATACGCCCGGGCCGCACGAATATCGTCGGGGCCTGTCGCCTGCACCAGCGCCTGCTCCGGCGTCAGCATGTCGTTCTTCCAGTTGGAGATCTGGTGCGCGATGGTATCGACCTGATCGGTATCCTCGTTGTGGTGATGCAGCAGATCCTTGAGCAGCGCGCGCGAATCCTGATCGTCGAACAGCGAAAAGGCGGACTTGAGGCCCAGCACCTTGTGCTCGCGTCGGATGATGTTGAGCCCGAGGTTATGGAAGGTCGAGACTGTCAGCCCACGGGCCGCCTTGCCCTTGACCAGTTGGCCGACACGCTCCTTCATCTCGCGCGATGCCTTGTTGGTGAAGGTCACCGCGGCGATGTGCCGCGCTTCGATGCCGCACTTCTCGATCATGTAGGCGATCTTGCGGGTAATAACGCTGGTCTTGCCGGAGCCCGCGCCGGCCAGCACCAGCAGCGGTCCACCGACGTACTCGACCGCTTCCTTCTGTCTCGGGTTAAGCTTGCTCATGCATCAGTATTCGAGGATTAATATTCGAAAGTGCTAAAGCGGTCCGCGAGGCGGCCGCTAACGGTAGAAACAAAAGGCGAGACCGGAACCGTCTCTCAGCCCGGCAAAAAACCGGAAACCGTCTAAACTAACCGAGGCAAATCTCTGATTACACGAATAAAAGATACCTGTGTAATCGGAAAGCTTCGTGATAAGTTCGTGGCTTCGCGGCGCGAAGCGGCACATTATGCCATGATCGACGCCGTTCCGGCATGCTCAAAGGTTGAACAATATTCAACTGCGCCCGGCACCTGCCGGGCAATCTTCAGTGGGGTACGATCTGATGCAGTCCGCCCAGCGGCAACCCAATGAGTCCAGCACCCGCCTGCTGATCGTGGCCCGGGAGCAGCAAACGTCCGATCGTATCGGCCAACTGCTCGGGCCCGACCCGGGTTACGAGCTGCTAAACTGCAGCGCCGTGGACCAGGCGCTGAGGCTATTGGAGCGGGAACGGGTGGATCTGCTGTTTCTCTGCCTGCCCGCAGGCGAGCTGCTCGAAAATGCCACCCTGCTGGCGTTCAAGCGCTGCAACAGCTGCCTGCCGATCATCGTGCTGGATGACGATATCGACGATTTCACCGGACGCCGACTGCTGAACCAGTCGGCCTCAGACCATCTGCCGCTGAGAAAGCTGACCACCGATACTCTGCAGCGAGCGATACGTTACGTTATCGGCACAAAGCGCCAGGACGAGGAAATCGACTATCTGCGTCACGCCGACCCGCTGACCGAGATCGGCAACCGGCAATACTTTTACCGGCAGCTGCTGGAATCCCTCGCACGCATCGACAGCGACAACCGCCGCGTAGCCCTGATCACCGTCGACCTGGATGACTTTCGCCAGTTCAATAACAGCATGGGGCATTCCGCCGGTGACGACGTGGTCAAGCAGTTGAGCCAGCGCCTGAAAAGCGCCCTGGACGGCGAAATACTGGCCCGAATCGGCGGTGACGAGTTCGCCATCATCTTCGAAACGGATCAGGATACCGACCTGCGCGCCGCGACCAAGGAACTGATCGGCAACCTGATGATGCGGGTCTGCGAACCTTATCGTACCGGTGAGCGGGACCCGATGCTGCCGAGCAGTATTGGCGTCGCCTTCGCTCCCGAACACAGTCGCGAACTCGATGCGCTCATTCGCCAGGCCTCGCAGGCACGCCAGCGGGCCAAGCAGATCCACGGCTGCAGTTATGCCATCTTCGAAGCTGACAAGGACTCCGATCCCGCGACCCAGATCACGCTGGAGCCGGAGCTCTGGGCCGCGCTGCGGCAGGAGCAGTTCGTGCTTTTCTATCAGCCGCGCATCGACCTCCGTACCGGCAAGATAATCGGCGCCGAAGCGCTGATGCGGTGGCAGCACCCCGAGCGCGGTCTGGTCCAGCCCGATGAATTCATTCCGGTGGCGGAAAAAACAGGACTGATCGTCCCCATGGGCTACTGGGCGATCCACCGGGCCGGCCTGGACATGCGCCGCTTTCGCGAAGCGGGCTTCCGTTACGGCAGCATCGGCGTGAACCTGTCGTTCCGCCAGTTCAAGGACGACTTCCTCACCAGGACCATCCGCCGCATTATCGACAAGAATGAAATCGATCCGACCCGACTGGAGTTCGAACTCACCGAAACCGCGCTGTTCTCGGACGAGGCCCATGTCCAGAGCTGCCTGAAGGAACTCAGCGAACTGGGGATCGACTTCTCGCTGGATGACTTCGGCACCGGCTATTCATCGTTCGCGCTGTTGCAGAAGCTGCCGATCAGCACCCTCAAGATCGACAAGTCCTTCGTCGCCGGGGTCAACCAGTCCAAGGACGACGAGGAGATCGTGCGCGCCGTCATCAATCTCGCCCATAACCTCCACAAGAAGGTCATCGCCGAAGGCGTGGAGAACAAGGCTCAGCTGGAGTTCCTGATCCGTCACGAATGCGACCAGGTGCAGGGCTATTTCTTCAGTCCTCCGGTACCCGTGGAGGACTTCATGCGGATGCTCAGAAACAATTGAACAGTCGCTGACATCGGTGTCTTACCGGTCCTCGTGCCATCCGCGAGCAATCGATCTGTAATACGATCGATATGAGGGGTCCACGATGCCCGAGCAGCACGGCAAAAGAGAAACCCGTGCAGTTGCATCGTTCGACCCATCCTACCCTCCGATCGGTTACGCGTCACCGGTTCCCCCGATCCGCCAGCCCCTGACGAAACCCGATTGCCTCGAGCAGTTGTGCCTGCTCGACTCGCGCCGAACCGGCGAGATCCGCCAGCGTCCGCGCCACCCGCAGCACCCGGTGGCAGGCCCGCGCCGACAGGCCCAGCCGCGATGCCGCCTGCACCAGCAGCGCCCGCTCCGCCTGTTCCAGGTCGCAGGCATCGTCCAGCGCGCTGCCGGACAACTCCCTGTTCGGACAACCCTGACGGCGCTGCTGGATCCCCAGTGCAGCAGCGACCCGCTGTGCCACCCGCTCGCTCGACTCCCCTCCACCGCCGGTTTGCAGCAGCTGGTCCGGCGGCAGCGGAGCGACATGGAGCAGCATGTCGAAGCGATCGAGCAGCGGACCCGAGATCCGCGCCTGGTAGCGCTGGATCTGATCCGGCGTGCAGCGGCAGCGCCCGGAGGCATCGCCGAAATAGCCGCAGGGACAGGGGTTCATCGCCGCCAGCAACTGGAACCGGGCCGGAAATTGCGTCTGGCGCGCGGCGCGGGAAATGAGGATCTCGCCGGTCTCCAGCGGTTCGCGCAGGACCTCGAGCACGGCGCGCGGGAATTCGGGCAGCTCGTCGAGAAACAGCACGCCCCGGTGCGCCAGGGAAATCTCGCCCGGACGCGGCTGGCTGCCACCGCCGACGAGGGCTGCCGCCGAAGCGGTATGGTGAGGATTACGAAAAGGCCGTTCGCCCCTGGCGAGCCCGGCGACCGGCCGGCCCGCGACGGAATAGACCGCCGCGACCTCCAGTCGCTCGCGTTCATCGAGCGGCGGCAACAGTGATGGCAGGCGGGCGGCGAGCATGCTCTTGCCGCTGCCTGGCGTGCCGCTGAACAGCAGATTGTGTCCGCCGGCCGCTGCGACTTCCAGCGCCCGCCTTGCCTGAAACTGTCCCTTGACGTCGGCAAGATCCGGAAGCCCGGACGGCACCTCGGCCGCAGTCACACAGGCAGGTTCCAGCTCGGACTCGCCCCGCAGCGCAGCGCAGACCTCCAGCAGGTGTGAGGCGACGCGGATGTCGACATCGCGCACCAGCGCCGCTTCATCTCCGTTATCACGCGGTATCAGCAAACGTCGCCGAATATCGCGACAGGCAACGGCTGCCGGCAAGACGCCGCTGACCGGCCTTAACTGCCCGGACAGCGTCAGCTCGCCCAGCACCTCCCAGTCGTTCAGCCCGTTCCCGGGCACCTGTTGCGACGCGGCCAGCACACCCAGTGCGATGGCCAGATCATAGCGGCCGCCTTCCTTGGGCAGGTCTGCGGGGGCCAGGTTGACGGTAATGCGCCGCTGCGGGTAGTCGAACCCGGCATTGATCAGTGCGCTGCGTACCCGGTCCTTGGATTCGCGCACCGCTGCTTCCGGCAAACCGACGATCGATAGCGACGGCAATCCACCGGAAAGATGCACCTCAACGGTAACGGCCGGAGCCGCGACACCGAACACTGCGCGCGCATGCACCACCGCTAGCGACATAATCACCCTCCCTGGGAATGGGCATCGGTCGCAAGCAGCGACCGACACTCAATGCACCATCACTGTGCACTCAATAACCAACGTAGGCGAAGTCCCGTTCCATCGGAAGCATCGCTCAATCGCTGCGCGTACCACCCTGTGAAAGACGCTCCTCGAGTTCGGCCAGCTTCACTTCCATCTGATCGACCTTCTCGCGGGTACGCGCCAGCACCGCGGCCTGGGCGTCGAATTCCTCCCGCGTCACCAGGTCCAGACGAGCGAAACTGCTTTGCAGCAATGACCGTACCTGCTGGCGCATCGCTTCCTGCCCCGGCAGCTCACGGCCACCGGCAAACAGCTCGCTGAGCTGGCTCGAGAGGGTTTCTATCAGCTTTTGATTCAACATGATTCCAACTCCGGATATTTGGCTGCAGCTTAGCATTTTCGCCGTCCGCCCGCAGTGCGGATAGCACCGCAGCGTTACCGTGCCTGCCAAAGAGGCACCCGAATGGGGCGTGCACAAATTTTGTGCACTCTACAGTCCCTTTCTGGTGCCTCATTCTTGGGCACAGCTGCCCCATGCCACCACAAAAACAAATAAACTATTGATTTTAAAAAGAATAAATAAACATGGCACGAGATTAGCTAATTCATGAGCAACCGTTTCGGGTCACTAGCTGCCGGGGCGGCTTGTGAAGGAACCAAAATGACGCGGGAGACAGACCCATGAAACTCATATCGGCGATTATCAAGCCATTCAAGCTGGATGATGTCCGGGAGGCGCTCTCCGAGATTGGCGTCCAGGGTATCACCGTCACGGAAGTAAAAGGTTTCGGCCGTCAGAAAGGACACACCGAACTCTACCGCGGTGCTGAATACGTGGTGGATTTCCTGCCCAAGGTCCGTGTCGACGCGGCCGTATCGGCGGATATTGTCGACCAGGTCGTCGACGCCATCAGCAAGGCGGCGCAGACCGGCAAGATCGGCGACGGCAAGATCTTCGTCACGCCGCTGGAGCAAGTGATCCGCATCCGTACCGGTGAGTCCGGAAAAGACGCACTCTGAATATAACTTTACCAATCGCGCCTTAACGGAGGGCTGACGAGATGGAAGAACTTCTTAACTCAACCGCTGCGGACCTTTCGCAGCTCAAATATGCAGTAGACACCTTCTACTTTCTGGTCTGCGGCGCTCTGGTCATGTGGATGGCCGCAGGCTTCGCAATGCTCGAGGCAGGCCTGGTGCGCGCCAAGAACACCACCGAGATCCTGACCAAGAACATCGCGCTGTACGCCATTGCCTGTACCCTGTACCTGCTGTGCGGCTACTACATCATGTACAGCTCCGACGCTGGCGGCATCCTGCCGAATCTCGGCGGCCTGATCGGCGATGAAAACAGCGTCGATGCGGTACTGGCCGGCGGTGACGATGCGCCCTACTATTCCGCCCGTTCCGACTTCTTCTTCCAGGTCGTGTTCGTCGCAACCGCCATGTCCATCGTGTCCGGTGCTGTTGCCGAGCGTATGAAGCTGTGGGCCTTCCTGGCATTCGCAGTCGTCATGACCGGCTTCATTTACCCGGTTGAAGGCTACTGGACCTGGGGCGGCGGCTTCCTGAGCGAAGCAGGTTTCTCCGACTTCGCCGGTTCCGGCATCGTGCATATGGCGGGCGCCGCTGCAGCTCTGGCCGGTGTACTGGTCCTGGGTGCCCGTAAAGGCAAGTACGGCAAGAACGGCGAAATCAACGCCATCCCGGGTGCCAACCTGCCGCTGGCGACTCTGGGTACCTTCATCCTGTGGCTGGGCTGGTTCGGCTTCAACGGCGGTTCCGAGCTGAAGCTGTCCGACGTCGGCGAAGCCAACGCCGTGGCTCAGGTGTTCGTCAACACCAACGCCGCCGCCGCAGGCGGTGTCATCGCCGCGCTGATCGTCGCCCGTCTGTGGTTCAAGAAAGCTGACCTGACAATGGCGCTGAACGGCGCCCTGGCTGGCCTGGTTGCCATCACTGCAGATCCGCTGTCCCCGACCGCTCAGGCTTCGACCATCATCGGCGCCATCGGCGGCATCCTGGTGGTGTTCTCCATCGTCAGCCTGGACAAGCTCAAGATCGACGATCCGGTCGGTGCCATCTCCGTGCACGGCGTCGTCGGCATCTGGGGTCTGCTGGCAGTGCCGTTCAACAATGCCGACGCCACCCTTGGTGCGCAGCTGCTGGGCATCGTCTCCATCTTCGCCTGGGTCTTCCTGGCCAGCCTGGTTGTCTGGCTGCTGCTCAAAGCCGTCATGGGCGTCCGTGTCAGCGAGGAAGAAGAGTACGAAGGCGTCGACCTTGCCGAATGCGGCATGGAAGCCTACCCGGAATTCAGCGCCTCCAAGAAGTAATGCGCTGATACCAAGAAAAGGCGCCCCCGACGGGGCGCCTTTTTGCCGTTTCCGGTGAGCATTGTGCGACCAGAGCGCAATGCAGTTATACTGGCGTCAACTTAAAGTATGTCCGTGCCAGGGAATGACAGGACGGTTCTGCGCTCGATACAGCCAGCCCGCCGCCCGTCGCACGGGTTCAAACTCATCCATAGCAGCACCCTCTGCCGGGGATGCCTGAAGGGAGCAAGCCATGAAGCTGATCACTGCGGTAATCAAACCATTCAAACTGGACGACGTACGCGAGGCGCTGTCCGAGATCGGTATCCAGGGCGTCACCGTTACAGAGGTCAAGGGCTTCGGACGCCAGAAAGGCCACACCGAACTCTACCGTGGCGCGGAGTACGTCGTCGACTTCCTGCCCAAGGTCAAGATCGAAGTCGCCGTCGATGACGACATGGTCGACCAGGTGATCGAGGCCGTCACCAAGACCGCCAACACCGGCAAGATCGGTGACGGCAAGATCTTCGTCATGCCGCTGGAACAGGTCATCCGTATCCGTACCGGCGAGACCGGACCGGACGCCCTCTGATCCGATTCCATCGCGGTTCGAAAAAGCACTCCCCGGAGTGCTTTTTTATTGCTTGTTCGCACCTGGACTTGACGAGTCGAATCGATGCTGTCGGGCTTACCCCCTCGCTGACTCTCCGAAATCGACCGCTGCTGCAACCGCGCTTCAACAGCGAAGACGCAATCCCGGTTAGGCCGCGTCGAACGGTATCCTCCGGATGCCGCTAGCCGTCTATTCAAAGTCGCCACACCGCCTGGAATTGCCCTCCCATAAGCTTTTTCACAACCGGAAACGCATTCGTTGCTGGGGAAAACGCCTTTCGAACAACTGTGGATAAATTTTAACTAATTGTTTTGATTGAATAAAAATCAAATATACCCGTTATTCAACACTTTACCCACAAAGCGACTCACACAGGCGCTTCACACTTGCGCCACGGCGTCGGCCACGATGCTCCAGTTTCGCGCAGAGAAGCCAGCGAACGCGATACAACATCGGCAACCAATCAACGGGGGACCGTCTACACTGAAACCCAGTGACCACCGGGACTTGGCGCGGCATCAGCGGCGAGCCCGGCACCAAGAGGGCAGCAACGCTCAGACAATCGATCGATGGCGTTCCAACCCGGGCGGAGGCTGATCCGCGGGAGGCTGCAAATGAACCAGGAACAACTGAGACCGACACTGGAAGCGATCTGGCAGGATTACCTGACGCTTACGCCCCAGGCTCGGCAAATTCATGACCTGCTCGCGTCGTGCAACCCGCAGGTCGTCACCGACCATATCGCATTGCGCACCTTCGACCTGCCGAGGGTTGGCATCGAGCAGCTCGCGCGCCCATTCGAGGAAGCCGGCTACGGTGCCTGCGGCGAATACCATTTTCCGGTCGAACAGCTGTTCGCCCGTCACTACGAACATCCCGACCCGGATTTGCCCAAGCTGTTCATATCCGCTTTCCATGTCGACTCCCTCGACGACGAGGCCCGCAACATCGTTCATCAGCTTGTCAGCCAGATCGCGGACACCGAACTCCAGCGCGACGACTTCAGCTGTTCCGGCCGACACTGGAAGATCGACTTCGGTACCTACCAGCAACTGCTGGCACTGTCGGAACATGCCGCCTGGGTCGCCGCCTTCGGTTTCCGAGCCGATCATTTCACCGTGCTGGTCAATGCCCTGCAGTCGCACCGCGGCATCGATGAAATCAATGATTTTTTGCTGCAACGGGGGTTTCATCTCGACACCTCGGGCGGGCTCGTCAAGGGAGCTCCGGACGAATATCTGGAGCAGTCGTCGACGCTGCCGGATCCGGTCGAAGTAGGCTTCAGCGATCGCAGCGCCCTGTTGCCGGGCGGCCGTTACGAGTTCGTCCGGCGCTACCCGCGCCCCGACGGCAGGCTATACCAGGGATTCGTGGCCGTATCTGCCGACCAGGTGCTCGACAGTGGTGGCTTCCGCCCGCCGGGATACTGAACGCCGATGATCATCATCCGACCGATTCGCGAAACCGACTTCGACATACTGTGCGAAATCGCGCGCGAATCCGGCGCCGGCTTCACATCGCTACCCGATAATCCGGAGCTGTTGGGTAGCAAGATCCAGCGCAACTGTGACGCCCTGGCGGCCGAGCCCTGCCTCGATGGCAGTCAGGGGTACCTGTTCGTGGCGGAAGATACGGACAGCGGCGAGGTGGTCGGCACCTGCGGCATCGAGACCGCGGTCGGGCTCAATGAGCCCTGGTACCATTACCGCATCGGCACGGTGGTGCACGCCTCGCGCGAACTTGATGTCTACAACGCCTTCCGCACCCTGGACCTGTGCAACGATTACACCGGCTGCGCCGAGGTTTGCACCCTTTACCTGCAGCCGGAGTATCGCGTCGGCAGTAATGGCAACCTGCTGTCGAAGAGCCGCTTCATGTTCATGGCGGAGTTTCCCGAACGCTTCGCCGAACGTGTCATAGCCGAAATGCGTGGCTTCTCCGACGAGCAGGGGCACTCGCCTTTCTGGGAAGGGCTCGGCCGCCACTTCTTTTCGATGGAATATTCCCAGGCCGACTACCTCACCGGCTCCGGCAACAAGGTCTTTATCGCCGAACTGATGCCCAAGCAAAGCATCTACCTGCACCTGCTGCCCGAAGCCGCCCAGGAGGTGATTGGCCACGTGCACCGCAATACCGAACCGGCACGACGCATGCTCGAGGCCGAGGGATTCCGCTTCGAAGGCTACGTCGATATCTTCGACGCCGGCCCTACGGTCGCGACCCGCCTCAACGATATACGCACCGTACGCGACAGCCGCTACGTCAAGGCCCGTGTCTGCGAAGCCCCGCCCAGCGGCGACAGCCTGTTTCTGGTGAGCAATACCGAGTTGGCCGGATTCCGCTGCACGGTCGCGCCGTTGTGGCCCGAAAGCAGCTCGGTCCAGATCGACAGCCGACTGGCCGAGGCCTTGCAGGTCCGCAGCGGCGATACGCTGCGTATCGTGCCCCTTAAAGCGAGACAATCACCATGATCGATGGCCCCTCCCTCTTTATCAATGGACAGTGGCTCGCCGGCGACGGCGCCGATATGGAGTCCCTCAACCCCGCTAACAGTCAACGTATCTGGCGTGGCCGCAGCGCCACCTCTGAACAGGTCGACGACGCCGTCAGCGTAGCCCGCGAGGCCTTTGAACACTGGCGCTTGCAGACCTTCGAGCAACGCGCCACCCTGATCCGCCGCTTCGTCAGCCAGCTGGAGCACCACCGTGAACTGCTGGTCGACACCATCGGCCAGGAGACGGGCAAGCCGCTGTGGGAAGCGGAAACCGAAGTCGCGGCGATGATCGCCAAGGCCGACATTTCGATCCAGGCCGGCATCGAACGCGCCGGCGAAAAGCAAAAGCACAACGGCAGTGTCGTCTCGGCATTGCGCCACCGCCCCCACGGTGTGGTCGCCGTGTTCGGCCCCTACAATTTTCCCGGTCACCTGCCCAACGGCCACATCATACCGGCACTGCTGGCGGGCAATACGGTGCTGTTCAAACCCAGCGAACTGACACCGAGGGTCGCCGAACTCAGCCTTCACCTGTGGCAAAAGGCGGACCTGCCGGATGGTGTACTCAACCTGTTGCAGGGAGGCCCCAGCACCGGCCAGGCGCTGGCACAGCACCCGGGTATCGACGGCCTTTTCTTCACCGGCAGCGCCAGCACAGGAGCCTACCTGCACCAGCAGTTCGGCGGTCACCCGGAAAAAATCCTGGCGCTGGAAATGGGCGGTAACAACCCGCTGATCTTCGCCGACTGCAGCGACCTCCGCGCCGCGGTGCTGACGACGATTCAGTCCGCCTATCTCAGCGCAGGCCAGCGCTGCACCTGCGCCCGGCGCCTGCTGGTCCCCCGTAGCGCGCGCGGCGATGCCTTTGTCGACCAGCTGCGCGAGGCGGTGCTGACGATCGAAACCGGCCCCTACAACCAGCAGCCGGCCCCCTTCATGGGGGCACAGATCGACCTGGCGGCCGCTGAACGAATGCTGCAAGCCCAGCACCGTCTGGCCGAGCTCGGCGGGCATGTGCTGGTTTCGATGAGCCAGCTGCGGGCGAAAAGCGCACTGCTGTCTCCGGGACTGATCGATGTCAGCGCGATCCAAGACCTGCCGGACGAGGAATACTTCGGGCCACTGCTGCAGCTGATTCGCTACGACAGCTTCGATGAAGCCCTGCAACTGGCCAATCGCACCCGGTACGGGCTGTCCGCCGGACTTTTCAGCGAGGACGAGCACCTCTACCAGCGCTTCCTGCAGCACACCCGCGCTGGCATCGTAAACTGGAATCGCCCACTCACCGGCGCCAGCAGCAGCCTGCCGTTCGGCGGTACCGGTGCCAGCGGCAATCACCGCCCCAGCGCCTGGTATGCCGCCGACTATTGCGCCTACCCGGTGGCGTCGCTGGAAGCGGCAACTCTCGAACTGCCGGCCATACTGCCACCCGGACTCAGTCTATAACCGGAAGGAACCGCGATGCTAAGCTTCGAAGTCAACTTTGACGGCCTGGTCGGCCCGACCCACAACTACGCCGGTCTGGCGCCCGGCAACCTAGCCTCCCAACTTCACGGCGGCCAGCCCTCTTCGCCGCGCGATGCCGCTTTGCAGGGGCTGGACAAGATGTGGGCGCTGCACGAACTGGGGTTGCCGCAGGGGGTCTTGCCGCCGCAAGCACGGCCGGCGACCGAACTGCTGCGACGTCTGGGCTTTGTCGGCAGCGACGCCGAGATCGTCGCCCGGGTACATGCCGAGGACCCGGGCCTGCTCGCCTGCTGCTACTCGGCATCGGCAATGTGGGCGGCCAACAGCGCCACGGTCAGTGCCGGCGCCGATACCCGCGACGGTCGGGTGCACTTCACACCCGCCAACCTCGTCAGCCACCTGCACCGCTCGCTCGAAGCCGAAGGTACCAGCCGGCTGCTGCGGCAACTGTTCGCGGACGCCGACCACTTCTGCCACCATCCGGCGCTGCCGGCGCTGGCCGCCTTCAGCGACGAGGGTGCCGCCAACCATACCCGGCTGGCGCCCGAGCACGGTCTGCGCGGCCTGACGCTGCTGGTCTGCGGCGACGAGCGGCACCCGCCAAAGCGCTTTCCGGCGCGCCAGTCGGCCCAGGCATCGAGGGCGATCCAGCGTCAGCATCTACTGCATGATAAAAATACGCTTTTGCTTTATCAGAATCCCGAAGCGATCGACCAGGGCGTTTTTCACAATGATGTGATCGCGGTGGGGCATCGCAACCTGCTGCTCATTCACGAACAGGCGCTGATGGATCAGCCGGCCGCGCTGGCCCGCATCCGCGAGAGCTGGGGCGACGACACCCCGCTGTATATCGAGCAGTTCAGCAACGCCGAACTGCCTCTGTCCGACGCCATCGCCAGCTATCTGTTCAACAGCCAGCTGGTCAGCCTGCCGGATGGCGGAATGGCACTGATATGTCCCCAGGAGTGCCGGAATAACGAGCCCGCCAAGGCCGCCATCAAGCGCCTGCTGCACGGCGACAATCCGCTGCGGCGGGTGAAATTCTTCGACCTGCGCCAGAGCATGCGCAACGGCGGCGGCCCCGCATGCCTGCGTCTGCGGGTGGTTCTCAGCGAGGAGCAGCTGGTGGCGATGCACCAGGGGGTGCTGCTCGACGCGCCGCTCTACGAGCAGCTTGGCGCCTGGATCATGCGGCACTATCGCGACCGCCTGACGCCGGACGACCTGCGCGACCCGGCACTGATCAACGAATCACGTACTGCGCTCGACGAACTGACACGTATTCTGCAGCTCGGTAGCCTGTACGAATTTCAGCGCTGAGGCGGATTGTCGTTCTGCCGGGTTATGCCTTCGGCACGCCAGCTCCCTACCCGTTCGCCTCAGGAAGCCAACGGCAGCCGAATCAGGATTTCCAGACCGCCGGCGGGGTGGTTGCGCGCCTCGATCGACCCGCCTAGCCGGGAGATGGCGCGCCGGGCAATGCTGAGCCCAAGGCCGTAGCCATCGCTGTCGCCGCCGCTGCCGCTGCGAAAGAAGGGTTCGAACAGGCGCGACAACTGCGCCGCTTCGACCCCTGGCCCGGCGTCCCGCACCCGCAGCAGCGCCTGCGTACCATCGCGGGCGAGTTCGACGTCGATGGCGACATCTTCGGGCGTGTGCTTGAGTGCGTTGTTCAGCACATTGCCGAGGGCACGTTCGAGCAGCTGGCGACTGCCCTCGACCCTCAACCCTTTGGTGATGCGGCTGCGCAACGGTCGCTGCGGCGCCTGGAAACGCACGTCTTCGATCAGTTCGCTGACCTGTGCACCGATGTCGAACGGCTCGCTGCCCGCTTCCAGCGCCTCCAGCCGGGACAGCGACAGGATCTCGTCGATGAGCCGGTTGATGCGCGCGCATTCACGGTTGAGACGCGTAACCAGGCTGTCGTCCTCGCCCAGTCGCTGCTCCAGCAGACCCGTCGCGGCCTGCATCCGCGCCAGCGGCGCCCGCAATTCATGGGAAACATCCTGCATCAGTCGCTGGCTCGCGCCCAGAGTGCGCTCGACGTAGTCGGCCATGGCGTTGAACTCCCGAGCCAGTTCGCCGATTTCATCACCCCGTTGGATCAGGCGCCGTTCGCTGCGGGCGGCCAGGTCCCCCTGGTAAAGCGCCCTCACGTGCTGCCGCAGCCGGTTGACCGGCCGTATCACCAGGAAACTGAGGAGCAGGCTTGTCAGCGCCGCGAACAACAGGATCAGTACGAACTGCACCGATACCAGCAGTCCCAGCAGCCTGTCGAGCTGATGGCTGCGCGGGCGCGGCGACAGCTCCAGGCGGTAGTCCCGGCCGGTGTCGCTGACAAAGCGCAACGTGCGCTCGGCGACGGCACCGGGACCCCGGCGCGGCATGCTGTCGTAAATCACCTGCCCGCTCTGCTCGTCGGTCAGCCGGATTCCCGGATAGCGCTTGCGCCGCCGCTCTTCGCGAGAGGGGTCGTGCCAGTCCTGGTCGGCACGCTCGTAGCGCTCCAGCACGCGCTCGGCCACGGCGCGGGCACGGGCTTCCTGCACATCGGCATCACGCTGTCGGTCGGCGATACCCTCGACAATGAGCACCGTCGCCAGCACGATCAGGATGCTGCTGACCCAGAGCGTCAGAAATATCTTCCAGTACAGGCTGCGATACCACTTCATGGCGTTTCCCGCACCAGCAGATAGCCTTCGCCGCGCACCGTCTTGATCAGCTCCCGGCCACCCAGCACCGCGCCGAGCTTCTGCCGTACCCGGCTGATATGGACATCGATGGCGCGGTCATAGGCGGTCAGCGGGCGGTGCAGTACCAGCTCGGTAAGTTCGGCCTTGGTCATGATCTTGCCGGCATTCTGCATCAGGTAGCCCAGCACGTTGAACTCGGCGCTGGTCAGCTCGACCGTCGCGCTGCCGCAGGTCAGCTGTCGCAGCCCCGGGTCCAGTCGAATGCCATGCAGCGTCAGCGGCTGGTCGGGAAAGCGCGTCTGCGCGCCGGCGCTTTCGCTACGCCGGCGCACGGCGCGAATCCGCGCCAGCAGCTCGCGCGGATTGCAGGGTTTGCCGAGATAATCGTCGGCCCCCATCTCGAGGCCCAGGATACGGTCGATTTCCTCGCCGCGGCCGGTCAGCATGATGACCGGCAGTTGCACCCGCGGTCGCAGTTGCTGCAGAAACTCCAGCCCGCTCTGCCCCGGCATCATGATGTCGAGCACCATCAGGTCATAAGCCTTGCCAGCAGCGATCCGCTGCTCGGCTTCGTCGGCGTTATGGGCATAATCGACCTCGTAACCCTCGTGGCGCAGGTAGTCCCCAAGCAGCTGGCACAGCTCGATATCGTCATCCACCAGCAGCAGGCGTTCTTTCATTGATCTTCCCCATGTCTTGATGGCTTCCATGATAACCCCGGCCATACCAATGCTGGCGGGCTTTACCAATCTTTACAGTGGCGCAACCCAAGTTTGCATTTCGTTTGCCCATACTGCAGCCATCGAATCGAGACACGGAGACAGACCCATGCGCAAGCCACTGATGATCGCACTTACCGCCCTGACCCTGAGCGCCGCCACCGCCGGTATCGCCGCCGCCCACGAAAAGGGCGACGGCGGCTGGGGCCGGCACAACCCGGAAAAACGTATGCAGCGCATGGCCGAAGAGCTGGGCCTGAGCGACGAGCAGCGCAGCCAGATGCAGGCGCTGATGGAGCAGGAGCACGGGCAGCGCACGGAACGCGGCTCAGGCCGCGAGACCTTCCGCAAACTGCGTAACCTCGACCCGAGCGCCGCCGACTACCAGCAGCAGCTCGATGAACTGGTCAAGCAGGCACAGGACCAGGTGGGTGAACGCATCCGCGCCCGCGCCGCCCATCGCGCGGCCGTGGCCGAAATCCTAACCGACGAGCAGGAGCAGAAACTGAAAGACTGGAAGGCGGAGCGTCGCGAAGGCTGGAAAGAACACCACGGCAAAGGTGACCACCACGGCGGCCGCCATCACGGTGACTGCGACAACGAGGCCTAAGCGTCCCAAACGTCCCCCGCTACAGAGACGCGGCCGGCCGGCCGCGTCGATAGCCCCCGACTCGACGGCCCGCCTGTCACTCATCCGGTGGCAGATGCTTAGCTGTCGTGACCGAATTCGCCGTTCTGGAAATATTCCTTGGTGCCGTGGGCCGCCAAGGCCTCGCCAATGCGGCGCAACGCCAGCACGTAGGCGGCGTTACGCAGGCTGCGCTGCTCCTCATCGGCAATGCGAAAGGTGTCCTCGAAAGCCCGCTTCATGAACGTTTCGAGCTCCGACCTGACCCTGTCCAGCGACCAGAAATAGCCCGAGCGATTTTGCACCCACTCGAAATAGCTCACGGTGACGCCGCCCGCATTGGCCAGTACATCCGGAACGATGGTGATCCCTCGCTCGCAAAGCGCTTTCTCGGCCTCGGTCCGGATAGGACCGTTGGCGACCTCGACGATTGTGCCGGCGCGAACCGCATCGACGTTGTCCGGCCCGATAACGCCCTCCAGCGCCGCCGGTATCAGCAGATCCACATCCAGCGCCAGCAGCTCGTCATTACTGATTTCGTCATGCTTCACCAACTGGCAGACGGATTGCTCGCAGTATACGGCGCGGACCTTGCGGGTTTTTTGTTTCTCTTGCCAAAGGCTATCGATATTGAAGCCCTTGTCCGAGTAGATTCCCCCCTTGGAATCGCTGATGGCGACGATCCGGTAGCCATCGTCCTGCAACAGACGCGCGACATGGTAGGCGGCATTACCGAACCCCTGGATCGCGACACGCAGCTTATCGGGCTGCCAGCGCTTGCGGCGAGCCAGCTCGCGGATACAGAGATAGGCGCCGCGTCCGGTGGCCTCTTCCCGCCCCTGGCTGCCACCCAGCGCGATCGGCTTGCCGGTGATCACTGCCGGCGCCTTGATGCGTCGAATCGCTTCATATTCATCGGCCATCCAGCCCATCACCATCGCGTTGGTATAGACGTCCGGTGCCGGAATATCGGTGTCCGGACCCACGAAATCGGCCATGGAGCGCATGTACGCACGCGACAGGCGCTCCAGCTCCATCGGCGATAGCGTCTTCGGCTGCACCTCAACCCCGCCCTTGGCGCCGCCGAACGGCAGGCCTACCAGAGCGCACTTGACGGTCATCCACAGCGCCAGCGCCTGCACCTCGGCCCGCGTTACGTTGGGGTGGAAACGCACCCCGCCCTTGGCCGGCCCCAGGGTGCTGTTGTAGCGACAGCGAAAGCCACGAAAATGCCGGGTGGAGCCATCATCCATCCGCACCCGCAGACTCGTTTCCAGCAAGGCGTCGGGGTGCAGCAGCGCCTCCACCACATCCGCGCGGATGCCGGCATCCTCCCCCAGTTCCCGAATTCGCTGCTGCGCATCTTCAAGCACGTCTTGAGCGTTCATATGGCCTCCCGAAAGATCGTGGCATGCATATACCGGCGCGACTCATGCATCCGCAACGCAGCCAGGCGACCCGAGCGCCAGGCTGTCGAAGTGACTGTCGCGGATAGCACTGCGTAGCCTAAAGCCTAACGTACGCACGAGATTCCCGCGTTGACCCAACAGAAAGCCGGCGGTTGGGCAGCGTGAAGTCATATCCGGCTCTTCCGGATATCATCGAGGGGCAGGAGAACAGCAACGGCCACTCGCCGAGGATACGACCGAGGGCCTGATTCAGGTCGTCGCCAGCCAACACGTTGCTGCCGGCATTAACATCGAGAGATGTCAAAGCCAGTATCGCCAGCGAGATTATCCAGCCGGCATGGATAAAGCTGTGCCGGGTCGTCGTGCGGTCGGCCAGGACACCGCGGTCCATCATCACCGGGTCATGCAACGGTTAACTCCAGACCTGCAGCGGAGCAACGAGTATCTGGACCGTACCGGGCGCAAGGAAAGGCGCAGGGGGGGCTCCCCCTGCGAACGCGGCACCGTTACTCGGTACGCTCGAAGATCAGATCCCAGACGCCGTGGCCGAGCTTTTCGCCGCGGTTCTGGAACTTGGTTACCGGACGGAAATCCGGCTGCGGCGAGAACTGGCCTTCACCGGCGGCATTGCGGTAGCCCTCGGCGGCGCTCATCACTTCCATCATGTGCTCGGCATAGTTTTCCCAGTCCGTCGCCATATGGAACTGGCCGCCGATCTTCAGCTTCCTGCGGATCGCCTGGACGAATTCCGGCTGCACGATGCGGCGTTTGTGGTGGCGTTTCTTGTGCCAGGGGTCCGGGAAAAACAGCTGCAGGCAGTCAAGGCTGCCATCCGGGATGCACTCGGCGAGAACCTCGACGGCGTCATCGCAGTAAACGCGGATATTGTCGATGCCTTCGTTCAGCGCATTGTTCAGCAACCGGCCGACACCGGGCTTGTGCACCTCGATGCCAATGTAGTTCTTCTCCGGCATCTGCCGCGCCATCTGCAGCAGCGAGTCGCCCATGCCGAAGCCGATCTCGAGCACCAGCGGCGCCTCTCGGCCAAACACCTGCGCCGGATCGATCATGCCGCCGGCTTTTTCCAGCCCCATCCTGGGCCAGGCGACTTCGAGACCTCGCTGCTGACCCTCGGTCATGCGACCGGCACGCAATACAAAGCTGCGCACGCGGCGCATCGGTTTCTGTTCGTCAGTCATTGTCTTTTGGCTTGTGCGCATTGGGCCGCGACCGAGATATCGGCGGCGGCCCAATGGCTTCGATTAGATGATGGTGCCGTCCAGCGGCGACGAGGCGCTGGCGTACTTTTTGCGCGGCATGCGACCGGCCAGGAAGGCCTCGCGGCCGGCTTCGATCGCCTTGCGCATCGCCGATGCCATCAGGATCGGATCCTTGGCCGCGGCGATGGCGGTATTCATCAGCACCCCCTCGCAACCCATTTCCATCGCGATGGCTGCATCGGAGGCGGTGCCGACGCCGGCGTCGACCAGGATCGGCACTTCGGCCGCTTCCATGATGAGACGTATATTGTGCGGGTTGAGAATGCCAAGACCGGAGCCGATCAGGGAACCGAGCGGCATCACCGCGACACAGCCCATCTCTTCGAGCTGCTTGGCGACGATCGGGTCGTCATTGGTGTAGACCATCACCTTGAAACCGTCCTTGATCAGGGTTTCGGTGGCCTTCAGAGTCTCGACGATGTTCGGGTACAGGGTTTTCTGGTCACCCAGTACCTCAAGCTTCACAAGATCGTGGCCGTCCAGCAGCTCCCGCGCCAGGCGGCAGGTGCGCACCGCGTCCTCTGCGGTATAGCAGCCGGCGGTGTTGGGCAGGATGGTGTACTTGTCCGGCGAGACGGCTTCGAGCAGGTTCGGCTCGTCGGCGTGCTGTCCGATATTGGTACGGCGAACCGCGACCGTCACGATCTCCGCACCACTGGCCTCGATGGCACGACGGGTCTCGTCCAGATCCTTGTACTTGCCGGTACCGACCAGCAGTCGGGAGTTGTATTCCTTGCCCGCAATGATCAGCGGGTCATGACGCTTTTGCTCTGACATTCGTCTACACCGTTTATTCTGTTAATCCGGCAATCGCGCAGGCATCGCCGCCCGCCCGATCGTCTACCCCTGTGCATCGACGGGAATCTGTCGAATCCCCCGCTTAATGCAACCGGACGCAAGGGCATCGGTCCGGTTTTGATGCGTTCATGCCTCGCCTTCGGGACGTCCCGTGCGAGCTCAGCCGCCCCCGATCGCGTGCACGATCTCGACCCGGTCGCCATCCTTCAGCGACAGCCCGGCGTGCTCGCTGCGCGGCACGATCTCCAGGTTGACCTCGGCGGCGATACGCTTACCGGCGAGTCCGAGTTGTTCGACCAGTTCCGCGAGGCTGGCGCCGTCGCGAAGATCCATGTTGTCACCATTTACCTGAATACGCATTGATCCACTTCCGATCTTTCAATTACGCCAGCGATCAGTCACCAGCACCGTGATGGGATGTCCGGTCCGTCAGCGCGCCCGCCGCAACGGCCAGAGACAGCCAGCCCAGCAGAAAGGCAATGCCCCCGAGCGGGGTCACGGCGCCGAGCCAGTGAGCGCCGCTGAGCGCCAGCACATAAAGGCTGCCGCTGAACAGCAGGATTCCGGCACCGAAACAATAGCCACTGAGACGCAACGCGGTTGCGACAGGCCCCCGTAGCGCCAGTACCGCGACCAGCAACCAGGCCAGGCTGTGATAGAACTGGTATTGGACCGCAGTCTGGAAAATGCCGAGCATCTCGGGCCCGAGCCGTGCCTTCAGCCCATGGGCACCGAAGGCGCCGAGCGCTACCGCGAAAAAACCGCTGCACGCCGCCAGGCGCAGATGAATGGCTGGTTTCAAGTTGGCTTCCGTCACTCTGGGTCCGGCCGCGACATGGACGACGGAAGGAGGCCCATTGCCGCCCCCGGTCTTCGCGCAATGCCTGGCTGTGCGGGCAGATCCCCTCCCGGCCAATAACGATGCGCTCATGCTTGCCGCGATACGCAGGTCTTCTTCGGCTGCCGGACGACTAACGTCGCGCTTGCCGACAAAATGGGCGCCTATTGTAAACGAAAGTTGCGTCGGTTGGGGGATTGCAAACGACAAGGCCGCCCTGAGGCGGCCCTGGAGCGGTTCGGGTCAGCTTCAGGCCTGAAGCAGCGAGCCCTTGATTTTCTTCATCGCATTCTTTTCCAGCTGCCGGATCCGTTCGGCGGACACCTGGTACTTCGCGGCCAGCTCGTGCAGGGTGGCCTTTTCCTCCTGCAGCCAGCGTTGCACCAGGATATCCTGGCTGCGTTCGTCGAGCTGCTGCATCGCCGCCACCAGCTTCTGCTGCGACTGCTGTTCCCAGTCGGCGTTTTCGAGCTGCAGCGCCGGATCGGCACTGTGGTCCTCGAGGTAGCTGGCAGGCGCCAGGTAGGCACGGTCTTCGTCCTCGTCAACCGGCGCGTCGAAGGCGGTGTCGGCGGACGCCAGGCGGCCTTCCATTTGCCGTACCACGGTGGTTTCGACACCCAGATCCTCGGCCACGGCCTTGACCTCTTCATTGGTCATCCAGCCCAGGCTCTTCTTCTGCGAACGCAGGTTGAAGAACAGTTTGCGCTGCGCCTTGGTGGTGGCGATCTTGACGATGCGCCAGTTGCGCAGGATGAATTCGTGCATCTCGGCCTTGATCCAGTGCACGGCGAAGGACACCAGGCGTACCCCCATGTTCGGGTCGAAACGCTTGACCGCCTTCATCAGGCCGACGTTACCTTCCTGGATCAGATCACCCAGCTGCAAGCCATAACCGGAATAGGTCTTGGCAATGTGTACGACGAAACGCAGATGCGACATGACCAGCCGGCGCGCCGCTTCCAGATCATTCTGGTAGTACAGGCGCTCCGCCAGCTCTCGCTCTTCCTCGGCCGACAGCACAGCGATCGAGCTGACCGACTGCATGTAGGCATCCAGGTTACGACCCGGAGAGAGGTGTTCGACGAGTTGCAGGCTCTTGCCCATTCAGTTTGACCTCACAGATACAGTAACACGTTGAATCCGCTGCTATGACCGGGCCTAAAGCGTTAAGTTCCGGCCGAATATTCCGCCAGCGGACGAGATAACTTAGCGATAACCACTTTAAACCGCAAGTGTGCAGGATTCATGACGGCTCGATTTCCCGCATATGGTGGCCGACCGCCAGCCAGGCACCGAGCCAGCCCAGCACCAGGCTGCAGCCGAGCAGCAGCAGGGCACCGGCGAAGCCCAGCCCCGAGGGTTCGAAGTCGCTGCGGTACAGGCGCGCCAGTTCGGTCACCGGCTCCTGCAGCAGCAGCAGGCTGAACTGAATCAGGCACCAGGCCAGCACCGCGCCGAGCAGACCGTACCAGACGCCGCTGTAAAGGAAGGGGCGGCGTACCCAGGCATCGGTCCCCCCCACCAGCTTGGCGACCACGATTTCGTCGCGACGGCTTTCGATCGCCAGCCGGATGGTATTGCCGACCACCAGCAGCACCGCCAGCGCCAACAGCAGCCCCAGCACCAGTACGGTTCGCTCGGCCAGCAGGACGAAGGCATTGAGGCGTTGCAGCCATTCCATATCCAGCACCGCTTCATCCACTTCCGGCAACTCCTGCAGGCGGGCCTTGATCAGCGGCAGCTCGGTCAGGCCGGTCCTGGCCGGCTGTGCCAGGATCACCGCCGGCAACGGATTCTCGTCCAGCAGATCGACGATATTGCCGAAGCCTGACAGCTGTCGGAATTCGATAAGCCCCTGTTCCCGGCTAACAAGTTCCACCGAAGCGAGGTCATCGCGCAGCAGCAGACTGCGGCTGAAACGGTCCGCGGCGGCGTCATCGAGATCGGCACGCAGATAGAGACTGATACGCGGCTCGTGATCCCAGCCGTCGCTCAGGCGCTGGACGTTGGCGAGTCCGGTCAGCAGAAAGCCCGGCAGCGCCAGCGCAATCGCCAGTACCGCCAGCGTGATCAGCGTCGGCAGCGGCGTGGCGAAGAGCCGTGACCAGCTCTGGCGGGCGACCAGAAGGTGATGTCGGCGCCAGTTGCGGTTACGGTCACGCAGCGCAATCCGGTGCTGTTCGGCGCCGCGGCGAACCGGCGCGGGGGGCTCACGGCGCTCCGGCCGGGCATTACGGTTATCCACGGCCATCGGCGATCAACCTCCCGTTGCGCAGCACCAGCGTGCGGTGGCGCATGCGTTCGATCAGCCCCAGGTCGTGGCTGGCGATCAGCACCGTGGTGCCGACCCGGTTGAATTGCTGAAACAGCTTCATGATTTCTTCCGACAGCTGCGGGTCCAGGTTGCCCGTAGGCTCGTCCGCCAGCAATACCTGCGGCTTGTGCACGATGGCCCGCGCGATACCGACGCGCTGCTGCTCACCGCTCGACAGGCTGATCGGATTGAACTTTTCCTTGTCCAGCAGCCCGACCTTGTTCAGTGCCGCCCGGACCCGGCGAGCCGCATCCTCGGCGCCATAGCCACAGATCTGCAGCGGCAGCACGACATTCTCGAAGACACTGCGATCGAACAGCAGCTGATGGTTCTGAAACACCACGCCGATGCGACGTCGGTGGTATGGCAGCTCGCGCCGCGCCAGCCGCGACAGGTTCTGCTCGCCGACCACGACATCCCCCTGTGACGGGCGCTCCATCAGCATGATCATGCGTAGCAGGGTGCTCTTGCCGGCCCCCGAGTGACCGGTCAGGAAAGCCATTTCCCCCTCCCGCAGCGTGAACGAGACGTTACTCAACGCCTCCTGGCCGCTGGGATAGCGCTTGCTGACATTGTCGAAGCTGATCAGTGCCATGGCAGATTCCCTTCAGGTGTAGCGGGTCAGTCGAACAACGCCTTGACGAAGTCGTCGGCGGCAAAGGGCCGCAGGTCCTCCGCCTGTTCACCCACGCCGATATAACGGATCGGCAGGCCAAGCTGCTTGGCGATGGCAAAAATAATACCGCCCTTGGCGGTGCCGTCGAGCTTGGTCAGGGTGATACCGCTGACGCCGACCGCCTCGCGGAAGATCCGTGCCTGGCTCAGGGCGTTCTGGCCGGTACCGGCATCCAGCACCAGCATCACCTCGTGCGGAGCTTCCGGATCCAGCTTCTGCATCACGCGCACGACCTTTTGCAACTCCTGCATCAGGTTGTCCTTGTTCTGCAGGCGTCCGGCGGTATCGGCGATCAGCACATCGACGTCGCGTGCCTTGGCGGACTGCAGCGCGTCGTACAGCACCGAAGCCGAGTCGGCGCCGGTGTGCTGCGCCACCACCGGCACGGCATTGCGCTCACCCCATACCTGCAGCTGCTCGACCGCCGCGGCTCGGAAGGTATCCCCTGCCGCCAGCATCACCGACTTGCCTTCGGCCTGGTAACGCTTGGCCAGTTTGCCGATGGTGGTGGTCTTGCCGACGCCGTTTACGCCCACCATCAGGATGACGTAGGGACGCTTTTCCTTGGCCATCGACACGTCCAGCGGCTGCTCGACTTCATGCAGCAGCGACGCCAGCTCTTCCTGCAGCGCCTGCTGCAGCGCGGCAGGGTCGGACAGCTGATTGCGCTCGACCCGGTCGGTGAGACGCTTGATGATCTCAGTGGTCGCTTCCATGCCGACGTCGGCGGTCAGCAGCAGGGTCTCGATATCCTCGAGCAGTTCGTCATCGATCTCCTTGGCGCCGAGAAAGAGATTACCGAGCTTCTCACCGAGATTGGACTTGGTGCGGCTCAGACCGGCCCGGATCCGGGCGAGCATACTGCGCGGTTTCTCGGCGCTGTCAGCAGCGACCGGCGGCGCGGCGGCAGCCACCGGTTCCGGTTCCGGTTCCGGTTCCGGTTCCGGTTTGGCTTCGGGTTCCGGTTTGGTTTCGAGTTCCGGTTCCGGCTTGGTTTCGGGTTCCGGTTTGGGCTCCAGCTCTAAAGCAGCGGCGGCTGCCGCGGCCGGCTGCTCGATTGTGGGCTCGGCCTCGCCCGACTCGGTTGTTTTCGACTCAGCGGTTTTTGCCGCTGCAGCCGGCTCGGCAGACGTCTGCTTCACCGCCGCGGGCTTGTCCGTTTTGGCGGCATGCTTTTTCTGCGCCTTGGCAGTTTGGCCGGCCTCGACGCCCGAGTCCTTGTCACCCCGGATGTAGAAATAGATTCCGAGCATGATCGCCAGGAACACGGCCGCTCCGACCCAGGTTACGATCGAAGGATTCAATCCGTTGTCGACCATCCATCTAAATAAAACTTCCACCTGAAGTATCCTGTACAGCTTACCCGTCGAGCGCGATATCTTATCATAGGAGTTTGCCCATTTTTGCCGTCGCGGCACTGCACGAAAGGGAATTTTTTCCTGCCACAAAGTGCGCCGGTGCCACCGGACGATAACAGGTAAGACCCATGCCCGAGATTTACCGGCCGCGCTTCAGCCGCCGGACCCTGAAGGTGCTGCTCTGGCTTCTGCCGGGACTGATTCTGCTGCTGGCATCGCTCGGCCCGGACGAGAACAGTGCACCGGCAATTCACCAGGAACCGGGCCGCGCACTGTACTGGCTGCATCAGCCCGACAGCCCGGCCAACCAAGTCCGGCTGCTATTCGCGACCGATATTGCGATCACACCCGATCAGCTGACCGCCCAACAGGCCCTGGCCGCGGAACTCGAGTCCCGTCTGTCAAAAACAGACCGCCCGGTTACGGTAAGCCCCCGGACGGACCGCCTGGAGGTGAGCATTCGCTGGCCGGCCGGCGGCGAAGGGCCCGACCTCAGCGCGCTGCTCGACGAGCTCGCGGCACCGCTGGCACCGGCACCGCTGGCAAGACAGTTGCAGCGGTTGCGGGCGCGCGACTATCTCGAAAGCCGGTCCCCGGACCAGCTTTTGCTTAACAGTTACCGCCTCAACCTGCTGACCACGCCGGTTCAGGACGTTTCCGTCCAGTGGCTGCAGGCACGCCAGACCTTGCTGGCCGAGCAGGTACCTCTGGTGCTGATCGGCGGCCCCGACGCCGACGCCTTTGCCGCACGTGCTGCCGCAGCACTACCCGCGGGCATGTCGCGGGAACCGGTCAGCGCCGCCCGACTGCCACCGGAACCTCGTCTGCGCCTGGTCCTGGAAGACGCCCGCCAGCCCGCTATGCGGCTTCTGGGTGGCCCGGCGCCAGGCCGTGACAACGCCGGCTATGCCGCCGAACTGATCGCCTTCGGCAGTCTCCAGCGTTTGCTCGACCGGCAGCCCGGACTGCAGTACCGGCTGCTGTGGCAGCCCTTGCACCGGGGCGGGTTCCGGGCGCTGATCCTGCCGGCCAGCATCGGCGACCCACGGGCGCTACTGCGTGAAGCCGAAGCGCCGGTCGGCACGGCCCGGGAACAACTCGAGCGCGAATACCGATCGCGGCTGGATAGCGCCGACGGCCAGCTGGACCTGCTGGCCGACATCGCCTTCTACCGGCTACCGGACCGCCGCCTGGATGCCCTCGCCGACGCTTTGCAAAGCGCGGCAAAAGATGACATCGCCGCACGGATGTCGCACTATCTCGACCCCGAACCCTGGATTCGCATCGATCTCAACGACCCGTGACGCCGCGAGGGAAAGATGTGTGCAAAGGAGTGTGGCCCTTGGCCACCTCGAGCGGATAACGATCAACTGGAATACCCATGGGACGACACAACAGACGCCGAAGCCAGACCAGGCCGGCCATAGCGGATGAAGGCGAGCTGCGCATTATCGCCGGCGACTGGCGCGGCCGCCGTCTCGGCTTTCCCGCCATCCAGGGCCTGCGCCCGACCCCCGACCGGGTCAGGGAAACCCTGTTCAACTGGCTCCAGACCTACGTGCCCGGCGCACGCTGCCTGGATCTGTTCGCCGGCAGCGGCGCCCTGGGGCTGGAAGCACTGTCGCGCGGCGCCGAAAGCGTCACCTTCGTCGACAATGCACCGGCGGTGACGCAGCGCCTGCGCGAGAACCTGCACCTGCTCAAGGCCGGCAACGCCGAGGTCGTGCAGGCTGCGGCGATGGAGTGGCTAGGCCAGCGCCAGACCGACTTGGAGCCTCGCTACGACCTGGTGTTCCTCGACCCGCCCTTTCGCTGCGACCTGCTGCCACTGGCCTGCGAGCTGCTCGAGTCGCGCAAGCTGCTCGCCGACCAGGCTCTGATCTATATAGAGGCGGAATCGGAGCTGGGGATGCCGCGACTGCCCGACAACTGGCGGGAGCTGCGCAGCAAGACTGCGGGCCAGGTCAGCTACCGGCTCTTTATACGTGAAACGGAGCCGGAACAGTAAAACGTGCCGCCAGCGGCGCGCCTGCACCGCGCCGGGAGGAGCACGCAAAGCGGCATCCTCACTTCGCCGCTGCACGCAGTCCATCGAGGCAGTTGCGCACCAGCAAAGGTCCTTGCTGGGCGTAGGAAAAAAGGTCCGGTGCCAGCTGCGATGACTGCAGCAGGCCAAACAGGAGAGAGAATAGAGCGCGGGACATCGGCTCGATCTGGCGTTTTTTCAAGCCGGTCTGGCCCTGCTTTCGCGCCAGTTTGAGGAACTGGCGGATATGCTCCAGAGGCTGCTCCAGCGCCTCGCACCTCAACGGTGCCAGCGCCGCCAGCTCCTTGCAGGTGTCACTGCCGGTATAAAAAAGACGAAAGACCTTGCGCGACTGCTCATTGCCTGTGATCTCCTGCAGCACGGCAAGCACATAGCTTTCGAGCGCCATCAGCGCATCCTGCCGCGCCGCCTGCAGCTGTTCCAGGTAATGCCGTTCGAACGGCAATTCCGAATCGATGAACAGCTCCCTTAAAAGCACCTCGCGATCCTTGAAGTGCCAGTAAAGCGCTCCGTGGGTCACGTCTGCCCGGGCCGCCACTTCCTTGAGTGTTCCGTTGGCCGCACCCCGTTCGCTGAACACATCAAGTGCGGCCTGCAACAAAGCCCGTCGCGTCTTTGCGGCCTCCTCCGGCGTACGTCTGGCCATTTAAAATGACATCTCCATTACGAAAACTTTACAATGCCATACCAATGTATGGTCATCATATTACAATTTAGTTACGAACCCTTAGGTGGCTGAGATCTGGGGTAACGATGCGTTGGATAAAGACGAACTTCAGGCTGGCGCACGGCGAAATTAGCCGGGCAGGCGAATAATTGCCGCCGGGTTGCCCTCCAGCTGCGACGACGAATCCGAGGGTGCCCGACGCCGCTGGCAAGATATGACTTTATCGAATAAAGGACCGACCCTTTTATAACAAAATTACAAATATGCATTCCATTATTGTATTTGTACGCACCAGTCAATTCGGCTAACATGCCGCATTCCCGAGATACCCCCGGCAGATCAACCGTCAGCGAGAGCGATATGAATACCGCTGTCTACCCCGGCACTTTCGACCCTATCACCAATGGCCATACCGACCTGGTGGAGAGGGCAGCACGCATTTTCGACCGCGTTGTCGTGGCAGTTGCCGCGAGCCCGAAGAAGGCTCCGTTGCTGCCGCTGGACCAGCGCGTCGAACTGGCAAACAAGGTGCTTGGACACCTGCCCAATGTCGAAATCATTGGGTTTGACTGTCTGCTGGCGAATCTGGTGGTAGAGCAGAACGCCAACATTATTCTGCGCGGCCTGCGCGCCGTTTCGGACTTCGAGTACGAATTCCAGCTGGCCAATATGAACCGTAAGCTGGCGCCGCAAGCCGAAAGCATGTTCCTGACCCCTGCAGAGCACCTGTCGTTCATCTCCTCGACCTTGATTCGGGAGATCGCCAGTCTGGGCGGCGATGTGAGCAAGTTCGTTCACCCCGCTGTCGAAAAGGCATTGCGGAACAGTCTGGGTCACTAACGTTTTTTACCGTAGTCAGTGAGGTAGCCAACCATGGCATTGATGATTACCGACGAATGCATCAACTGTGATGTATGCGAGCCTGAATGCCCGAACGAGGCGATCTCTCCGGGCGACGAGATCTACGAGATCGATCCGAACAAATGCACCGAGTGTGTAGGCCACTACGATACCCCGCAGTGCGTCGAAGTGTGCCCTGTCGACTGTATTCCGAAAGACCCGGATCACGTCGAAACCCAGGATCAGCTGATGATCAAATACAAGGACCTGACCGGCAACTGAGCCGGCGGTCTTGGTGAAAAAGCAGCCTTCGTGGCTGCTTTTTTTGTGCCCAGACTTCGGGTATCGGGTATCGGGTATCGGGTATCGGGTATCGGGTATCGGGTATCGGAGCGCAGTATGGGCGACCACAGCGCCAGCTGAAGGCAATCGATCTGTACTGCGATCGATTTGACGGGTTACGCGATGCCCGCGGTCGCAGGGAACCGTTTAAATTCGTCGGGATGTAACGCTCCACCCATCCTCGCTTGGTGCATCCGGTATGGTTGGGTGCGGTACTGCGGCGTCAGATCGAAATCGCGAGCTCCTTGAGCCCGAATTCCGCATCCATCCGCTGCCCGATAACGTTCTCGCCGCACAGATGATGCGCATACTGCATATGCAGGCAGCGAACCTTGTCCCACTGGGCAATACCGCCGATACCGTACTGGTCGAACAGGTGGATGAAGCCCAGGCGTTCGATGCATTCGCGATCGCCCTTGTCCATCAGCTGCCAACGCAGCGCGACGTAATCCTCATGGTTTTTGCGATAGGCATTGCGCAGGCTTTCATCCTGTTGCAGCTCGCGCTCGATCTGTTTGACCCAGCCCGAAGTCTCGATCTCGGCAATGGCCCGGTATAAGTCGCGCGAACACAGCCAGTACAGTGTCGGAAAGGGGCGTTTGTCCACCAATGAGCGCATCTGCAGCACTGTTGGGATGCCGTCGGCCGTCTGATGCGCGATGCATACGATACCGCGCGGCTTGCGGCCGATCTGGCGCTCGATAAGGTCATTCTGGGCCTGGGTCAACATCATTTATCCTAGGAACTCCGCCAGAGTCACCGCTTCGGTGCCACAGACGGGGACACGGGCTGGCATGATCAGGGTACAGTTGTCGAAGGGCGCGTACAGCGGATCCGGGTCGCGGGCAAAAACCTCGCCGCGCGCGATCCGCTCGAAGCCGCGATAGTTGCCGGCAAAACGGAAATGCTCGGTGCGGGCCTCAATGACGTCGCGGATACGGTAGTGGCCGGCACTGTGGTCGGGCTCATAACCCCAGGGTGGGACGATCGCGTCCTCGGCGAGCAATCCGAAACGGTGCAACAGCCGACGCGTAATAGCATGCGCCTGCTGTGCGCTTTCGAGGGCGAAATGGGCGCCGCACTCCGCCACCATGCCGTGGCTGCCGCGACGGCCATGCTGCATCGCGTACGAGATCAGCATGCCGGGATGGTAACTGCCCAGCTTGTACAGCAACTGCGGAAACGGGAACGCCAGCGTCGCCGCCAGTGCGGTGCAGTCCGGCAGCTCCGGATAGATCAGCATCGGCGCAACCGGGTGGCTGGTTGAATGCAGGTCCAGCACGAAGTCGGCCTCCTGCAATAGCGGCGCGATACGGGCCGCGCGACGGGTTTCCTCGCTGTTCGGGTGTTTCAGGCGCTCCGGCAGCCAGGCACGGTTGCCGTCTTCGTCGACAAAGCGGCTGGCGAAGGGACGCTGCGGATCGAACCGCCGGTAGGCCTCGACGTTGTTGAAGATCAGCGTCAGGCTGCCGCGCAAGGGACGCACGTCCTGCTCAAGTAACTCGCACAGCGCATGGGCGCCGCAGAACTCGTTACCATGGGTGAGACCGACAACCACCATGTCCGGGCCGTCGCGACCGGAGTCGAAACGATGGCAGTAATCGACACCGGTATTACCGTGGCGATAGGCCCCGATGTCGAGGGGCAGCAGCTCCAGTGGCTGCTCGGGCGCAAGAAGGGAAGGCTGATCGTTCATCGTGTTCGGGTCGCTTGGTACCCGCAAAGTTTACCGTGAAAAGGCCGCAAGCGGTAAGCACCAAGTCTCCATCTTTTGGCCTGCAGCTTATGACCGGCCGCCGGTCGCCTGCAAACCCTCAGACCTGCCCGTACTCCTCGCCGGTGCCGAGCCAGCGCCGGATCACTGCGCTGTTGAGTTCGATATCGTGCTCGATCTGGGTTGCCACCTGACGCACCCGCGGCAGCAGATCGGCATCCCGTTGCAGGTTGGCGATGCGGAACTGCATCATGCCGGTCTGGCGGGTACCGAGCACCTCTCCGGGGCCCCTCAGCTCGAGATCCTTCTCGGCGATGCGGAAGCCGTCGCTGGTTTCACGCATCACGCCGAGCCGCTCGCGGCCCTGTTTCGACAACGGCGCCTGGTACATCAGCACGCAATAGCTTTCGACCGATCCACGCCCGACCCGGCCCCGTAGCTGGTGCAGCTGTGCCAGGCCGAGGCGTTCCGGATTCTCGATGATCATCAGGCTGGCGTTGGGAACGTCAACGCCCACCTCGATCACCGTCGTCGCCACCAGCAGATCGAGCTCCGCGGCCTTGAACTGCGCCATCACGGCGGCCTTTTCCGCCGCTTTCATACGCCCGTGGACCAGTCCGATGCGCAACCCCGGCAGCGCTTCGCGCAGCGACTCCTCAGTGACCTCGGCGGCCTGGCACTGCAGCGCCTCGGACTCCTCGATCAGGGTGCAGACCCAGTACGCCTGACGCCCCTGGGCACAGGCCAAACGCACCCGCTCGACCACCTCGGCGCGCCGGCTGTCGGCAATCACCACCGTGCTGACGGGCGTGCGACCCGGCGGCAGCTCGTCGATGATGGAGCAGTCAAGGTCGGCATAGGCGCTCATCGTCAACGTCCGCGGAATCGGCGTCGCCGTCATGATCAACTGGTGTGGCGCGCGCTCGCCGTCGCACCCCTTCTCGCGCAGGCTCAGGCGCTGGTGCACGCCGAAGCGATGCTGCTCATCGACCACCACCAGCCCGAGGTCGTGGAAGTGAACGTCGTCCTGGAACAGGGCATGGGTGCCGACCACCACCCGGGCGCTGCCGTCGGCGATAGTGCCGAGCTGTTTTTCCCGTGCCTTGCCCTTCACCTTGCCGGCGAGCCAGGCAACCTCGATCCCCAGCGGCTCGAGCCAGGCGCTGAAATTGATATGGTGCTGTTCGGCCAGTATCTCGGTCGGTGCCATCACGGCCGCCTGATACCCGTTTTCGACCGCCTGCAGCGCCGCCATCGCGGCCACCACCGTCTTGCCGGAACCAACATCCCCCTGCACCAGCCGCAACATCGGCACCGACTTTGCCAGATCCCGAGCCACCTCGTTGCAGACCCGCTTCTGGGCACCGGTCAGCGGGAACGGCAGCGCTTCCAGGAAGGGCCGCACCAATTCGCCGCGATACGGCAACGCCGGCGCGCCCTGCCGCTGGGCCTGGTGACGCAGCTTGAGCAACGACAGGTGATGCGCCAGTAACTCCTCGAACGCCAGCCGGCGCTGCGCCGGATGACGTCCATCGAGCAACAGCGCCTGATCGGCGTCGACCGGCGGGTGATGCAGGTAGCGGATCGACGACTCGAGCTCCGGCAACTTCCATTGAGCTCGCAATGTTTCCGGAAGCAGGTCCGGCAGCACGCCAGGCTCCAAAGATTGCAGCGCCAATGTTACAAGACTGCGCAGGCGCGTCTGGTGCAGACCCTCGGTGGCCGGATAGATCGGCGTCAGCGCATCGTCCACCGGCACCGCGGCGTCGGACTCGATGCGTCGGTATTCGGGGTGCACCATCTCCAGACCGGCGGGTCCTGGCCGCGCTTCGCCGAAACACCGTAAATGTACGCCTGGGCGCAGCTGATTCTTCTGCGTCGCAGAGAAATGGAAAAAGCGCAGGCTGATGATCCCGGTACCGTCCTGAATCCGGCACAACAGTGCACGTCGCCGGCCCTGCACCAGGTCGGCGACCTTGATCTCGCCGCTGATCACCGCCTCGTCGCCGGGCCTGAGCGCTCCGATGGGCACGACCCGGGTGCGGTCCTGGTAGCGCAGCGGCAGGTGGAACAGCAGATCCTGGAGGGTGCGGATACCGAGACGCTCGAGTTTCAGGTCGAGCGCCGCGCCGACGCCCTTGAGGTCGGTAACCGGCCGTTCCGAAAGCGGCAGACTCATGAAGCCTTATCAGCCTCCGCGAGCTGGCACCGGCTCAGCGCTTCGACCAGCACATCGATCGCCTTAGGCCGGGGAAAGCTGGCACGCCAGGCAATCGCCACGGTGCGCATCGGCTGCGGATGGCAGAACGGGCGGCTAACGACCAGATCGGAGCGATAATGCCCCTCGACGGCCGACAGCGGCAGCACGCTGGTGCCGAGACCGGATGCCACCATCATGCGAATGGTTTCCAGCGAACTGCCCTCGGTGACATGATGCTGGTGATGCAACGCCTGCGAGAGCGTCGGGCAGGCCTCAAGCACATGCTCCCGAAAACAGTGGCCTTCACCGAGCAGCAGCACTTCGGTTTCGCCGAGACGCGAGCTGTCGATCTCGTCGAGCTGAGCCCAGGGATGCTTTTTGGGCAGCAGCATCCGGAAGGGTTCGTCGTAGAGGGGGCGGGTCAGTACATCCGGTTCGCTGAAGGGCAACGCGACGATGATGGCATCCAGATCACCGTTACGGATCTTGCCGCGCAGCGTTTCGGTGAAGTTCTCCTCGATATACAGCGGCATCTGCGGCGCCAGGCGCTGCACCTCCGGTACCAGATGCGGGAACAGATAGGGACCGATAGTGTAAATGGCGCCGACCCGCAGCGGGCTGGAGAGCTGGTCCTTGCCCTGCTGGGCCAGATCCTTGATCGACTCGGCCTGCTCCAGCACCTTCTGTGCCTGCTGCACGATGCGCTCGCCGGTGGGCGTCAGCCGCACCGAGTTCTTGCTGCGTTCGAAAAGTGCGATACCAAGCTCGTCCTCGAGCTTCTTGACTGCGATGGACAGCGTCGGCTGGCTGACGAAACAGCGTTCGGCCGCCCGCCCGAAATGCTGTTCGCGGGCGAGGGTGACGATATAGCGCAGCTCTGTGAGCGTCATCGAAGGGTTCCTTTCTCTATTGGCCCTGCAGGTCCGGCTCGGGTTACCATTTGCCGCCATAACCTGACGGAGAATGGTCGATGCACACGCAACGGATACTGATCGCCGGCTGCGGCGATGTCGGCAGCGCCCTGGGCCTCGAGCTGATCGAGGCAGGCCATTTCGTGCAGGGCCTGCGCCGTACTATAAACCAGCTACCGGCGGGCATCCACGGCATCGCCGCCGATCTGACCGACCCGCAAAGCCTGCGGGAGCTGCCTCCGTGCGATCTGCTAGTCTACTGCACGGCGGCAAGCCAGCATGACGAGGCGGGATACCGGGCGGCCTATGTCGATGGTCTGTCGAACCTGCTGCAGGCGCTGCCAGCGCCGCCCCGACACCTGATTTTCACCTCCAGCAGCGGCGTCTACCATCAGGCGGACGGACGCTGGGTGGACGAAGCCAGCGCCACCGAACCCGATCGTTTCAGCGGCCGCATCATGCTGGAAGCGGAACAGCTCGCATTGAACAGCGGCATTCCGGCCACCGTGGTGCGCTTCAGCGGTATCTATGGCCCCGGACGCAACCATCTGCTGAACCAGGTCCGTAGCGGCATCGCCGCGCCGGCCGAACCGCCCCATTATGGCAACCGGATTCACCGCGATGACTGCGCCGGCGTGCTGGCACATCTGATCGCACGTGTGCTGGAAGAGCGCCCGCTGGAACCCCTGTATCTGGCCAGCGACGATGCGCCGGCGCCGTTGCACGAAGTGATGGAGTGGCTGGCCGCGGAACTGGGAATCACGATCGGCGAACGCCGCTCGATACGCCGCGGCGGCAGCAAGCGCTGTCGCAACACCCGCCTCAAAGCCAGCGGCTACCGTTTCCGCTATCCTGACTATAAGGCCGGGTACCGCGCAATCCTGGATCACCTCTAATGCATGACACTCTGCGTGTGTCGCAGGAACGGCCTCCACGGTGAACCAACACCTTCCATGGGAGCAGAGCCTCGCCGCGAATCGCTACCGAGCCCGAGCTGAACTGGGCATAACCGGTCAATGACTAGGCTTGCATATGCTGAACTGACACCCCACGATGGGTTGCACGACGCCCTGACCGCATCAGCAGCGGTTACGTCGTGCCACGGCGTCGTTCCACCCATCCTACGGATTTCGCTTTTCCCCAATAATGTGCGAAGGGTCTGAAACAAGCGGCGGTGGACCCCGCCTTCCCTGGCCCTAGTCCTGCAGTCGGGGGTCGATGTCGGTCATTTCGTGGGCGATATGGTGGCGGTAGTGCTGATAGCGATTCAGGCGCCGTTCCAGCAGCCGGAAACCGCCGATGAAGCAGGCGCTGATCAGCAGGTAGATCATGCCGGCGGCGAAGAAGATTTCCAGCGGCGTATAGGTTCGGGCGATGATGGTCCGCGCCATGCCGGTGAGGTCCAGCAGCGTGATGGTCGAGGCCAGCGAGCTGCCCTTGAGCATCAGGATCAGCTCGTTGCCGTAGGCCGGCAGTACAATACCGAAGGCCCGCGGCAGCACGATACGCCGGACCTGCAACGGCCGGCTCATGCCCAGCGCCTCGGCGGCTTCGAGTTCACCGCGCGGGATCGCCTGGATAGCGCCGCGGATCAACTCGGCGCTGTAAGCGGCGGTATTCATCGAGAAGGCGATGATCGCGCACCAGTACGGCTGGCTCAGCACGTTCCACAACACCGACTGCTTGATGGCTTCGAACTGGGACGCGCCGTAGTAGATCAGGAATATCTGCACCAGCAGCGGTGTGCCGCGAAAGAAGAAGATGTAGGCGAACGGCAGCGCCCGCACCCAGGGATTCGACGAGACCCGCAGCAGCGCGAGCGGGACCGCCAGGGCAAACCCGATCAGGCCGGAAATGGCCACCAGCTCCAGTGTCAGCAGCGCGCCATCGAGAAGCCGCGGCAGATACTGCCAGATAATGCTCCAGTCCCAGCTCATTGCCCTGTCCCCATGCGATTTCGTTTCGTCATGCCCGCGCTCCCCGTGTCACCGGATTGCTGGCACGCTCCAGCAGCATCGTGATGGTGGTGGCGATGATCGTCAGCCCCAGATAGATAAAGGCCGCCGCCATATAGAAGGTAAAGGGCTCCTTGGTGTAACCCGACGCCACATAGGCCTGTCGCATCAAATCGTCGAGCCCGACCACCGACACCAGCGCGGTATCCTTGAGCAGCACCTGAAACAGGTTGCCGAGGCCCGGCAAGGCCAGTCGCCAGACCTGCGGCAGAATGATGCGGAAGAAGGTTTTCCCGCGTGTCATGCCGAGGGCGTAGGCCGATTCCCACTGTCCCTTGGGCAGTTCCTGGATTGCCGCCCGGAACACCTCGGTGGCGTAGGCGCCGAAAGCGATCGACAGCGCCGCCACGCCGGCGACAAAGGCGTTCACCTCGATGTACTGGTCGTAACCGAACCAGCCTCCGATCCCCATCAGCAGCATCGAGCCGCCGAAGTAGATCGTCAGCACCAGCAGCAGCTCGGGAATACCGCGCACGAAGGTGGTATAGAGCATCCCCAGCCAGCGGGCGATCCCGAAGCGGGACAGCTTCGCCGAGGCGCCGATCAGCCCGAACACCAGCCCTACGCAGAGGCTTGCCAGCGCCAACTTGACCGTCATCCAGGCCCCTGCGAGCAGGAGATGCCCAAACCCTTGTAGATCCATTGGCAGAAAATCCTGTCAGAGTTCAGCGGGGCTCGTCAGAGCCCCGTCAGCGTGTCAGTAAATGGAGAACGGGAAATACTTGTCGTTGATTGCCTTGTAGGTGCCGTTTTCCACGATCGCCTTGATGGCGGCGTTGAACTTCTCCTTCAGCGGATCGCCCTTGCGCACGGCAATGGCGATCTTGTCGTCGATGTCGATGTCGTCGCCCTGGAACTCGAAGCCCTGGCCGGATTCGGTCTGCATCCAGTCGTAGGCCGGGAACTTGTCGGACAGCAAAGCATCGAGTCGGCCGGCCGCCAGGTCGAGGTAGGCATTATCCTGGGTGTCATAGAGCTTCACGTCGACGATATCGGCCAGCTCGTCTTCGAGGTACTGACCGGCAATGGTGGCGCGCTGGGCACCGACGGTCTTGCCCTTGAGCCCCTCTTTGGATGTATCCAGCTGCGCCCCCTTGGGCGCGACGAAAGCGAGCACGTTGGAATAGTAACGGTCAGTGAAATCAACTACGCGCAGGCGCTCGTCGGTAATCGACATCGAGGCGATGATGGCATCGTACTTGCGGGTCATCAGTCCCGGAATGATGCCTTCCCAGTCCTGTGCCACGATTTCACATTCCGCCTGCATCTGTTCACAGAGGGCATTGGCGATATCGACATCGAAGCCCTTGAGTTCGCCACTCTCGTCTTTCATGTTGAAGGGCGCATAGGCGCCTTCGGTGGCAATGCGGATACTTTCGGCCTGGGCCGGCAACGCCGCCATCAGGCTGCTTGCAGCCAGTGTCAGCGTGACGATCAGTTTGCGCATGGTCATGGTTCTGGTCTCTCGATGGTGATTTTTGTTAGCTGCCGTCCCTGACACGCTTTCCCTTCAGAATAGATCCCCTGCCGGATGCTGTCCGAATAAGTGCGATCCCTTAATCGGGAATGCCCGTTACGGGCCGACAAAATCCAGTGGTAAAAAGCCCTGGTCAGGACAGGTGGCTCGACATGAAGTCGCGCACGCGCTGCGAGGTGGGATTGCCGAACAGCTGCTCCGGTGGCCCCATTTCTTCGACCTGGCCCTGATGCAGGAACACCACCTGGCTGGATACCTCGCGCGCAAAGCGCATTTCATGGGTCACGATCAGCATGGTGCGGCCTTCGTCGGCCAGCGAGCGCATGACCGCCAGCACCTCGTTGACCAGCTCGGGGTCCAGCGCCGAAGTCGGCTCATCGAACAGCAGGACCTGGGGATCCATCGCCAACGCACGGGCAATGGCGATGCGCTGTTGCTGGCCGCCCGACAGGTTGCCCGGATACGCCTTCGCCTTGTCCAGCAGACCGACACGCTTGAGCAGTTCTTCGGCACGCGCAACCGCCTGGTCACGGGACTGTCTGAGCACCTGCACCGGCGCTTCGATGATGTTGTCGAGAATGGTTTTGTGGGGCCAGAGATTGAAACTCTGGAACACGAAACCGATGCGCGAGCGCATCGATTCAAGCTGGCGGCGGCTGGCCGCATCGAGCGAACCGTCCTTTGCCCGCTTCAGCACCAGCTCTTCGCCGGAAACGCGGATCTGCCCGGAGTTCGGGCGTTCGAGAAGGTTGATGCACCGCAGCAGAGTGCTTTTACCGGAGCCGCTGGAACCGAGAATGGAAATAACATCGCCATCCTTCGCCTGCAGGGAAATGCCCTTCAGCACTTCCAGCTCTCCATAGGACTTGTGAATGTCGACCAGCTCCAAAGCTGTTTGCGCCTGGGACATCTTGTAGATTCCGTAATCGCCAGTTTTCGCGACGCTCAGACAGGATCACTGCCGAACCGTCTCCGATGACGCGCAGTTCCTGATGAACGCCCGCGCCCTCTGAATAAGCAGTTCCCGGAGCGATACAAGTGGGTAACGACCGGGCATGGGACGCCATTGTCCTTAAATTTCGTCAAAAGGCAATCGGATGTACAAAATGAGGATCAATCCGTCTGCCGTCGAAAGCAGTGTAGCTAGGGTACGACGAAGTGGAAAGCGTGAGGCATGAGGGCCTCAGGGTGGGGCAAGCGATGCAACCGCAGGGCTTCAGCCTTGGCCTCGCCGCAAGGGCATCGCGTACCCATCATATCGACCGCCGTACAGATCGATTGGTTTCGGGTGGCAAGGTACCATCCCGAAACATTTGGTGTTGGGTCCGCTCCTGCGTCGCTTGAGCCAACCTACATGACGCGCGGAGCGAGCTTCTACGCCTCCAGAACCCGCCCCTTGCGCCTCACCACTCACCACCCATTAGCTGGCGTAATCACTCAGCAGTTGCTGTTGGGCGCTGAACGGCTCTTCGCCCTTGGCCGGCTGGCGCAGCGTATAGCTGCCATCGGACGCCAGCTCCCAGCTCTGGGTGTTGTCCTGCAGGTAGTAATCCAGCTCGCGCTTGATGCGGTCGGCGTGCTTGCCGAAGAGCGGGAAACCGGTCTCGACGCGATGCAGCATATTGCGCTCCATCCAGTCGGCGCTGGAACAGAACACCTCGGGCTTGCCGCCAGCGTTCTCGAAGTAGTAGACGCGGGTATGCTCGAGGAAGCGGCCGATGATCGAAACCACGCGAATATTTTCAGAAATCCCTTCGATCCCCGGACGCAGCCGGCACATGCCGCGTACCACCAGGTCGATCTGCACGCCCGCCTGAGACGCTTCGTAGAGGGTGCGAATCAACTTCGGCTCGGTCAATCCGTTGACCTTGACGATAACCCGCGCAGTCTTGCCGGCCTTGGCGTTCTTGGCTTCGCGCTGGATCAGTTCGAGCATCTTGGCATGCAGCGTGAAGGGAGCGTTGTAGAGTTTTTTCAGCCGCTGGATCTTGCCCATGCCGGTCAGTTGCTGGAACACCTTGTGTACATCCTCGCCCATTTCCTTGTCGGCGGTGATGAAGCTGTAATCCGTGTACAGGCGCGCCGTGCCGGAGTGGTAGTTGCCGGTCCCCAGATGACAGTAGCGCACCAGCTTGTTGCCTTCCTGGCGCACGATCAACATCGCCTTGGCGTGGCACTTGTAGCCGACCACGCCGTAGACCACCAGGCAACCGGCCTCCTGCAGGCGACTCGCCAGGTGCAGGTTGCTCTCCTCGTCGAAACGGGCGCGCAGCTCGATCACTACCGTGACCTCCTTGCCGCTGCGCGCCGCTTCGACCAGGGCGGTGACGATGTCGGACTTGTCACCGGTGCGGTACAGCGTCTGCTTGATCGCCACCACTTTGGGATCCTTGGCCGCCTGGCGTAGCAGATCGACCACCGGCGAGAAGGACTGGAAGGGATGCAGCAGCAGCTGGTCGTTGGCGGAAATGCTCTCGAATACCGTCTTTTCGTTCTTGAGCTTGTTCGGAATACCCGGCGAGAACGGCTTCCAGCGCAGGTCCGGGCGTTCGACCAGTTCGCGCACCGCCATCAGCCGGGTGAGGTTGACCGGTCCGTCGACGCGGTAGACCTGGCTGTCATTGAGGGTGAACTCCTCCTGCAGGAAGCGGATGTATTCCTCGGGAGTACGGTTGTCCACCTCAAGACGCACCGCATCCCCATACTTGCGCGAGTGCAGCTCGCCCTTGAGTGTTCGCGCCAGATCCTCGATCTCCTCGAAATCGAAGGTCAGGTCGGCATTGCGGGTGATGCGGAACTGATAGCAGCCTTCCACCGTCATGCCCGGGAAAAGGTCATCGGCGAACTCGTGGATCATCGATGACAGGAAGACCAGGTTGTCACCGCCGTCGCATAGCTCGTCCGGCAGCCGGATCAGACGCGGCAGCGAACGCGGCGCCGGAATGATCGCCAGCCCGGTTTCCCGGCCGAAGGCGTCCTTGCCATCGAGCTTCACGATGAAGTTGAGGCTCTTGTTGACTAGCCGTGGGAATGGGTGCGACGGGTCCAGACCGATCGGACTGATGACCGGTACCACGTTCTGCTCGAAATAATCCTTGACCCAGACGCGCTGCGCCTCGGTCCAGTCGCCGCGGCGGATGAAGCGGATCCCCTGCGTAGCCATCTCAGGGAAGATAATGTCGTTGAGAATCTTGTACTGGCGCGTGACGTTGAGATCGCAGATCTCACGGATGCGCTCCAGCACCTTCTGCGGGTGCATGGCATCGGGGCCAACCGCCTCGCGGCCGTACTTGAGCTGGCGCAGCTGCTCGGCAACGCGGATCTCGAAGAACTCGTCGAGGTTGCTGGAGAAGATCAGCAGGAACATCAGCCGCTCGAGCAGCGGGTAGCCGGGATCGAGCGCCTGCTCCAGCACCCGCACGTTGAACTGCAGGTGGCTGAGCTCGCGGTTGATGTAGAGTTCCGGCGCCTTGAGATCGACCGGCGGCTGCTCCACCGGCTCGGTGATCGCCAGGCTCTCGCGGCTCTCCAGTAACGCCTGGGTGGCTTCGGTCTGATCCAGTACCGGCTCTTCGGTCGTTTGGCTCATTCCATCGTCTCCGCGCAGTTTGGCGACAGCCTCGACGGCTGGCTCTTCGATTACTTTGTTCATTCCATCGTCTCCGTGCGTTCCATCGCTCTGTCCGTCGAGCGACGGAAGGTTATTCGTTGAGCAGCTGTGCTGCGCGTTTGGCGAAATAGGTCAGCACGCCGTCCGCTCCGGCGCGCTTGAACGCCAGCAGCGATTCCAGCATCACGCTGCGCTCGTCGAGCCAGCCGTTTTGAAACGCCGCCATGTGCATCGCGTATTCACCGCTGACCTGGTACACGAAGGTCGGTACCTGGAACTCGTCCTTCACCCGGCGAACAATATCGAGGTAGGGCATTCCCGGCTTAACCATGACCATGTCGGCGCCTTCCGCCAGGTCCAGGCCCACTTCATGCAGTGCCTCGTTGCTGTTGCCCGGGTCCATCTGGTAGCCGAACTTGTTGCCCTTGCCGAGGTTGCCGGCGGAGCCCACGGCATCGCGAAACGGCCCATAGTAGGCACTCGCATACTTGGCAGAGTAAGCCATGATCCGGGTGTTTACATGGCCGTGGCTTTCGAGTTCTTCGCGAATCGAGCCGATTCGACCATCCATCATGTCGCTCGGCGCCACCACGTCGGCGCCCGCTTCGGCGTGGGACAGCGCCTGACGCACCAGGGTGTCGACGGTACGGTCGTTGAGCACGTAGCCCCGCTCATCGATGATGCCGTCCTGGCCGTGGGTGGTGAAAGGGTCGAGGGCGACATCGGTAATGACACCGAGCCCCGGGCAGGCGTCCTTCAGCGCCTTGACCGCCCGCTGCGCCAGGCCGTCGGGGTTGTAGGCCTCTTCGGCGAATTCCGATTTGGCCGCCGCAGGGGTCACCGGAAACAGCGCCAGCGCCGGCACGCCCAGTGATTCGAGTTCGCGGGCCTGCTGCACCAGCCGGTCGATGCTCATGCGCTCGACACCGGGCATCGAAGCCACGGTTTCGGTGCAGTTATCCCCTTCGATCACAAACACCGGATAGATCAGGTCATCGGGCGAAAGACGGTTTTCACGCATCAGACGGCGGGAGAAATCGTCGGCACGCATACGGCGCATGCGGGTTTCGGGGAAAAAACGCTGGCTGTCGTTAAAGGCCACGGGGCAGACACCTCTTGATTCGCTGGCAATTGGACTGAAGTTACGTGACAGATTTATTACAAACCGCAATAAACACCGGCCTGCAATGCCGTTCAACGGACGCACTGGGGCGTCTGCGCTGGCGAAATCCTCCGTATCGCAACTATGATACCGCCGAGCGCCGGCCGGCGGGAACTCTTCACCGGTGCGTTTAAGTGCCGCCCCGCCGGCTCTGACAGCCTGCCTAAGGCTGGCTGAATCAGTTACAAGCACGGGATTTATAGTGCTTTTAATTGTCCGCCAGCCTCTGGCGATGCCGCTTGGCATCACCGGATCCGACATGCCGGGGCAGGCCTGTAAAAACAACGATCATCCACAGGTCAGGAGGTTCAGGATGAAAAAGGTCGCCGTCATTCTTTCGGGTTGCGGTGTGTACGACGGTTCCGAAATCTACGAGTCGGTGCTGACGCTGCTGCGCCTCGAGCAGCAGGGCGCCAAGTACCAGTGCATGGCGCCCGACGTGCCGCAATTGCACGTCATCGACCACCAGAGCGGAGAGCCGGTCCTCGGCGAGAGCCGCAACGTGTTGCAGGAGTCGGCCCGGCTGGCGCGAGGCCGCATCGTCGATATCAGCACCGCCAGCCCCGCCGACTACGACGCACTGATCCTGCCGGGCGGCTTCGGGGCTGCCAAGAACCTGTCAGACTTCGCGCTCAGGGGCGATGAGTGCACGGTCAATGAGGATGTTGCCGCCTTTGCCCGCGCCATCCACGCAGCCGGCAAGCCGGTCGGGCTGATCTGCATCGCGCCGGCCATGATTCCGCAGTTGCTCGGCAAGGGTATCCGCTGCACCATCGGCAACGACGCCGAGGTCGCCGGCGCCATTGAGCGCATGGGCGGTGTACACCAGGAATGCGGCGTCGATGCCATCGTCGAGGATGCCGAGGCGAAAGTGGTTACCACCCCGGCCTATATGGTCGCCGGCTCCATGCTCGAGGCCCAGGCCGGTATCAGCAAGCTGGTCGACCGCGTGCTCGAACTGGCTTGATAGGCCGCGACAGGCGGGGTTGATCTCAGCCCCGCGGCCCAGGGACTGTTGACGTTTGTGGATATGTCCTGCCGGGACTGTTTTCGCCCAAAGCAAGGCGCGAGTTGCGCGGTTTGGTTGCACCACATAAGCGACGAGCAACGCCGGATTGTGCGAAAACAGCCCCTAGTGATATGCCCGGCGGAATTCGCAGGCTCGCTAAACCCTATAGCCTGCTACGCGTAGCCGCGCCCCGCGGCGAACAGGTTTGGCAGCCGGAAGGGCAATTCGAAACGGGGCGTTGCGTCTATGGTGGCCTGAACGCATTCGATCCTCGTCAGGCGTCAGGCGTTAAGCGTAACCTCTCGCCCGCCCGCTTTGCGGCCCGCCCCATCGACATCCGGTACAGCGTCGGGATCACCAGTAGCGTCAGCAGGGTCGAGAACACCAGACCACTGACGATGGCGGTCGCCACAGGCCCCCACACCAGCGAAGCGCCACCTAGACCGGTGGCCAGTGAAAACAGGCCGGCAATGGTGGTCAGCGAGGTGATCAGGATCGGAATCACCCGACGCCGTGCCGCGTAGAGGGTTGCGTGCAGCACGCTCATGCCTTCTGCGATACGGCTGTTGGCAGCCGAAATCAGCACGATGGCGGCGTTGACCGCGATACCCGCCAGCGCCACCACCCCGTACATCGTGAACAGGCTCAGCGGGTTCTGGGTCAGCAGCAACCCGAGCACCACACCGGTAAACGCCATCGGCACCGTCGCCAGGATCATCACCGGCTGCCAGTAGCTGCGGAACTGCGTGCCGAGTATCAGGTACATCAGGCCGACGCCGAACACGAACAGCACCGCGATGGCGTCGATTCCCTCCTGGATATCGTCCAGCTCGCCGGAGAAATCCAGGTTGACGTTGGGATAGTCCCGCTGCAGCTCGCCGTCCCAGTACGCCTGCAGCAACCGGTTGGCCGCGACCGTGTCGAGGTCGCCGTCCGGCGCCAGGGCCGCTTCCACCGTGATGGCGCGACGGAAATTGTAATGCCGGATATTGCCGAGGCCCGGTGTACGCTCGGCGTGTACCAGCGTCGACAGCGGCACCTGACCGCCGTCCGGCGTCGGCAGGCGGAAGTCGAGCAGCCGGTCGATATCGTCGTAGCGGCGCGGCTGCGCGCGCACCCGCACTTCGAGCTTGTCGCCGCGGTATTGCATGTCGGCAACGATTTCGCCATCGACCAGTAACAGGGCGCTGCGCAACACCTCGGCCGGCATCAGCCCGGCACGGTTGATGGCGTCGTAGTCGGGCGTCAGCACCAGCGTCATGCGGCCGCCGCCGGCATCGTCGCTGATATCGACGATCGCGTCCACCTCGGCCATCTTCGCCAGCAGCGCGTCCGCCGCCGCACGGATGCGGCCGTAATCGTCGCCGCGCACCTTGATGCTGATCGGCTTTGAGACCGGCGGCCCCCCGGCCAGGCGCAGGAAAGAAACGTTAACAGGGCCCGCGAGCCGTTCGACATCGGGCCGCACCGCCTCGATCAGCGCCTCGACCGAGCGGTTGTCCTCGGTCTTGGGCTTGAGCCCGACCAGGATCTGGCCGTAATGGTCGCCAAATTGCGGCGCGGTCTCGGTGAACTGCTGTCCGGCGTAACCCACCACCGCACGCAGATCCTCGTCGCCGAGCTGGCGTCGCACCAGTTGCTCGGCCTCGCGCACCTTGTCCAGGGTGCGCCCCAGCGGCGTCTGCGGCGGCATCTCGATATTGACGTAGAACAGCCGCAGCGGGTCCGATGCGAAGAAGTCCAGCTTGATCAGCCCGGCACCGACCACGCCGAGGGAACCCGCGAACAGCGCCACCATCAGCGAAAGTGTCAGTACCGGCCGGCGCAGCGCCCGAATCAGTACGCGTATATAGAACACCTGCAGGCGGCGGGTGGCGCGAATACGCCAGCGCTGCAGGCGGCCGGGATTGCGCAGGTCGATTCGGGCCACGGAGACGTGGGCCGGCAGCATCCAGAACGCCTCGATCAGCGAGATCGCCAGCGCGATAGTGACCACCATCGGGATCACCCGCATAAAGTCGCCGAGAATGCCGGGCAGCAGCATCAGCGGCAGAAAGGCCGCCATCGTCGTCAGAACCGCACTGGTGACGGGCCAGCCGACCTCCTTCAGCGAGGCCACCGCCGCGTCCAGCGCCGGCTCGCCCTGCTGCAACCGGTAATAGATCGCCTCGACCACCACCACGGCGTCGTCGACCAGCATCCCCAGCACGATCACCACGCCGAGCAGCACCGTCACGTTGAGCGTTTCGCCACTGACCCAGAGCACCCAGAAGGTACCGGCGAGCACGAAGGGTATGCCAATCGCCGTCAGCAGCGCGATCCGGGCGCCGAGGAACAACCAGGCGACCAGCAGCACCAGCAGCAGGCCGATCAGAGCATTGTTCTGCATCAGCCGGATGGCGTCGCGGGTCGGCACGGTCTGGTCATCGACCATCACCAGTTCGACACCGGTCTGCACCCGCAGCGCGTTGCGTTCGTCCATGTAAAGGCGCACGCGCTCGACCAGCTCCAGGGTGTTGGTCTCGCCCTGTTTCATCACCGCCATCACCACCGCCGGGCGGCCGTCGATAATCGCCTCCTGGCTTGGCTTTTCCCGTGCCTGCACCACGGCGGCGATGCGGTCCAGTGTGACCTCCTCACCGCCGAGCCCCACCAGCGGGATCTGCTTGACCCGGTCCGGCGAGGCATCGCGACCAGCCAGGCGCACCAGCCAGGAGGTGCCGCCGACGTCGACGCTGCCGGCCGAGATATCCTGGAACCAGAGCGCGACGCTGTCGGCCACCTGGGTCGGCGACAGACCGAATGCCTCCAGCGTCTCGGGTTGGAAGTTGATCTGAAGCTCGGGATCGTCCAGCCCGATCGGGTCGACGCGGTCGACGCCGGCCAGCGCCTCGAGATCACGCTCGATGCTGCGCGCCTGCAGGCGCAGGTTTTCATCGTCGGCTTCGCCGACCACCGCCAGCGTGACGCTGGGGAAGGCATTGGCGGTGGTCAGTTCGACGATCAGCGGATCCACCACCGCCTCCGGCAGCTCGTCCTCGGCATCCTGTATTTCGCGGCGCAGGTCGCTGACTCGCTTATCGAAGGTGCGGGCGTCGATATCCTCGAACCGCACCAGCAGGCTGGATACACCCTCGCGGCTGTTCGACGAGGCGAACTTGATATCGGGGATCCCCCGGATCGCCTGCTCCAGCGGCTCGGTGACGCGTTTTTCCACATCTTCAGCCGAGGCGCCCGGGAGCGCCGTTGTGACGACGATCCAGTTGAAGTTGATGCTGGGATCCTGCTGCCGCGGCAGCAGGTTGTAGGCCAGCACGCCGACCACCAGCACCAGTACGAACAGCAGGTTGGCCAGGACATGATGACCGATCAGGCGCTTGAGCATTCCCTACTCCTTCGAGTTGTCCGCAGCGGCAGACGCCGCGGGACCTGTGACAAACGACATCCCTATCGCTCGACCTCGTCGCCATCGTTGAGCACCTGTTGCCCCTCGACGATCACCAGGCTACCCCGAGGTAAGTCCACCTCCGCGGCCTGGCCCTCGCGGGCGTCGGGCAGCGGGGCAAAACGGGCACGCCCGCCGTCATACAACATCAGCCCCAGCTGACCGCCGCGGCGCACCATCAGCGATGCCGGAAGGCGCGGCTGCGGCGCCTGCCAGACCAGCCGTCCGCTGCTGCCGGCCAGCGCCGCATCGTCGCCGAAAACGAGCCGGATCGGGCGGGTGCGGGTACGGCTGTCCACCAGCGGCACCACGCTGCGCAGCGTCAACGGATAGCGACGCCCGTCGTTGACGAACGCACGCTGCTGAGCTCGCCGCAGACTCTCGACCTGTTCCAGGGGCACCTCCGCCTCGACTTCCAGCGCCTGGTCTCGCAGCAGTTTCAGCAGGGGCGTTCCGGGGCTTGCGAGGCTGCCTTCGGATGCCAGCCGCTCAGTAACGACGCCATCAAACGGGGCATTGACGCTGCAACGTTTGACCGCCAGCTGGGCCTTGTCGATAACCAGAACCGCTCCGGCGCGCTCGGCGACCTGCTGGTCCAGCTCGCTCTGGCGCTGGTCGCGCAATTCGACAGAGGCATTACGTTGCTTGACCAATGTTTTGGCGCGTTCGAGTTGCTGATGCGCCAGCCGGATACGGGCGTCGAGAGAATCGAGATTGCTGCGTGCCTGCTGCAATGCCAGATCGTAGTCATGGCACTCGAGCTGTACCAGCGCCTGTCCGGCGACAACGCGCTCCCCGACCCGTACCCTGATCGCGTCGATCAGGCCACTGATCTGGGCGCTGAGCAGACTGTGATCTTCGGCCACCACCCGTGCGGGGGCGCTGTATTCCACCGCCTCGACCAGGCTCTCGACCGTCGCGACGCGTACCGTGACCGCCTGCGCGGCCGTGGCCAGCAGGCCCAAGATGAGCGGTAACAACCCGAGACGATGCATTACTAGTCCTTCAGCTTTGCGGTTAACGCTGGAGCCAAGAGAATAAGAGGTTCCCTGTACAAAAAAAAGCCGCGACGGCTGATGCAGTCGCGGCCTTTTCTACGTGCTTCCAGACTTAACTGATCAGAGCCGGACCTCGATACCCCGCTCGCGCATATAGGCCTTGGCCTGCGGAATGGTGTATTCGTTGAAGTGGAAGATCGACGCCGCCAGTACGGCATCGGCCTTGCCCTCGATACAGCCGTCGACCAGGTGATCCAGGTTGCCGACGCCGCCGGAGGCGATCACCGGCACATGGACCGCCTCGGAGATGGCACGGGTAACGCCGAGGTCGAAACCGTTCTTGGTGCCGTCGCGGTCCATCGAGGTCAGCAGGATTTCACCGGCGCCGTAGTCGACCATCTTGCGCGCCCACTCAACGGCGTCGAGGCCGGTCGGCTTGCGGCCGCCGTGGGTGAAGATCTCCCACTTGTCCTCTTCGTCCGGGCGGGACACCTTCTTGGCATCGATCGCCACGACGATGCACTGGGAACCGAAACGCTCGGCGGCCTCGCGCACGAACTCGGGATTGAACACCGCAGCGGTGTTGATCGACACCTTGTCGGCACCGGCGTTGAGCAGCTTTCGGATGTCCTCGCAGGTGCGGATGCCGCCGCCGACGGTCAGCGGGATGAACACCTGGGACGCCATGCGCTCCACGGTGTTCACCATGGTGTCGCGGCCTTCATGGCTGGCGGTGATGTCGAGGAAGGTGATTTCGTCCGCGCCCTGCTCGTCGTACTTGCGGGCGATTTCCACCGGGTCGCCGGCATCGCGGATGTCGACGAACTGGACACCCTTGACCACGCGGCCGTTCTCGACGTCGAGGCAGGGGATGATGCGTTTCGCCAGAGCCATGAAATCTCTCCTCAGTTGCCGGACTGGTCGCAGTAGGTCTGGGCCTCGGCCACGTCGAGCGTGCCTTCGTAGATGGCACGTCCGGTAATGGCGCCGAGGATGCCCTGGTCGGCGACCGCGGCCAGCGCGCGGATGTCGTCCATGTTGGTGACGCCGCCGGAGGCGATGACCGGGATGCCGCCTTCGCGGGCCAGCTCCACGGTCGCCTCGACGTTGACGCCCTGCATCATGCCGTCACGGCTGATATCGGTATAGACAATGGACGAGACGCCGTCGTTGCGGAAACGCTTGGCCAGGTCCACCGCCTTGACCTGCGACACCTCGGCCCAGCCATCGGTGGCCACGTAACCATCCTGGGCGTCGAGGCCGACGATAATGTGTCCCGGAAACTGCTTGCACATCTCGGTAACGAAATCCGGTTCCTTCACCGCCTTGGTGCCGATGATCACGTAGTCGACGCCGGCCTGCAGGTAGGCTTCGATGGTATCGGCGCTGCGAATACCGCCGCCGATCTGGATCGGCAGATTCGGATAGGCCTTGGCGATGGCGCTGACGATCTCGCCATTGACCGGGGTGCCGGCAAAGGCGCCGTTGAGGTCCACCAGGTGCAGGCGACGGCAGCCGGCCTCGACCCACTTGGCGGCCATATCGACCGGGTTGTCGGAAAAGACGGTGGAGTCGTCCATGCGGCCCTGGCGCAGGCGCACGCATTTGCCGTCTTTCAGATCGATCGCAGGGATAATAAGCATTTGGGTCTCACTGATTGTTTAACCGGCGGCGCAGGCCACCCATTAACGGTTAACTGTTAACTGCTCTTGCCGTCCCAGTTAAGGAAGTTCTTCAGCAGCTGCAGCCCCGGCTTGGCGCTCTTTTCCGGGTGGAACTGTACCGCGAACACGTTCTTGTGATGCAGCGCCACATCGAAGTCCAGGCCGTAATTGCAGGTCGCCGCGACCTGGTCGCGCTGATCCAGCTTCACATAGTAGCTATGGACGAAATAGAAACGGCTGCCATTTTCGATGCCGGCCCAGAGTGGATGGTCGAGGCTCTGCTCGACGCAGTTCCAGCCCATGTGCGGCACCTTGAGCTTGTCGCCGCTCGCGTCGCGCAGGTCGTCGCCGAAAAAGCGCACGTGGCCGTCGAACTGGCCAAGGCAGGGAACACCGCCGTTCTCCTCGGAGTCCTGCATCAGCGCCTGATAGCCGACGCAGATCCCAAGGAACGGCTTACCGGAGGCGATCGCCTCGGCCACCTCGCGATCGACGCCGAGACGCCTGATTTCGGCCATGCAGTCCCGGATCGCGCCCACACCCGGCAGCAACACCCGGTCCGCGGTGCGCACCTGCTCAGGATCGGCGGTCACCCGAACCTCTATGCCCGGCTGAACGAACTCCAGCGCCTTGGCCACCGAGTGCAGGTTGCCCATGCCATAGTCGATAACGGCGATAGACGACATTTACAGGCTCCCTTTTGTCGAAGGCATCTGATCGGCGGCGCGCTCGTCGATCTGCAGCGCGAAACGCAGCGCCCGGCCGAATCCCTTGAAAATGGTTTCGGCCTGGTGATGCGCGTTAAATCCCTTGAGGTTGTCGATATGCAGCGTCACGGCGGCATGATTGACGAAGCCCTGGAAGAACTCCCAGAACAATTGGGTGTCCATCTTGCCAATGGCGGCGCGGGTGAACTCGACGTCCATATGCAGGCCCGGGCGGCCGGAGAAGTCTATGACGACGCGTGACAGCGCCTCGTCCAGCGGCACGTAGGCATGGCCGTAGCGCATGATGCCTTTTTTGTCTCCGACTGCCTTGGCGAACGCCTGGCCCATGGTGATGCCGATATCCTCGACGCTGTGATGGTCGTCGATATGGATGTCGCCGTCACAGTGGATATCGAGATCGATCAGGCCATGACGCGCTATCTGGTCCAGCATGTGCTCGAGAAAGGGCACTCCGGTATCGGCTTTCAGCTTACCGCTGCCGTCCAGGTTGACGGAGACGGTGATCTTCGTCTCCAGGGTGTTGCGGGTGACCGTGGCGGTACGCTCTGCCATGGGGCTCTCCGGATAGCTTGAATCAGGCGGGGGATTATACATCTAAGTCCGCGGCGGCGCACGAGCCGGGCGTCCTGCGGAAGAAACGGCACAGGCATTGCATCTTAACAGGATCTGATTATGCTGGCGGCCACAGAATGCGAACGGAGGCAGGCATGAAAGGCATGGCGAAGCTGATACTGGGTCTGGTTGGCCTGGTGGTCATCCTGATTGTGGCGGCGGGAGTCCTGCTCGGATTCTTCATCGACCCAAACGATTACAAGGCCGATATCGAGAAACTGGCACTGGACAAGGCCGGTCTGGAGCTGTCGATCGACGGCGACATCGACTGGACGCTGTTCCCCTGGCTGGGACTCGAGCTCAACGGCGTGCAGGCGCGTTACCCGGACCGGCCGCAGCTGGCCCGGCTGGAGCAGGCTAAAGTAGCCGTCAAGCTGCTGCCCCTGCTGTCGCGCCAGGTCGAGATGAGCAGCGTTGAAGTCACCGGCCTCGATCTGAGTCTGGTGCGCCAGGCCGACGGCAGCGACAACTGGACACCGGCAGCCGCCGCAGCAGCAGCAGCCGGCGAGGCCTCCGCTGCCCAGCCAGGTACCGCGTCGGTCGCAGGCAAGCCGAGCGAACCGACCGTCGAGCCCGTCTCCCTCGACATCGAAGGCATCCAGATCAGTGATGGCCGCCTGAGCCTCGACGACCGCCAGGCCCAAAGCCAGTTGACGCTGCTGAACCTGTCCGTCACCACCGGACAGGTTCAGGCCGGAGCCTGGTTCCCGCTCGAAATCGCCTTCAGTCTGCAGAAAAACGCTGGGGGCCAGGAACTGGACGCCAGCATACAGCTGCAGGCGGAGGCCCAGCTCGACCCGCGGGCGCAGCAGTACCGCCTGCGTGGCCTCGACAGCACCATCGGTGTACAAACCGCGTCTCTCGGCGACCAACCGGTCGAGGTGCGCCTCGGCGGCGACCTGTCGGCGGATCTCGGCACCGAACTCGCGCGCATCGACAACCTGAGCCTGAAACTCGCGAACCTCAGTGCCGCCGGCTCGGTTTCGGTGCAGGATTTCAAGGCGCCGAAATTCGGCGGCGAACTCAAGGTGGCGCAATTCGACGCCAGAGCGCTGCTGGCCAGCCTGGGGCAGCCGGTGCCGGAAACCGCCGACGCCAACGCCCTGACCCGGGTTTCCCTCGGCACCGCGATCAACGGCCCCGCCAACACCCTGTCGCTGGCGCCGCTGACGCTGACCCTCGACGACAGCCACTTCAACGGCCGCCTTGGTTTCGATCTTGGCAGTGGCGCCCTGAGCCTCCAACTCGATGGCGACCAGCTCGACGCCGATCGCTACCTGCCGCCCAAGTCCGCCAAGGCCGCCCCGTCACAAGCCGGCGACACCGGTGCCCAGGACGCGAAACCCGCCGGCGGCGCCTATTCCAAGGAGCCGGTGATCCCGGTCGAGGCGCTGCAGAATCTTGAACTCGATGCCAGTCTCGGGCTCAAGCAGCTCACGGCCTCGGGCATCGCCATGCGCGACGTCGAACTCGCGGTCAGCGCCCACGGCGGCGTCGCCAACTTCAGCCGCATCAATGCCAACCTGTTCGGTGGCGGCGTGCGCAGCAGCGCGGTTCTGGATATGCGCCAGCAACCGGTACGGCTGAGTGTGAAGAAGAATATCAGCGGACTGCAGATCGGCACGCTGCTGCAGACGCTGACCGGCGAACCGCCACGCCTCACCGGCACCCTCAGCAGCCAAGCCGATGTCAGCGCCCGAGGCCGCTCTGTAGATGCCATCGTCAACAGCCTCAGCGGCAACGCCAACTTCAACGTCAGCGACGGTACCGTCGAGGGCATCAGCATGGCGCAGACCATTTGCCAGGGCTTCAATACCCTCGGCAGCCTCGGCGTCAACACCCAGCAGGTGGACCGCTCGACCCCCTTCGCCAATCTCGGTGGCAACTTCCGGATCAGCAACGGTGTCATCAGCAACCAGGACCTCGCGGCCTCCCTCGACGCCATGGCGCTCAAGGGCCGCGGCTCGGTGAACCTGCCGCAGCGCTCGCTCGACTACCGTCTCGGTCTGTCGATCGAGGAAAACCTGTTCAAGCAGAGCTGCTCGGTCAACAACAAGATCCAGGGCGTCGAGTGGCCGGTGAACTGCAAGGGCAGCTTCGATACCCCCCCGGCGAAACTGTGCCGCCCCGACCTCAGCGTGTTCGAGGACCTGGTGAAGCAGCAGCTCAAACAGGAAGTCCAGGCAAAAGTCGAAGAGGAGGTGGACCAGAAGCTTCAGGACCGGCTCGGCGAGGAAGCCAAGAAGGCCAAGGATCTGATCAAGGGGCTGTTTGGCAACTGATGACACCGCAACAGTTTCACGATGCAGTGCTCGACTGGTTCGAGCGCCACGGCCGCCACGACCTGCCCTGGCAGGCGCAGAAGACCGCCTACCACACCTGGGTCTCCGAGATCATGCTGCAGCAGACTCAGGTGGCGACGGTGATTCCGTACTTCGAGCGTTTCATCGCTCGCTTTCCGGACGTTCACAGCCTTGCCGAAGCCCCCCAGGACGAGGTGCTGCACCTCTGGACCGGCCTTGGCTATTACGCCCGTGCGCGCAACCTGCACAAGGCCGCGCGTATCGTCGCCAGCGACTTCGGCGGCGCGTTTCCCGACAGCGTCGAGGGGCTGGAGGCGTTGCCCGGGATCGGCCGCTCCACCGCCGGCGCCATCCTGTCGATTTCGACCGGCAAGCGCGCTGCCATCCTCGACGGCAACGTCAAGCGGGTGCTGGCCCGCTTCTACGCCGTCGACGGCTGGCCCGGGGCTCCGGCGGTCATGAAGGAACTCTGGCAGTACGCCGAACGCAACACCCCACAGCGGCGGGCCGGCGATTACACCCAGGCGATGATGGACCTGGGCGCCACGCTCTGCACCCGGAGCAAGCCAGGCTGCCTGCTATGCCCGCTGCAGCAACACTGCGAAGCCTTTGCCCAGGGCCGTACCGGCGAGCTGCCGGCACCGCGACCGAAAAAGACGCTGCCTGTGCGCCAGACATTGATGCTGCTGGTGCGCAACAGCGACGGCGAGGTGCTGCTGCAACAGCGTCCGCCGAGCGGTATCTGGGGCGGGCTATGGAGCCTGCCGGAATCAGCCGACCTGCGCGATGCCGAGGGCGAAACCGGGTTGGCGCTAGACCTAAATTCGGCCCGGCCGCTATCTCCATTACGCCACACATTTAGCCACTTTCACCTCGATATCACGCCGGTTCTCGTCGAGTTGCGCGATGACGGGGCTGTCATGGAAGGCGCGCCACGACTCTGGTATAACTTAGGCCAGCAATCCAGCATCGGCCTTGCCGCCCCGGTAAAACGGTTGCTGGAATGCCTACCCAATGCTTAATCCCCGATCGGAGATACTGATGACCCGTACCGTTTTCTGCCGCAAGTACAAACAGGAACTCGAAGGGCTCGAGCGCCCGCCGTACCCCGGCCCGAAAGGCATGGACATCTACGAAAACGTCTCCAAGAAAGCCTGGATCGAGTGGACCGAGCACCAGACCATGCTGATCAACGAAAAGCATCTGAGCATGATGGACCCGTCGACGCGCGAGTTTCTGCAGCAGGAGATGGAAAAATTCATGAGCGGCGAAGACTATGCCAAGGCGGACGGCTACGTGCCGCCCAGCAAAGACGAGTCCTGAGCCCGCGCCCCGCTATCCCAGGGACGAATCAACAAGTCTGAAGCAGGAAAGAATTCGGCATGACCTTGATGTGGATACCACTGCTGCCATTGCTGGGCGCGCTTGTTCCACTACTGACGGCTAGCTGGGGGCGGACGCGATGCGCCTGGGCTACCGCGGCATTGCCCGCGCTGGCGCTGGCTCTGATTCTAAGCCTGATCCCGCAAATGGCTGAAAGTGGCAGCATCAAGGCGACGCTGCCCTGGATTCCTTCGCTGGGCCTGGACCTCAGCTTTCGTTTCGACGGCCTGGCACTGCTGTTCTCGATCCTGATTCTCGGCATCGGCCTGCTGGTCATCCTGTACGCCCGCTATTACCTGTCCGCCAAGGACTCGATGGGGCGTTTCTATTCGTACCTGATGCTGTTCATGACCGCGATGCTCGGCATCGTGCTGTCCGGCAACCTGCTGCAGCTGTGGCTGTTCTGGGAGCTGACCAGCATCAGTTCTTACCTGCTGATCAGTTTCTGGTGGCACAAGCCCGAGGCGCGGCGCGGCGCCCGGCTGGCGCTGACGGTCACCGGCGCCGGCGGCCTGGCACTGCTGGCCGGCATCCTGCTGCTGGGACGGATCGCCACCAGCTTCGATCTCGACGTCATCCTGCAGAGCGGGGATTTGATTCGCGCGCACCGCTGGTATCCGGTTGCCCTGCTGCTGATCCTGGCCGGCGTCTTCACCAAGTCGGCCCAGTTCCCGTTCCATTCCTGGCTGCCGCACGCGATGGCCGCGCCGACCCCGGTCAGCGCCTACCTGCATTCGGCCACCATGGTAAAAGCCGGCATCTTCCTGCTGGCGCGGCTTTATCCTGCACTCTCCGGTACCGAGCTCTGGTTCATCGTGGTCAGCATGACCGGTCTGACCACGCTGTTAGTGGGCGCTTACTTCGCCAACTTCAAGCATGACCTCAAGGGGCTGCTGGCCTACTCGACCATCAGCCACCTGGGGCTGATCACCCTGCTATTCGGTCTCGGCACCAAGCTCGCAGCGGTCGCCGCGGTGTTCCATATCATCAACCACGCCACCTTCAAGGCCTCGCTGTTCATGGCTGCCGGGATCATCGATCACGAGTGTGGCTCGCGTGACATGCGCCGCATCAACGGCCTCTGGAAGTACATGCCCTATACCGCCGCGCTGGCGATGATAGCCGCCTCGGCGATGGCCGGCGTGCCGCTGCTCAACGGTTTCCTGTCGAAGGAAATGTTCTTCGCCGAAACCCTGGAGCAGGAGTTCCTCGGCTCGCTTTCCTGGATGATCCCGGTGCTGGCGACCCTTGCCGGCGTCTTCTCGGTGGCCTACTCGGTGCGCTTCATCCACGACGTTTTCTTCAACGGCGAACCGATCAACCTGCCGAAAACGCCCCACGAACCGCCGCGCTACATGAAGGTACCGGTGGAAATCCTGGTGGCGCTCTGCCTGCTGGTCGGCATCCTGCCGAACGTGGTCGTGGGCCCGCTGCTCAATGTGGCATCTGCAGCGGTGCTCGGCAGCGAACTGCCGGACTACAGTCTGGCGATCTGGCACGGCTTCAATCTGCCGCTGGTGATGAGCATGGTGGCGATGGCCGGCGGACTGTTCATCTACTTCAACCGCGCGCACCTGTTCCGTTTCCAGAAACAGTTCCCCGAGTGGAATGCCAGCGAGTCCTACGAAATGGCGATGCGGCGTGTCCAGCAGGCGGCCAACTGGCTGCTGGAGCGACTCGAAAACGGCTCGCTGCAGCGCTACCTGCTGCTGATGCTGGTGCTGCTGATTCTGATGGTCTGGCCGGCGCTGACCGAGCTGTCGGTTCTCAACGGCAGCCGTGCCCATCTGCCGCTCGACGGCCCCAGCCTGATTGCCGGCGGCCTGCTGGTGGTCGGCGGTCTCGCCACCGTGATCTGCAACCGCAACCGTATCGTGGCGCTGCTGATGCTGTCGGTGGTCGGCCTGATCGTATCGCTGGCGTTCGCGCGTTTCTCCGCGCCGGACCTGGCGCTGACCCAGCTGGCGGTGGAAGTCGTGACCATTATCCTGCTGATGCTGGCGCTGTTCTTCCTGCCGCAGAAAACGCCGAAGGAGTCGAGCCCGCGTCGCATCCTGCGTGATATCTGCATCGCCGGCCTGATAGGCGGCATCGTCGGCACCATCAGCTACGCGTTGATGACGCGGCCGCTGGAAACCATCTCCGATTACTTCCTCACCAATAGCAAGACCGGCGGCGGCGGTACCAACGTCGTCAACGTGATCCTGGTCGACTTCCGTGGCTTCGATACCCTGGGCGAGATCACCGTGCTCGGCATCGCCGCGCTCGGCATCTACAACCTGCTCGCAGGCCTGCGCCTGTTCATGCCGTCCGGCGACAGCGAAGGACGTCAGTGGGCGGTGGATCGCCACCCGATGATCCTGGCGGTCATCTCCCAGAGCCTGCTGCCGCTGGCGCTGCTGGTGTCGGTGTTCATTTTCCTGCGCGGTCACAACCTGCCCGGCGGCGGCTTCATTGCCGGACTGGTCACGGCGGTGGCGCTGATCCTGCAGTATATGGCCCACGGCGTCGACTGGATGAAGGCTCGGCTGGATATCCGCTATCACCGCCTGATTGCCTGCGGCGTGATGATTTCAGCCCTCACCGGTATCGCCAGCTGGCTGTTCGGGCGTCCCTTCCTGACATCCTGGTTCGATTATTTCTACTGGCCGGTGGTGGGCAAATTCGAGCTCGCCAGCGCCATGATGTTCGACCTCGGCGTCTATCTCACGGTGGTTGGAGCCACCCTGCTGATTCTGGCGAATCTGGGCCAGATGACCACCAGCGAGCGTCCCGTGACCAAGGAGCAAGATTGATGGAAGCCCTGTATGCCTTCTGTGTCGGCCTGCTGACCGCCTGTGGCATTTTCCTGACGCTGCGCGGCCGTACCTTCCCGGTGGTCGTCGGCCTGACCCTGTTGTCCTACGCGGTGAACCTGTTCCTGTTCGCCTCGGGCCGTCTCACCGTCAGCGGTGCCGCGGTTCTCGGCACGTCAGAGAACTACGCCGACCCGCTGCCGCAGGCACTGGTGCTGACCGCCATCGTCATCGGTTTCGCCATGACCGCCTTCGTCGTCATCCTGGCAATGCGTGCGCGCGGCGACCTCGGCAATGACCACGTCGACGGCAAGCTGCCCGAGAGCACCGGAGGGGATCGCAGCTGATGGACCACCTGCTGATACTACCGCTGATTCTGCCGCTGCTCGGCGGCCTGCTGATGCTGCTGCCGCCATTGACCCAGAGCCGCGTGCGTCAGCGCAACTTCGCACTGTCGCTGGCCGCGGCCGGGGTCCTGATCGCTATCCTGCTGCTGGTGCAATCGCATTCGGGGCAGATCATCGTCTACACGCTGGGCAACTGGGCGCCGCCGTTCGGCATCGTGCTGGTGGGCGACCGCCTCAGCACCCTGATGGTACTGCTGACCGCGGTGCTGGCATTCTGCTCGCTGCTCTATACCTTTGGCCCGGCCGACGAGCAAGGCTCCTTCTTCCAGCCCCTGATGCAGTTCCAGTTGCTGGGCATCAACGGCGCCTTTCTGACCGGCGATATCTTCAACCTGTTCGTGTTCTTCGAGGTGCTGCTGATCGCCTCCTACGGTCTGTTGATGTTCGGCGGCGGCAAACAGCGTACCCGCGCGGGTCTGCACTACGTGATCCTGAACCTCGCCGGTTCGGCGATCTTCCTGTTTGCGCTGGGTATCCTTTACGGCACCCTCGGCACGCTGAATATCGCCGACATGGCGCGGCAGGTTCAGCTGGTGAACGAAACCGACCTGCCGCTGGTCAAGGCCGGTGGCCTGATGCTGCTGATCGTATTCGGACTCAAGGCCGCCATCCTGCCGCTGCAGTTCTGGCTGCCGGCGGCCTACTCGGCAGCGGCGCCGCCGGTGGCGGCGTTGTTCGCCATCATGACCAAGGTGGGCGTCTACGCCATCCTGCGGGTATTCACCGTGATCTTCGGCGACAGCGCCGGCGACCTGTCGGGCCTGGCCGGCCCCTGGCTCTGGTGGCTGTCGCTTCTCACCCTGATGATCGGTGGCCTTGGCACCCTTGCCGCGAAGAACATGCGCCGCCTGGTGGCGCACCTGATCATCATCTCCGTCGGCACCCTGCTGGCGGGCCTCGGTCTGGAACGCGAGGCCGCCACCTCCGCGGCGCTCTACTACCTGATCCACACCACCCTGGTCAGCGCCGGCCTGTTCCTGCTCGCCGACCTGATCGGCCGCCAGCGCGGCAAAGCCGACGACCGCCTGATTGCCGCACGGCCGATGCACCAGGGCAAGTGGCTCGGTATCCTGTTCTTCATCGGAGCCCTGGCGGTGATCGGCATGCCGCCGCTGTCCGGCTTCGTCGGCAAGGCACTGCTGATGAAGTCGGCGCTGGCGGTCAGTGAAATGCAGTGGCTCTGGCCAGTCCTGCTGATCAGCAGCCTGATCGCACTGATGGCACTGTCACGCGCGGGCTCCAACCTGTTCTGGAACATCAATGGCGAAACACCGGTCGCCACACCGGTCAATCCGGCACAGCTGACCGCTGTCGTGCTGCTGCTGTCGACACCGTTGCTGATGTCTCTGCTCGGCGGCCCGCTGACGGCCCTGACCGATGCCACCGCGCAGCAGTTGCATGACGTGCCGGCACAGATCAACGGCGTGCTCCAGACAGCTGATCCTGGAGGACTCTAACCAATGCGCATGCTATTCCCGACACCCTTTCACAGCCTGTTGCTGTTCGTCGTCTGGCTGTTGCTGAACCAGTCGACATCGCCCGGCCACCTGTTGCTCGGCGCCGTGCTGGCGATCCTGATTCCGCTACTCACCAACCGCCTGCGCAATCCCCATCCCGGCATCCGCAGGCCATTTAAGGCACTTCTTTACCTGATGCGCGTCCTGATCGATATCCTGGTCGCCAACCTCCAGGTGGCGTTACTGATCATCAGGCCACGCATGGCGTTGAAGCCCTCGTTTGTATCGGTGCCACTGGATATCACCGGCGACCTGCCGATCACCATACTGGCCAGCACCATCACCCTGACCCCGGGCACCGTCAGCGCCGACGTCTCGGACGACCGGTCCCGTCTGCTGCTGCACGCGCTTCACGTCGAAGACGAGGAGGAACTGATCCGCACCGTCAAGGCGCGCTACGAAACGCCGCTGAAGGAGATTTTCGGATGCTGAGCTGGGTACTGCCGCTCGTTTTCGCCATGGTCAGCATCGCGCTGATCCTGAACTTCTGGAGCCTCCAGTCCGGCCCGGGCCTGCCGGACCGGACCCTGGCGCTGGATACCATGTACATCAACAGCAGTGCGCTGATCATCCTGTTCGGTATCTGGCAGGGCACCTCGCTGTATTTCGAGGCCGCACTGCTGATCGCGATGCTGGGCTTCATCGGCACTGTGGCGGTGTGCAAGTTCCTGCTTCGCGGCGACATTATCGAATAGGAGTTCGCTATGCCTTTCTGGATCGAACTGATCGTCTCGCTGTTTTTGCTCGTTGGCGGCGTCTTCGTGCTGCTGGGGTCGGTGGGCCTCGCGCGCCTGCCGGACTTCTACACCCGGCTGCACGCCCCCACCAAAGCCACGACCCTGGGCGTCGGCTGCCTGCTGATCGGCTCGATGATTCTGTCGACCTGGGTCAGCGGCGCCCTCAGTATCCACGAGCTGCTGATCACCATCTTCCTGTTCATCACGGCACCGGTTAGCGCCCATATGCTCGCCAAAAGCGGTCTGCACCACCGCCTCAAGCACGCAGAAAAGACCGGCAATCCGCACCTGATCGAAGAACCGATGCACAAGGAATAACCAACCGCGGACGGCTTTGGAAGAAAATCGCAAAGTCTCTGAAAAAATTGAAGAAATTGCGTTGACAGCTGCCCGCCAGCGGGGCAAAATACGCGCCACTTGAGTTGCCCAGATAGCTCAGTCGGTAGAGCA
>JABXIM010000161.1 GCA_013373085.1 Oceanospirillaceae bacterium | reverse complement strand
GGGCAGCGACTGGCCGCATGTGATGACCGAACCGCCGCTGCCTGAAACCGCGGACATGCTGACATTCCTGGGCGACGTGCTGAGCAGTGCCCAGTTCGAGGCCTGCCTGTCGACCAATCCGGCCATCCTGTACCGGTTCTGACACATTCCTGCGTCGGCTGTATGCCAGGTCGTCTTGCCTGCCTGAACAAACAGCAAGGAAAGATGGCACAGGGTAAGCGAGAGAACATAAAGAGGTAGTTGATGTCGAAACCAGGCGAAAGGAGCGCCTCAACGGCTCCCGGCGATCAGGCTGAAAAGCAGAAGCGGCCCTGGCTGCGGCGGCCTGAAGTGACATCCCCCAATGGCGATCCGCGCCCGGAGTGGCTGTCCACCATGACGGAGCCGCCACTTTTCCCCGAGCAGGAAATTGTCGATGCCCATCACCATTTATGGGATCGCGAGGGATTCCGCTATTTGTTGGAGGAGTTCGCCGACGATATCGGCGGGAGCGGGCATCGGATCACCGCCTCCGTCTTCGTCCAGTGCCGGACGATGTATCGGGCGGACGGGCCAGACGCCTATCGCCCGGTCGGTGAGGTCGAGTTTGTGCGCGGGGTCGGGGCCCAGGCCCGCAGTGGCTTTTACGGCCGCACCCGTGTTGCCGCTGGGATCGTCGGTAGCGCCGATCTTCTCATGGGAGCGGGTGTCGCTCCGGTCCTGGAGGACATGACCGAAGCGGGTGGGGGGCTGTTTCGCGGCGTGCGAATTCCGGTCGCTTCGCATCCGGATCCCGATGTGCGCTCGAATCCCGTACCCGCGTCCCCGGGGCTAATGACCAGTCGCGCCTTTGTCGACGGAGCCCGGGAGCTGGCGCGGAGGAACCTCTCGCTCGACATCTGGGCGTACCAGACCCAGCTCGATGAAGTCGAAACGCTGGCCCGTCAGTTACCGGATTTGCAGATTGTGCTCAATCATGCCGGAGGGCCGCTGGGTGTAGGTCCCTATGCCGGACGCAAGGCCGAACATCAACAGGCCTGGCGAGATGCGCTGTCGCGCTTGGCCACTCTTCCCAATGTCGCTCTGAAAATTGGCGGTTTTGGCATGCCAATCATGGGCTTTGGCTTCGACAAGGGAGAGCTACCCCCGAATTCCCGGCAACTGAGTGATGCGATCCGTCCGTATGTTGATTGCTGTGTCAGCCTTTTTGGCGCTGATCGCTGTATGTTCGAAAGCAATTTTCCAGTGGACAAGGGCAGCTTTTCCTATGGCGTTCTGTGGAATGCGTTTCAGCGTATTGCCACCCATTGGAGTGACGACGATCGCCATGCTGCCTTTGCTGGAACGGCTAAAAGCATTTACCGGCTATCACCCGGCACTGAAATTTAATCTTCTTTCAAACGAGGAGTGCCACGGGTGCGGTTGAGTGTGGTGTCCCAGTAACTGGGGAAAACGGAAAAAGTAGATTACGCAAAATATCTATTCGAAAGCCAAATCAATAAAAACAGACAGGTGATTGCTATGAAGAAAATCGGTCGCATTCTTTCAATTACGACGATGGCGTTGTCCTGCTTCGTCGGGCTGTCCGGTACCGCTGCGGCGTCTGAATACCCCGGCAAACCGATCAACATGATAGTCGGATATTCTGCTGGTGGCGGGACCGATGTGATGGCGCGAACCATCGCGAGCCACCTTGAAGCCTATCTGGCGGAGGATGCTTCGGTCGTGGTACGCAACAGCCCCGGGGCTGGCGGGCAGATCGGTTTCACTAAGGTAGCGGCGGCAGACGCCGACGGCTATACCTTGGGCACCATGAACCTGCCGGCGGCCCTGGCGCTGACCTATGACCGTGAAGCCGATTACGATGCGAAAAGCTTTACCTGGCTGGCGAACTTTGTTTCGGACCCCAACACACTGGTGGTCCCGGCAAATTCCGACATCACCTCCGTGGAGGCGCTAATCAGTTCTGCCCGTGAAAATCCGGGGATGTTGACGGTGGGTCTGTCTGCTCTGGGAGGTAACGATCATTTCGCTGCGATTCAGTTCGCCAAAGCAGCCAATATCGAGTTGAATCCGGTACCTTTCAATGGCGCTGCAATGGCGCGGACCTCGATTATGGGTGGCCATGTTGCAATGGGTACGATGGCCTTCAGTCAGACCGTCGGCTTTGAGGACGAGTTGCGTGTGCTGGCGGTATTGGCCGATGAGCGCCTGCCGCAGGCGCCTGATGTGCCGACCGCGAAGGAGCTGGGTTTCGATGTAGAGATGGGCTCTTTCCGTGGGCTTGTCGCCCCGGCTGGTCTGCCCGACGACATACGCGAGACTTTGATAGGCGCTCTACTGAAGCTGGCCGAGGATCCGGACTTTCTGGCGGCAATGAAAAAGCAGGGTAGCCCGGTCCAGTTCACCCCTTTGGCCGATTACGAAGCCCTGGCTGAAGCGCAGAACGAGGCGGCGAAACGCATCTGGGAAGAGACTCCGTGGAAATAGCAGTCTCACGCCTCGGTTGGTCGGGAAATTATTAACCCGGCTCGATCGATCGCCTGAGCGGCGAGTGGGGCAGAACAAGCGTAGCCGGCGCATTCCTGCAACGCGGCAGGCGGCACCATTGCGGTTGCAGGCCTGCCTGGCCCTGCGCGGCAACGCTTCGAGCTGGGGCGCCTTGGCGTTTCCGCGCAATGGCCGATCGGCACGTTCCCTCAGAGTGAACGATCAGTTTTATCTATCATTTATAAAGAATTATCGAATTGTGGTTATCGTTGGTATTTGCCGATAATTCAAGGGTAGCTTGCAGCCAGTGTCTACGGGTTTCGTTGATTGTCCAGGACAATCTGACTGATTGTGAGTGAGGTGAGGCTTGTGTGTCGGTACGAGTTGGAGCGAAACGCTTAGCAGGGTATTCCAACAACCTCTCTTGACTTGCTTAGCTACAGCAAGAGCTGATTTAGCCAAGAACAATGAAAATGATGAAGGATAAAAACAATGGGCTTCAAGAAACTTAAAACGTTTGCCGTAGCAACATCGATCGCCCTTTTTTCTGGTGCCGTTTGGTCCGCCGACAATAGCTATCCTGAAAAGGACATCAATATCATTGTAGGTTATTCGGCTGGCGGTGGTACCGATGTTATGGCACGAACCTTGGGTTCGTACATGGAAAAACATCTGGGCGACGCGAAAATTGTGGTCAAGAATGTACCGGGTGCCGGCGGTCTCATTGGCTTTACCCAGACAGCAAAGTCTGACCCGGATGGATACACCATTGGTACATTCAACTTGCCGGGCGTTATGGCAAGAACCCATGACCGTAAAACAGAATACAATGCAGATAGCTTTACCTATCTGGCTAATGTCGTTAATGACCCCAACGTAATCGTAGTCAATAAGACAAGTGATCTAAAAAGCCTGGGCGACTTGGTAAATAAGGCGAAGGAAACCCCTGAAGGCCTCACCGTTGCCATGTCGACGTTGGGTGGTGATGATCAGTTCACAATGATCAACCTTTCGAACAAGGCCGATATCAATTTCACCTACATTCCGTTCAAAGGCACTGCACCGGCTCGAACCGCTTTGATGGGTGGTCATGTCGATGTCGCTGCAATGAATCTGAGTGAAGCGATTGGATTTGAAGATGAGATTCGCGTACTGGCAGTGACTTCTGCCGAGCGCTCTCCGTTGGCTCCCGATTTCCCAACTGCAAAGGAGCAGGGGTATGACTTCACCATGGGCTCGATGCGTGGTGTGGTCGGACCGGCGAACCTTCCGGAAGACGTTAAAGCCAAACTGATCGATGCAATGGAAAAGACCTATCAGGATCCTGAGTTCCAGAAAGCAATGGCCGAACAGGGTGCGCCTCTCGAATTCGTAGCGGGTGAAGAATTCCAAAAGCTGGCCATGGAGCAGGATGCCTTTGCGAAAGAGGTCTGGGAAACCACTCCCTGGTCTGAAGGTAACTGATATTTGATTTATCATGCGGGCCTTGGTTAAGGCCCGCATATATTAACCATGAGCCGTGACTAGGATCCTTTTTTATAAGGGTTACGAAAAGTCCTTGTATGCTTCTCTAATCCCTAGAGCACGTTAGTAAATCAGAAAACGATTTTATTTTTAGCGTCGGCTCTGTGTTCTTGAAGCCTGGATGAGAAGTATTCAGCCCGACGGGACTGAAATTATAACTTAAGAAGCGTCAGCATTTTTACTTCGAGCGGGTGGTATGGTATGAAAAAAACTATAATTAGGGGATTGTTGGTCCCTGAAACAATTGCAGGTGTTGTAATAATAGCTGCATGCTCGTACCTGTTGGGTCGAGTTGAAAATATGCCTAAAGCATCAGCTCTGCTTCCAGAGTTGGTGTTGTGGTTTGGAATGATTTTAGCGTCTGTAATGATTTTTACTGAGGTTAAAAAGAGTTTCAAAAGCGAAGAGTCTAATGTCTTTTTCGTAGACGTTAACCGATTTCTAATAGCTGCTGTACTGTCTTGTATTTATGTGCCGGCGGTACATTTTATAGGTTTTTACAGCGCTACGGCTTTGTTTGTTCCTTTGACTGCATGGATGTTTGGCTACCGAAACAAGCGGGTCATCGCTAGCGTATCCGTGATCTTTATCGCCAGTCTGTTCGTGATCTTTTCTCTCATTATGGGGAAAGAGCTTCCTTCCGAATTCTTCTTGGGATGAGATAGAGGTCATTTATGTTTGAGCCAATGCTAAGTTCTTTTAGCCAGATCCTCGAGTGGCAAAGCTTAATCGCAGTAGCCATCGGTGTTCTGTCCGGTATCGTAGTAGGATCGCTTCCGGGCCTTAGTGCCACTATGGCAATATCCGTACTTATCCCGTTTACATTCGGATTGGATCCGCTTGTCGCTCTTGGGATGATGGCCGGTATTTATAATGGCGCCATGTACGGTGGATCTATCCCCGCTGTTCTGATGCGTATTCCGGGTACCCCGGCTGCTGTAGCCACCTGCTTTGACGGCTATCCGATGGCGCAACAGGGACGTGGAGGAGAGGCCTTGCAGGTAGCACTGGTATCTTCCGCCATCGGTGCCATGTTCAGCGCCTTTGCGCTCATGCTACTTGCTCCGCCCCTGTCGAAACTGACGCTGATCTTCGGTCCTCCGGAAGTCTTTTGGATCGCGATGTTTGGCCTGACGAGTATAGTCTTTCTCCTGGGTGGCGGCGTTATCAAGGGCCTTATCAGTGCATGTTTCGGTGTAATGCTGTCTCTGGTTGGTGCCGATTCGATTACCGGGAATGAACGCTTTACGTTTGGTCATCTTGAACTGATCGATGGTATCAACGTCGTTGTCATTCTGGTTGGCTTGTATGCGATGCCGCCTGCCTTAGGCCTGCTCGAGTCGACCGGCAGTAAGATGAACACGGTTACAACGGAGCTGCGAACTGAAGGCTTTTTGAAAGCGTTCTCGCGCATGTTTAAATTCTGGAAAACCTGGCTGCGTTCTTCCGTTATTGGCATATTCGTTGGGATACTGCCGGGCGCCGGTGGTTCGATGGCGGCATTTCTGAGTTACAACGAGGCGCGTCGGGCGTCGGATGATCCTGACAGCTTTGGTAAAGGCAATCCTGAAGGCGTCGCGGCTGCGGAGACAGCGAACAATGCAGACACCGCATCGGCAATGATTCCGGCGCTGACGCTGGGAATTCCCGGAACGTCTGTAGCGGCTGTTATGCTGGGTGGTTTGTTGATTCACGGACTGCAGCCTGGTCCGATGCTGTTCAGAGAACATCCGGATGTCGTATATGGCTTTATGTGGCAGTTCCTGCTGGCAGCCATCCTGCTGTTCTTCCTTGGCGGTACATTGGCGACTAACACCTTTGCCAAGGTGCTCCGTTTGCCGCGTCAACTCCTGGGACCAATCATTCTAACGCTGATGGTAGTAGGCGTTTACATGATCCACGAGTCGATGTTCGATGTGTATCTGATGCTCGGTTTCGGCTTGGTCGGCTACGCAATGGAGCGTATGAAATTCCCTCTGCCGCCGGTCGTTCTTGGGTTGATCCTGGGCGAGTTTGCCGAGTCCAACTTGAGACTTTCTCTGCGGATGGGGCGTGATGACTGGAGCATTCTGGTAGATCGTCCCGTTAGTCAGATCATCATCGCTCTGACAGTCTTTGTAATTGTCTGGCCGCTTATTCGAAAACTGCTGAAAAAGAGTAAAGGCGGTGAAGTGAACGGCGGAGTTGAGAAAAAGGCGTAGGCCTTAGTCTCATTCAAACGTAATACTATCTGCTCAAATCTTTGGCGTGCCATCAGCTTATGCTGGGGCGCGCCTTTTTTGTATTTATTACAATAGCTTAGTTCTCTTCTTGAGTAGGGTTATAGAAAGAAAAAATACAGTTTGATCGCTAATCGATAAGAAATATCTATATGTTCTAAAAGATTAGTGATTAGAAATATAGTGCGTTTTTAATTAATGTGGTTTTATACGGCGCACCGATATCACTCCGCTGTTTCAACTTACGCTGGAATTATTTTTTAAAATAGTTCTCTTGGCTAAGTGCTAACTCTAGATTCCATCATTTTTGGGGAACCACGATGTCAAACTCTACTAACAACACTAGTGATGTAATAAAAGAAATTGAACGAGTATCTCCGGATGTTGTATCTGAGGCGTCGCAGTACCAGGCTGCAATCCTGGCCGATGTTAATGGACGCAGGGGGGCTATGAATGGCCGTATTCAAGGTCTTTCACCGAAGATGAAGGTGGCGGGTCCGGCGTTTACCGTAGAGGTTCGTCCCGGCGACAACCTGATGATTCACGCTGCGCTGGCACTTGCAAAGCCCGGAGATGTGCTGGTAATCGATGGTAAAGGTGATTTGTCAGCTGCGCTGATGGGTACCATTATGATGACGCAGGCTGAGGCGTTGGGCCTGGCGGGCGTTATTGTCGATGGAGCTGTCCGCGATGCCGAAGAAATTCGTGAGATGGGCTATCCGGTCTTTGCTGCCGGAACCAACCCAAATGGTCCGACCAAGCTCGTGCCGGGCCGCGTTAACTGGCCGGTATCCGTTGGTGGCGTCACCGTTCGCCCCGGTGATCTGGTTGTTGCAGATTTTGATGGTGTTGTCGTTATTGAAAAGGAAAAGGCCAAGGGTCTGCTCCCGCTAGCTGCCAAAAAACATGCCGATGAAACCGCACGAATTGAAGGCATCAAATCTGGAAAGCAACTTCGTCCGGCCTGGCTGGAAAAAACGCTTGTGTCTGCCGGCGTTTTGAAGGAAGGAGAAGTTCTGTGAGCCAACCGAAAATTTTGGTAACGGGTTCCGATCTGGCTCAGCCGGCGATCAATATTCTCTCCGACTTTGAACTCGTTTTCGCTGGTAAAGCGCCTTCCGAAGATGACCTGATCGGGTTGTGCGAGACTCACCAACCCATTGCTATCATTGTCCGCTACGGCAAAATTACCAGCAAAGTTATTGATGTTTGCACCAATCTAAAAGTGATATCAAAACACGGTAGTGGAATTGACACTATCGATGTTAAGACTGCCGAGCAAAAAGGGATTGCTGTAAAAGCAGCTGTCGGTGCAAATGCGAATGCCGTTGCAGAGCATGCATGGGCTCTGATACTCGCTTGTGCTAAAGATGTTGTTTACCTGAACGATCGAATGCAGCAGGGTTACTGGGACAAGTCGACACATAAAACCCTGGAGCTGAAAGGCAAGACTTTAGGCCTTATTGGCTTTGGCTCGATTGGTAGAAGAACGGCTGAAATTGCAGCTGTTTTCGGTATGGATGTGCTTGCTTACGATCCGTTTGCCTCTGAATGCCCGGAACATGTCACTCTGACTGATCTGGAAAGCATTTATACAACGTCTGATGTGATTTCGTTGCATTGTCCTTTAACAGAGGAGAACAGGGAGCTCATCAACAAGGATGTACTGGAAAAACTTAAGCCGGGTGTCATCCTGGTCAACACTGCACGAGGAGGGCTGATCGATGAGGAGGCTCTTATCGAGAAAGTTCGCAGTGGAACAATGGGAACCGTAGCCTTGGATAGCTTCCATTCGGAGCCTCTTGAAGGAGAGCACAAGTTTTCCGGCCTGGAAGGTATCATACTGTCCCCTCATATTGGGGGTGTAACAGGGGATGCATACGTCAACATGGGTGTTGGCGCTGCTAGGAATATTTTATCATCGCTCGCATCTTAAATTTGCGATAACTGGATATTGGGCTGATACTTCAGCTAATGCCTTGCAAGGCGCTTTTCAGATAGGGCGATGAAGGCGCTTTGCACTCGATGGACTGTACGAAAATAAAATCTAAGCAGGTGATCCGAAATGAAACTTAATAAATTTAAAAAGAACAAGTTGCTTGCTACTTCAGCTGTGGTTCTTTCGCTTCTAAGCGCAGGATACTCGAATGCAAGTGAAAACTGGATTGGTTATACCTACTCAGCTGTGTCTACAACCGCTGCTGTTAAAGGTCTTGAGCGCATTGTGCAAGAGGTTGAAACAAACACTGACGGTGATTTGGAAATTAAGCTCAATCTGGGAAAATCCCTGCAGATAAAATCTTCCGACATTACCCAGGCTGCGGGAGATGACATTGTTCAATTTGCTGCTGACGGTTTCTTTTTGGGCAATGTCCCCATCGGGGGCGTACTCAGGCTGCCGATGCTGATCAACTCCGATGAGGAGTGGGCCAAAGCCGTCGAAGTGATGAAGCCTTTTCTGAAAAAAGGCTTTGAAGAGCAGTGGGTCGCTTATCTGGGTGGCTACCGTTATCCTCAGCAGGTTTTCTTTACGACCTTCGAAATGAAGTCCCTGAGTGACATGGAAGGCAAAAAGATACGTGTCACGTCGCCGGAACAAGGCGAGTTTGTTAAGGCTTTCGGTGGGCAGCCGATCAATCTCGCAGGTACAGAAGTACCAACCTCACTTGAGAGGGGGGTAATTGACGGTGTTATTACCGCCAGTGCAGGTGGTGCAAAAAACTGGAGCGAATTTCTTCATTTTAATTATCGCTTTGGCGTGAATTATTTCAACAGTGTCATCATTGCCAACGCTGATCGTTTTAACGACTTGCCGGAGAAAAGCCAGAAGGCACTGGCCGACGCTGTAGATAAAGAAAGTGCTCAGATAACCGAAGACTTCTCGAAAGATGAGCTCATTCAAAAAGAGAGCCAGCAAGAGAAAGGTATGGTTATCTATGAGGCAAATGAAGCTGACTTCAACCTGGCTGTCGAAAAAATGAAACCGTACTGGGATGAGTGGGCCAGCTCTCGTGGGCCTGAATATGTAGAAGCGCTGAGTGCTGTTAAAGAAGCTCTCGGGAAGTGATCGATAAATTTGTGTTGGCGTATCGGTATCATTACTGATACGCCAATTTTAGGTATTTAAATATGAAAACGATCATTTCGATGATATCGCGTCTGACTTATTTAGTTGGCGCCACTGCGTTGTTGATTATGATGTTTGTTGTCATCATTGACATAGTTCTTCGAAGTGTATTCGGCTCTACATTGGGATTTGTAGAAGAAGTTGTCGGATATCTGGTTGTGGCTGTAACGATTTTTGGTGTAAGTATAACGTTTAGAGAGGGCGTATTGTTCAGGGTTGGATTTGTCTTTGACAACCTCTCTGACTCTGTTAAACGCTACTTGAATGTCTTCTATTGTTTATTGGGTGTCATCTTTTGTTCCACGATGGCTTGGTATACGGCGCTTTTGGTTATCAGTTCCTTCAAGAGAGGAAAAATTGCGGCGACTGAACTCCAGACACCTTTATATATTCCTCAAGTTATAATTCCTGTTGGGTTTTTGATATTTTTGATCTTTATTTTTGAAAAGATGTTTTCAAAACCGAAGAGCGATGAATCTAAAAACATCGAAATGCTTGAGGATAGTGGAGAATAAACAATGGAAGCTATTCTGGTAATCGGTTTGTTAATCGGGCTGATTCTGGGCGGACTGTGGGTTCATATAGCCGTCGGGATTTCAGCATTATTTTATATTGTAATGCTTCAGGGATTCAACGGATTAAAGTCTCTTGGCTTGGTAAGTTGGGGGGCAGCCGACAGCTATACGCTTTCTGCTATTCCACTTTTTGTTCTGATGGCAGAAATATTATTGTGTAGTGGGCTCAGCAGCCGCCTTTTTACTGGTCTGGCGCCAATTGTTGGACGGTTACCAGGAGGTTTGTTTCACACCAATGTCATTGGTTGCGGCATATTTGCAGCCGTTTCGGGTGGAAGTGCATCCACTGCTGCTGCAATTGGTACGGTAGCCCTGCCTGAGCTCGGGCGACTGGGATATAATAAGCGACTCGCTGCTGGTTCTCTGGCTGCAGGTGGAACCCTGGGTATTCTCATTCCACCCAGTATTACCATGATTGTATATGCCACCTTTACGGAAACGTCAATTCCGAAGCTTTTTATGGCAGGCGTACTACCTGGAATTCTGCTTATTGGCCTATACCTGTCCTATATTTTTATACGGGTAAAGATCAATCCAGGCCTTGCTCCTTCACGCGAAACGCTTGAGAACAAAGGACTTATTTCGTCTCTGTTGAATGTGTTTCCGTTTGTACTGCTGATAGGCGTTGTTATGGGCAGTATTTATGGAGGTATTGCGACTCCCACTGAAGCAGGTGCTATCGGCGCAGTCGGAGCAATGATCATTGCAGGCGTATTCCGCTCTATAAACGTTGGTGTTGTACAGAAGTCGTTACATAGAACGCTTGTGATGAGTGGGAACATCCTGTTCATCGTTTTTGTTTCCATGTTGTTTGCCTATGCAACGGCGCTATCTGGTTTCGGAGAAACGTTGGCTGTATGGCTTAAAGAAGCGGGTTTGTCGAAAATCGAGTTTCTTCTTGCCGCCCTTGTATTTTACGCAGTATTGGGTTGTTTTATGGAAGGCCTCGGGATGATCGCGATCACCGTGCCTATCATTTATCCAACGTTGGCGGCCTATGGGATCGATCCCATCTGGTTCGGTATATATATGGTTATCCTGGTTGAGCTTGGTCAGTTAACTCCGCCGCTGGGTGTTATACTCTTTGTTGTGGCAAGCACTTGGCGAAAATTGAAGATTGAAGATGTGGTACTGGGTACCTTGCCGTTCTTTATTTTGATTGTGCTGCTTATATTTATACTGATCGGGTTTCCTGAGTTGGCGCTTTGGCTGCCAAATAAGATGCTAAGTTAGAATTGGCTATCTTTACGTCTTTCATATTTCTGATTTGGTGTATATAAAATGTTTACATTTACACAGCCGTTGATTAAGGAAACAGAGGTCTTTACTCGTCTGCCGGATGAGTATAGAAGGTCTGCCACGAATAACGCCTGGTCAATGGCAAACCGTGGTGGTGCCCCTGTACACTCGTTTTTAGAGGGCCCTGTGTTTGATAGTGAAGAAAACCTGTATGTCACAGACATTCCATACGGGCGAGTATTCAAAATAACTCCAAAGGGTGAATGGAGTTTGGTGGCCGAATATGATGGCGAACCGAATGGAATGAAGTTTTATGACGACAAGACACTTGTCATAGCTGACTATAAAAATGGCTTGCTACTTCTGGATGTCGACTCCGGCAAGGTATCCACGTTGCTGGATCGTCGTAATACTGAAAGGTTCAAGGGTATAAATGATCTGGTTTTTGACTCTGTTGGAAATCTGTATTTCACAGATCAGGGCCAGACAGGACTGCACGATCCTACCGGCCGTGTTTATCGTCTCTCACTTGACGGCAGGCTTGATTGCTTATTGAGTAATGCCCCAAGCCCTAACGGCCTTGTTCTGTCTACCGACGAAAAAGTCTTATTCGTCGCTATGACGAGAGGGAACTGTGTATGGCGGGTTCCTTTGATGCGGGATGGTTCCGTAAGTAAAGTTGGCCAGTTTTTTACCTCCTACGGACCCAGTGGTCCAGATGGCCTTGCGATGGACGAATCTGGTCGACTGATCGTCTGCAATCCGGGTCTCGGCGTGGGCTGGGTCCTGAACCATAAGGGTGAGCCGGAGGAGGTACTGAAGTCCGTTGCCGGAGCGTCGCTGACCAATATTGCATTTGGTGGCTCGGATAGATCGACGGCATACTTTACCGAATCTGTAACAGGTACCATTCTGTATGCGCAAATGTCGGCTCCTGGTCGACAGCTTTATAAAGTAAAGTGACTTTGATTTTTAGCGTTTAGATATTCGATAAAAGGTTTACCAAGCACCGCTGGAATCAGTAGATTAGTCAGTTGGAGTTAACGAATTCGACTGCATTATCTGCTGCTTCCAGCTTTTTATTGTCAGTAATGTCTTTTAAAGAATCCTTTGACCTAATCCTTTAGGGTCTAAGATATCAACCCGTCGGTTTAATACATGAAGCATGATTGCGCCATCATTGACTGCAGGCCATTGTGCGGGCGTCACGGAAACCAGCATGTCCCCGAATCTGCGCCTGTTGTTGTGTAGCTAGTGCTCCGCATCCCTGCGAGCGCGGCATGCCGTACATCCTGTACATAGCTTATAAATAGGACGGGTGTCTATTTGTAAGCCAGGTAAATAGTTTCAGCCTCTTACTTTCAACAATTCGGAGAAGTATCGATGCGAATAGGCGTCCCCAAGGAGATCGACGAAGGGGAAAAGCGCGTAGCGTTAACCCCGGAAGTCGCGACTCAGCTGCACAAGCTCGGCTTCAGCCTCGCCATCGAAAGCGGTGCCGGCCTCGAGGCCAGCTTCGACGATGACCAGTACCGCGTCGCCGGTGTCGAAGTCGTCGAGGATCCGAAAGAGCTGTGGCATTCGTCCGATATCGTCATGAAGGTGCGGCCGCCGAGCCAGCACCCGGAACTGGGCTTCTACGGTGTCGAGCTGATGGGCAAGGGCCAGACCCTGATCAGCTTCCTGTATCCTGCGCAGAACCCGGAGATGCTCCAGGACCTGTCCGGCCGCGGCGTCACCGCGCTGGCGATGGACAGCGTGCCGCGTATTTCCCGCGCCCAGAAGATGGACGCGCTGAGCTCGATGGCCAACATCGCCGGCTACCGTGCCGTGGTTGAAGCCGCGCAGCATTTCGGCCGTTTCTTCACCGGCCAGATCACCGCCGCCGGCAAGATCCCGCCGGCCAAGGTGCTGGTGATCGGCGCCGGCGTCGCCGGTCTCGCCGCCATCGGCGCGGCCAAGAGCATGGGCGCCATCGTGCGTGCCTTCGACACCCGCCCCGAAGTGAAGGAGCAGGTCGAGAGCATGGATGCCGAGTTCCTGATGCTCGACTTCGAGGGTGAGGACGGCAGCGGCACCGGCGGTTACGCCAAGACCATGAGCGCCGAGTTTATCGCCGCCGAGATGGCGCTGTTCGCCGAACAGGCGAAGGACGTCGACATCATCATCACCACCGCGCTGATCCCGGGCAAGCCGGCGCCGGAACTGATCACCGAAGAGATGGTGGCCAGCATGAAGCCGGGCAGCGTCATCGTCGACCTGGCGGCCGAAACCGGCGGCAACTGCAAGCTGACCGTCGCCAACGAGGTGGTGGAACGTCACGGCGTGACCCTGATCGGCTACACCAACCTGCCGAGCCGCCTGGCGGCCCAGGCGAGCCAGCTGTACGCCACCAACCTGCGCCACCTGCTGACCGATCTGTGCCCGGAGAAGAACGGCGAGATCGTCGTCAACATGGAAGACGAAGTGATCCGCGGCGCCACCGTGGTCAAGGAAGGCGAGGTTACCTGGCCGCCGCCCGCACCGCGTCTGTCGGTTGCGCCGAAGGCGGACATGGGCGAGAAAGCCCGGGCCGAGGTCGAGAAGGCCGAACCCAAGCCGAAGCACCCGCTGGCGTTCCTGGCGCCGCTGGCCGTGGCCGGCCTCGGCCTGCTGGGTCTGGGCGCGGTCGCGCCGCCGGACTTCATCGGTCACCTGACGGTGTTCGTGCTGTCCTGCTTCATCGGCTACATGGTGATCTGGGGTGTGTCGCACTCGCTGCACACGCCGCTGATGAGCGTCACCAACGCCATCAGTAGCATCATCGTTATCGGCGCCTTGATACAAATATCGAGTGACAGTCCGCTGGTGGTGATACTGGCGACGCTGGCGGTCTTCATCACCAGCATCAACATCGTCGGCGGCTTCGCCGTGACCCAGCGCATGCTGCGGATGTTCAGGAAATAAGGGCGGGAACGATGAACACAGGTGTAATCACAGCTTCCTACATCGGAGCGAGCGCGCTATTCATCCTCGCGCTCGGTGGCCTCAGCCACCAGGAATCCGCACGTCGCGGTAACCTCTACGGCATGCTGGGCATGGGCCTGGCGCTGGTGGTGACGATCTTCGGTATCGTCTCCAACAACTATTTCGTACTGCTGCTGGGCATGATCGCCGGCGGCGCGATCGGCTGGTACCTGGCGAAAAAGGTCGAGATGACCCAGATGCCGGAACTGGTCGCGATCCTGCACAGCCTGGTGGGTCTGGCGGCGGTGTTCGTCGGCTACGCCAACGCGCTGGAGCACAGCGAACTCAGCGGTGCCGCCAAGACCATCCATGATGTCGAGACCTACCTCGGCATCCTGATCGGCGCGGTGACCTTCACCGGCTCCGTCGCGGCGTATCTGAAACTTAGCGCCAAGATCAGCGGCAAGCCGCTGCAGCTGCCGGGCCGTCACTGGTTCAACGCAGGTCTGGGTGTGCTGGCGTTCCTGTTCTGCATCCTGTTCGTGCAGGGCTCTGCCGCCGGCGGCGGTATGGTCTGGCTGGTGCTGATGACCCTGATCGCGCTGGTGTTCGGCGTGCACATGGTCGTCGCGATCGGCGGCGCCGACATGCCG
>JABXIM010000180.1 GCA_013373085.1 Oceanospirillaceae bacterium | reverse complement strand
TCAGCCGATGGATTCCGTATCGGCGTTGATGGTGAGGGTGGGGCCGAGTCTCCCACAGTCCGTGCACGAGTGCCGGAAGCCGCGCCAGCCCCTCCACCCTGACAAGTTCATTTCTGAACCAGTCAAAGAAACCATACAAGCGGCGCCCCGCCGCGAAGCGGTTTGACGAGCGGCACCAGAATCGTGGGTTGGGTGAAGACCCGGAGGGTCATAACCCAACGCCGAAGGCTGTGCTTTTCTCAAATAGACGCACCGCGGCCTTAGAATGGGCTTCCCCCGGACTTTTTAGTTCCATAGCGGAGGGGGATCCCCCGAAACCATTCAGTGTGAAATTTATTCTCGATTCAGCGCTTCCAGCAGTTCAATTTCAAATATCAGATTCGAATGTGGCGGAATCTTCTCACCAAAGCCGCGCTCGCCATAACCCATCGCCGCAGGCACCAGCAGTTTCCGTTTGCCACCCACCTTCATGCCTATGAGGCCTTCGACCCAGGCAGCGATAACTTTTTTGCGGCTTAGTACCGTCTGAAACGGCTGACCTCTGTCATACGAAGAATCAAACTCGGTTCCATCTTCCAGATAGCCGCGATAGTGAGCCGTGATCAAGGCGCCGCCCTTTTTCACTTCAGTACCCGTGCCTTCGATCAGATCTTCGACCACCAGTTGTTCAAAATCAGCCATAGCTTTTCCCGCGAGTGGCAATAGTTTTCATATCGCGGCATTCAATCACGCCAACTGAGAGCTATCAATGATCCTATCCTCACCTACCGGCCACTATGATGCTATCAGCGGCACCTCAGTCGCCGGCAGCCCGCACATAACACACCTTGGAGCTGGACAGGCAAAAGACAAGACCCGAGCCGTCCACATTTCTTTGCAGGTTGGCGTGGGAGCGACGCCCCGCCGCGAAGCGGTTTGACTAGCGGCACCAGGACGGCACCAGGACGAAGGTTAGAATCGGTATACTGTCCCCGGAATGGTTAAGCCGGTAAATTAAATATCACTGACGCCTTCATACCAGGTATCCAGCAGCTGGTGCGCACTTTCGTGGTCGGCCACCAGGGGGGGGCGTCTTAGAAAGTTTGCCTGCTCGATATCGTCCGCTTGATAGATGATCTTGTCATTCTTGATGGTTACCAGCACCTGCAACTGGTCCAGAGTTTCCGGATCGATGGTGGTTGGGTCTCCAGAAAGGATAACGAAGTCCGCAAGCTTGCCTTTTTCGATGCTGCCCTTGGTATTCTCTTCAAACTGCTGCCAGGCAGGCCAGATTGTCATCGCCTTGAGAGCCGTCAAGACGTCCACACGTTGAGTCGGTCCCAAGATATCGCCAGAGCGAGTGCGTCGGGTGACCGTCGCATCGAGAATTCGCATACTGTCGGGGAAGGCAACGGGCGCATCGTGATGTGTGCCGAACATCATGTCCCGTTCACGTACCCAGCCTGTGGGCGAAATGTTCTCCGCGTTGACGGGGCCGACAGTGTGCTCCCGGTGCCAGTCCCCCCAATAGAAAGTGTGCATGGGGAACAGGGACATGAAAACACCGAGCTCCTTGTAGCGATCCACCTGATCTTCACGCAGGAACTGGCCATGGATCAGGACAGGACGATTACCGGGGTCTCCATACGTTTGCTGTGCCTGGGTTAAGGCTTTGATCAGCATGTCGGAGGCGCCTTCGCCATTGGCATGAGTGATGACCTGCATCTTGTGGTCATAGCACCAGTTCACCGAATCCTGAACCTGCTCCATGGTGACAGCGGCATAGCCTGCGTAGTCTTCAGGGTAATTTCCGACCGGGTTGTAATAGGGGCGATCACGCAGTGCTGTAAATCCCTGAGGGGAGCCATCAATAGTCAGTTTGCAACCGCCCACGCGAACGTGGCCGGTGTATTTCTTGGAAACATTGGCCTCCAGGTAGTCCTTTGCTTCCAGTACGTCCGGGTAAGCGATGACGTCGATTGGCAGATCACCCGCACGATCTATGGCCTTCAGCGCTTCAACGACGCCGCCCGAGGAGCGCCCGTCCTGAGCAGTGGTATAGCCAAAGCGTGCCCACATTTCGGCACCTGCCTTGCCGAAAGCCTGAAGCCCCTCAGGTCCGAGGTCTTGCAGCAGCGGCAGCAAAGCAGCGAAGAACGCATACTCCTCAAGGACACCGTTTGGTTCGCCTGCGGTATTCCGTTGAATCACGCCGCCCGCAGGATCTTTAGATGCCGCCGATATACCGGCCATTTCCAGAGCCTTGGAGTTGGCGACGCCCAGGTGGCCGGACTGGTGCACGATCATTACAGGGTATTCCGTAGAGACCGCATCCAGATCTTCGCGGGTCGGGTGTCTAACCTCTGCCAGCTGGGCATTGTCATAACCAAAGCCAATAATCATTTTGGCCTGTTTGACAACCTCGGCATTCTTGTCAGCCCAGGTCCGCAAGCTGTCTTGCAGACTGGCAATGTCGACGACTTCGCCATCCGGCGGAGAAAGTAAGTTGGCGGATAGTGCCTGGAGGCCACCCATGACAACGTGACCGTGGCTATCCACAAACCCAGGAAGCATTGAGCGCCCGCCCAGGTCGAACACTTTCGTCTTACTGTTCTGATACGCAGTGACTTCAGCAAGATCACCAACAGCCAGAATGTAACCATCCTTTACCGCGACGGCTTCGGCCGTCGGCTGTGAGTCATTAATCGTCAGGATTGAACCACCCAGGTAGATGGTATCAGCGACTTCCTGTGCTGCCGCCATGCTGGATGCGAGGACAGCAGCCCCGAAAAGGATTGCTCTGGATGTGCTGGTTACCATCTCATCTGTCCCTCCTGATTGGTAAAGACTTGTCTTGCGATAACGTGAAAGAAAGCACGCAGTCAGTGTAGGTGTTAGGCCCGTTTTGGCAACGTCGACTGAATTCCGGGGACAGTATGCCTATTCCCATGCTCACCAATGCCCCGCTTTGGGCGCTTTGCAGTCATCCTGGCTTTATGTGATTACGCTGACTGCAATAAGGAGTTCTAGGACTGGCCGTCCGCGTCGGGCAAGGATAGCCGGCGCAGCGCCTCCCGCAGCCGGGGCGCTGCGAAATCCAGGAAACAACGCATCTTCAGTGGCATGCGTCCCCGTGATGCATGAACGAGGTGAACGGGGCTTGGTGGCGGCTCGAAATCCTGGAGAACGATCTGCAGTTCCTCTCTGGCGACCGCATCGGCCACCTGGTAGTGCAGCAGCCGGGCAATGCCGACACCGAGGATAGCAGCCTGCGCCGCGGCTTCCGGCGTCGTCACCGACAAACGGGGAACGACCGGAATATCGCGCGCGTTATCCGCAGTGCCGAAACGCCAGGCGGGTGACGGCATCGGCGTATCGACCCTGATGCAGGGCAGGTCAAGGAGATCATCCGGGCACCGGGGAGCTCCATGAGCGGCAAGGAAAGCCGGGCTGGCACAGCATAGGGTACGCACCTCGCCCACCGCTGTCGCGACCATCGTACTGTCTGGAAGTCTGCCGATACGCAAGGCCATATCGACGTGCTCATCGATGAGATCGGTATTCCGGTCAGACAGCTGTAGACGAATATTGATCTGCGGATACAGCGCCAGATATTCAGCAACCACCGGCAGCACGTGCAGCCGACCGAACATGATCGGCGCCGTGATCACGAGTTCCCCTTTGGGCGCACTGAACTCGCCGCTGACCTCGCGTTCGGCATCCTCGACCTGCTCGAGGATGCGCCGTGCCGCCGCAACATAGGCGTTACCGGCATCCGTCAACGTGAGCTTGCGCGTAGTACGAATAAGCAACCGGGCGCCCAGCAGCGTTTCGAGATCCGATATGCGGCGGCTCAGGGTCGCCAGGGGCACCTTCAGTGCCCGGCTCGCAGCCGAAAAACTCCCCTGCTCCGAGACCGTCACGAGCATCGACATGGCTTCCAGGCGATCCATGAATTATTCCAATTTTTGGAAGAGTTATTCTCGATTTTGCCTGATTATCAACACATCTGAAAGGGCCTAGCATTCTCCTTACCGGGCCACCAACGGCTCATAAACCGCGCAGGAGAACACCATGTCCCGCATTGCCATTCCGTCCGTCAGTACCGCTCCCGAAGCATCGAAGGCCACGCTCGATGCCATCAACAAACAGCTCGGCACGGTTCCCAACCTGTTCCGATTGATCGCGCTGAGTCCCGCAACGCTGAGTGCGTACACGGGCTTCCAGCGGGCGCTTTCCTCGTCTCTGGATGCCAAGACCCGCGAACGCATCGCGCTGGCGGTGGCGCAGGTGAACGGTTGCGATTACTGCCTGTCCGCCCACACCTACCTTGGCCTCAATCTTGTAAAACTCAGCCCGGAGGAGATTGTCCTGAATCGACGCGGCACCTCGGGCGACGCCAGGGCACAGGCGGCCGTGAGCTTCGCGGCGAAGGTCGCACGGGAGCGTGGGCACGTAAGCGACGCCGATATCGCCAGCGTGCGCGATGCCGGCTACAGCGATGCCCAGATCATCGAGATCGTCGGCCTGGTTGCCGAAAACAGCTTCACCAACTATCTCAATGAGGTTGCCAGAACCGATATCGACTTTCCCGAAGTCCGCGCGTCGGCAGCCGCCTGACGTCGTTTACCCGGGACGGAAGTCCCGGGCCCTGCCTATCTAACCGTCGAGAGTATTCGCCATGCCGCAAGCCTTTCTCGAAATCGCAGTGACACCCGCCGTCCGGGCCATGCAGCAAGGCAGGCATGTCGAGCCGGTGCGAAACCGGGATGAGCAGGCGCGCGATCGATTCACCGAGTTCGAATCCGCGTTCATCCGCGCCCGTGACAGCTTTTTTCTTGCCACGGTATCCGAAACCGGCTGGCCGTATGTACAGCACCGCGGCGGTCCCCCGGGCTTTCTCAAGCAGATCGACGACAGGACACTCGCCTTTGCGGATTACCGGGGTAACCGCCAGTACATCAGCGCCGGGAATGCCGCCAAAAACGGTCGCGCCAGCCTGCTGCTGCTGGATTACGCGCGCCCGGCCCGGCTCAAGGCGTACGTGCATGTCGAGCTGATCGTGCCCGGCGCGGATCCCGACCTGGACCGGCTGGTGCGCGACCGGGACTACAGGGCCATTCCCGAGCGTATTTTCCGCCTGCGACTGCAGGCCTTCGACTGGAATTGCCCGCAGCACATCACGCCCCGTTTCAGCGAACGGGAAATCGCCGAATCCATTCGCCCCCTGCAGGAGCGTTTGCAGGCACTTGAATCCGAAAACGCCCGGCTGCGGGCCCGGCTCACAAACCGAGGACCACAATGATGAGCAACCAACGCCATCCACTGCCGCCCTTCACCCTCGAATCGGCGATCGAAAAGGTCCGGCTGGCCGAAGATGGCTGGAACAGCCGCGACCCCGGGAACGTTGCCAGGGCCTATACCGCCGACAGTTACTGGCGAAACCGCAGCGAGTTTGTGCAGGGACGCGAAGCGATCGAAGCGTTCCTGCGACGCAAGTGGATACGGGAACTGGATTACCGGCTGATCAAGGAGCTCTGGGCGTTTCGTGATAACCGCCTGGCCGTGCGTTATGCCTACGAGTGGCATGACGACAGCGGTAACTGGTTCCGTTCCTACGGTAACGAGAACTGGGAGTTTGATTCAGAGGGGCTGATGCGAAACCGCTTCGCCTGCATCAATGACCTCCCGATACACGCATCGGACCGGCTCTTTCACTGGCCACTGGGTCGTCGGCCCGACGACCACCCGGGTCTTGCTGATCTCGGCCTGTAGCGGCGTCAGGCCGGTCCGGGCGCCGCCACCGGCGCCTGCCGTCAGGACTTGTACTTCGGCACCACATCGCTGGCGGCCATGCGCGGCCGATCCGGCTCGATCTCGGTCAGCGCCTCGCAGGGTTCCAGCGAAGCCAGGCAGCGACGGGTGAGCAACTGGTACTCGGCGGTGCCCTGGGATTTCCAGTTAACCTCGTCCTGGTTGAGGGTACGCAACACCTTGGCGGGCGACCCCACCAGCATCGTGCGCGGCGGGCATTCGAACCCCGCCTTGACGAAGGCGTTGGCGGCAACAATCGACTCGGCGCCAAGTACGGCGCCATCCATCACCACGGCGTTCATGCCGACCAGGGCGTTGCGGCCGACGCGGCAGCCATGGAGAATCGCGCCGTGGCCAATATGACCGTCCTGCTCCACCACGGTATCGGTATCCGGAAAGCCGTGCATGACGCAGTTGTCCTGCACATTGGAGCCCGCCTCTAGCACCAGCCTGCCAAAGTCTCCACGCAGGCTGGCGTTGGGGCCGACATAGCAGTTCGGCCCGACGATAACGTCACCGATCAGCACCGCGGTCGGGTGGACGTAGGCGCTGGGGTCGACCACCGGCGTAATGCCGTCGATTCGATAAATCGGCATGTTGCTTACTCCTCTTCTCGCGGCGGGGTTTCGCGGCGGCTCTGCACCACCACGAAGCGACGGCTGACAAAAGCGCCGTCGGTCAGGCTGGCGTTCGCCGCCGGGTTGCCACCGGTGGCGTGGAAATCGCTGAAGGCCGCCGACTGGTTGACCAGGAAAGCCCCTGTCAGGTTGCAGGAAAGTGCGACCTTGACGTCCATCGCCAGTTGTTCTGCTTTATCGAGCACCGCCTCGTCGGTGGAATAGACGCCCAGCGTGATGGCGCCCTGTTCACCAATCACCCTGCGGGCCAGCTCGATGCTGTGGTCGGTGTTATCGGTGGCGATCAGGAAACTGATCGGCCCGAAACGCTCTTCGCTGTAGGTCTCGATATCGGCAGCGTCGACCTTCAGCAACAGCGGCGTGCGGATGCACGCGTTCGGGAACTCCGGATGCGCCAGCGCCTGGCTCTGCAATGCGACTTCGCCGAGCCCGACGCAGGCCTCGAGACGCGCCAGGGTATCGGGACTCTGGATGGCGCCAAGTACATGCACCGCCACCTCGGTATTGGAGGTGAACCTGGCGATGCTGCCGGCCAGGTAATCGGCCACTTCATCGAAGCTCAGGCGTCCGTCGGCGGTTTCGATGCCGTCACGCGGGATGAAGATCGCCTGCGGCGCTGTGCACATCTGACCCGAATACAGACTCAGAGAGGTGGTCAGATTGCGTGCCACCGCCTTCATGCTGTCGACGCTGTCGATGATGATGCTGTTGACGCCGGACTTTTCGGTGAAAACCTCCGCCTGCCGGCAATTCTGTTCCAGCCAGTTGCCGAATGCGGCAGAGCCGGTGAAGTCGATCAGCCGCACCGACGGGTGCTGCGCCAGTTCTTTCGCGACCGGCGCGCTGCGGCTATCCGGCACCATGGATACCAGGCAGGGATCGAAACCTGCCTCGGCCAGTACCTGCTGCGCCACCTCCACACTGATGGCCACGGGCAGCACAGAGCCCGGGTGCGGTTTGACGATCACCGGGTTGCCGGTCACCAGGCTGGCGAACAGCCCCGGGTAGGTATTCCAGGTCGGGAAGGTGGCGCAGGCCACCACCAGACTGACGCCGCGCGGCACGATATGGAAACGCTTGGTCAGCGAGATGGGGGGATTCTTGCCCTGGGGCTTGACCCAGTCAGTGGCGGCCGGTACCTCCTTCATCGCACTCCAGGCAGCAGCGACCGCCTCGAGCCCGCGGTCCTGGGCGTGGGGACCGCCGGCCTGGAAGGCCATCACGAAACCCTGGCCGGTGGTATGCATGACCGCGTAGGCCATTTCGAAGCTGCGCTTGTTCAGCCGTTCCAGAATCTCCAGGCAGACGCCGGCACGGATGTCGGGCCCCGCATCGCGCCAGGCCTCCATCGCGCCCTGCATGCGTGCGATCAGCGCCTCGGTATCGGGTCGGGCATAACGCATGCCCAGCTCGATGCCGTAGGGCGATGCCTCTTCGCCCACCTGCTCAACGGCGTCTGCACAGGCCAGCTCGAACGGTTTGCCCAGGTAGCCTTCAAAGCGAGCCAAGCCTTCAGCCTGGGCGTTTTCACCGTAAATGCGGCCGCTGGGCGCCTCCGGATAGGGGGACCAGAATTCACGGCTGCGGTTGGCGGCCACTGCCTGCTGCAACCTGCCCTGATGCGCTTCGAAGAATGCGTGTGCCTGGGACATGAAACCGTTCTCCTCAATACGGCCCGGCGGTGCACGCTCGATACGACGTGCAGAGCCACTCGGACCGGTGAAGGCGCCGCTGCTGCCGGCCGATACCGGCAGGCGATCACCTGCTGTTCAAGCTTCGCATCCTAGTTACACGCTTTTTTAATGTCAAACCAACATTAGGTAACATTTACAATCAAGTAGCGTCGACCACTGCTTCAGCCTGCCGGGCACACCCCTTACGCAAGGGTTCGAAAAAATCATTATTTCTTCGCTATATCAAATACTTGAAGCCATTCAAGATACTGCCAAACAGTGCTAAACGCAGCCTTTCGATCATCAAATCCTGTAGCGCTGCAGGTTCACAACTAAGAAAAAACCCAAACATTAAGATACATAAAATTACTTTTTTTATATTTATTTGTATCTCTTTTGGCGTTATCTTGATTTCCATCAATAACAGATCCGTACACGGACACCCCAAAATCGGAGAGCGCCATGCCGACCTTCCTTCTGACCGAGACGCCCAAAGACGGCGTTCTGACCCTGAGGCTGAACCGCCCTGACGCCCTCAATGCCCTCAATACAGCCCTGCTTGCGGAGTTGGCAGAACTGCTGGATGCCGCCACCTCTAATGACGATATCCGCGCAGTGGTCATCACCGGTAACGAACGCGCCTTCGCCGCCGGCGCCGACGTACGTGAAATGGCCGATCTCGATGCGGTCGGCGTAATGCAGGACCCCCGCCCCCGCCACTGGGCGCGGATCGCCGCCTTTCCCAAACCGCTGATCGCCGCGGTGAACGGTTACTGTCTCGGTGGCGGCTGCGAACTGATGATGCATGCCGATATCGTCGTCGCCTCCACCGACGCCCAGTTCGGCCAGCCCGAGATCAACCTCGG
>JABXIM010000162.1 GCA_013373085.1 Oceanospirillaceae bacterium | reverse complement strand
GGAGGTGGTCCCGAATGTGCATTCGAGGACACTCAGCCCAAAGCCAATACTTCACCAACCACACGAAGACGCGAATGAAATAGCAAAAGCCAAAAGAACATCGCCAGAGGTTGACAACGGCGACCACATAGGAGGATGGGTCAAGCGATGCATTGGCAAAAATCGCCTGCCACCCCGTTGCCTGGGCATCGCGGACCCCTCATGGCGCCGCAGGTGCCTTTGCGTCGGTTTGCCCGGGCCGGTGTGGGCAAACTGCGCAATCCGAGGCGTGTAGCCCTTGGTGGTGCCCTGGCATCGTGGATACCGAGGGTTCCGCTGGGTTACGCCGCCGTTAGGACCCCTGCAAACACGGCAGCCCGTGCCGATGGCGGCTGGACCCATCCTACAGTTCTATACACCATACGCATACGTATCGCGTATAGGGCTACTTAGTATTTCGATTGGTCGACTGCGGGCGATCGCTTAGTCTTGTCGCTGTTCTTACAACAACAACAGCAGGACTCACGATGAAGAAGACCCTTTCTGTTCTCGCCGGCGCCATGCTCAGCATGGGCCTTATGAGCGCTCAGGCCGCAACACTCAAGATGGCCTACGACGCGGACCCGGTATCCCTGGATCCGCATGAGCAGCTGTCCGGCGGTACCCTGCAGCTGTCCCACATGACCTTCGACCCGCTGGTGCGCTGGACCAAGGATCTGACCTTCGAGCCGCGCCTGGCCGAAAGCTGGGAGCGCGTCGACGACCTGACCATGCGCTTCCATCTGCGCCAGGGCGTGAAGTTCCATAGCGGCAACGAGATGACCGCCAAGGACGTGGTCTTTACCTTCAACCGCCTGAAGGACTCCGCGGACTTCAAGAGCATCTTCGCACCGTTCAAGGAAGTGAAGGCCATCGACGACTACACCGTCGATCTGGTGACCAACGAGCCCTTCCCGCTGGTGCTGAACAACGCCACCTATCTGTTCCCGATGGACAGTGTCTTCTACAGCGGTACCGACGAAAACGGCAACCCGAAGGACCTGCTGGTCAAGCATGGCAACTCCTTCGCCTCGAGCCACCTGTCCGGCACGGGTCCGTATACCGTCAGCAGTCGCGAGCAGGGCGTGCGCGTCGAGTTCACCCGTAACCCGCAGTACTGGGACGCGCAGTCCCCGGGCAACGTCGACACCATCGTGCTGACGCCGATCAAGGAAGCGCCGACCCGCGTCGCCGCGCTGCTGTCCGGTGACGTCGACTTCATCGCACCGGTACCGCCGACCGACCTCGACCGCATCGAGAAGAGCGACAATACCAATCTGGTGACCATGGGCGGTACCCGCATCATTACCTTCCAGCTCAACCAGAATCGCGTCGAGGCGTTCAAGGATCAGCGCGTGCGTCAGGCGGTGAACTATGCCATCAACCAGCAGGGCATCGTCGACAAGATCATGAAGGGCTTTGCCACCACCGCGGCGCAGCTGAGCCCGGAAGGCTACCTCGGTCACAACCCGAACCTGAAGCCGCGTTACGACCTCGAAAAGGCCAAGCAGCTGATGAAGGATGCAGGTTACGAGGACGGCTTCAGCGTCACCATGATGGCGCCGAACAACCGCTACGTGAACGATGCCAAGATCGCCCAGGCGGTGGCATCGATGCTGGCGCGAATCAACATCAAGGTCGACCTCAAGACCGTGCCGAAGGCGCAGTACTGGCCGGCATTCGATGCCCGTGAAGCGGACATCATGATGATCGGCTGGCACGCCGACACCGAGGACTCCAACAACTTCTTCGAGTTCCTGACCAACTGCCCGAACGCCGACACCGGTGCCGGTCAGTACAACAGCGGCAACTACTGCAACCCGGAGATCGACAAGCTGGTGGCGCAGGCCAACGTCGAGACCGATACCCAGAAGCGTGCCGAGATCATGCAACAGGTCGAGCAGATGCTGTACGACGATGCCGCCTTCGTACCGTTGCACTGGCAGAACCTGGCCTGGGCCGCGGGCAAGAAGGTCGATATCGCGCCGGTGCTCAACGTGATGAACTTCCCGTACCTGGGTGACCTGGTCGTCACCGAGTAATCGGGATCCGGCCGGCGGCCCCGCCGGCCACCCCTGTTTTCAACGAGTCTTCAGGACGGCTCACGAGGCCGTCCATTCTCTCCAAACCAGAGCCGCTCCCGGATCGGGATAAGGCTCGAGGTCGTTAGTTATGATTGCTTTTCTGATCAAACGCGTCGTGCAGGCCATCGTTGTGATGTTCATCATCAGCCTGGTGAGCTTTTCGATACAGGACAACCTCGGCGACCCGCTGCGCGAGCTGGTGGGCCAGTCCGTTTCGGAAGCTGAGCGCCAGGCGCTGCGTGACGAAATGGGGCTAAACGATCCCTTCCTGGTGCAGTATGCACGTTTCGCCAAGAATGCCCTGCAGGGCGATCTCGGCACCTCTTACTTCTTCAAGGAACCGGCGCTCGAGGTCATTCTCAATAAGCTGCCGGCTACCCTGGAGCTGGTGTTCGGCGCCACTCTGATCATCGTGCTGCTGTCAGTGCCGCTCGGGGTCTACTCGGCGATCAAGCCCAACAGCTTCTTTTCCCGAGCCGTCATGGGCTTCAGTATCATCGGCATCTCGGTACCGGTGTTCCTGACCGCCATCGGCCTGATCTACTTCTTCTCCATCGAGATGGGCTGGATGCCCTCGTTCGGCCGCGGCGACACCACCGAGGTGTTCGGCTTCTGGGACAGTGGCTTCTTCACCGCAGACGGCCTGGCGCACCTGGTGCTGCCGTGCATCTCGCTGGCCTCGATCATGCTGCCGCTGTTCATCCGCCTGATCCGCGCCGAGATGATGGAGGTGCTGCAGTCCGAATACGTCAAGTTTGCCTGGGCCAAGGGCCTGGCCCCGCGTCGCATCTATTTCCTGCACGCGCTGAAGAACACCATGCTGCCGGTCATTACCGTGGGCGGCGTGCAGAT
>JABXIM010000234.1 GCA_013373085.1 Oceanospirillaceae bacterium | reverse complement strand
TTGAGTTTTTTCTTTTTCGCCATAAATCAAAGGTAACGAGTGGCTAACGCCACTAAGCTGGAATTGATTCAATTTAGAAAAAGATATGTATGCCTTTAAAGACTTTATGATTAGTCAATCCATGACTAAAAAACTAGTTATTATGAGTGTTGTTCTCTATTTAGCATATGCAATTAAAATTGATTTTGAAGAATGATGAGAAATTTCGGAATCTGGTTATTGGCCTTGTTGGGAGTTAGTCTTGTTTCGTGCAATTCAAATGAGTCCTCCGGTGAGTATGCATTAAAGGCTTCGGACTCAATCTTGAGAATCCAATTAGATAGTCTTACCTCTAATATTAGCGAATGGCTTGATTACTACTTTGATGAAGAATCGAACTCTGGTCTTCTGTTTTCAGTTGACCCTACGGCCAATGAATTAGAACTATACTCAATTGAAGAGGGCGTACTAGTTCAAAAGGTAGCCTATAATACCGAAGGGCCCAATGGAGTAGGAACTCTGATGGCTGGAGCTATTTTGGGGCTCGATAGTCTGCTGATTTTTCAGCCGTTTAGCAATTCTATTTTTCAATCTAACCTTAACGATTCAAGGTTGGGCAAGATTAAATACAAGAAGCCGGATGAATATTCCTCGATTCTCTCTGAGACTAAATACTTCAGGTCTATCCCATTTTTGAAGGATAATTATTTGTACACCAAAACCTTCTTTGGCGGAAACTACTTGATGCTTGGAAACGAAGAACTATCAACCAAACCATTAATGTATAGAGTTGATCTGGCTAGTGGAGAGATTGAGTTTTCAGCCTTTACTTTTCCTGATGACTATTGGGCTGAGGGCAAAAGGCACTATGAATTCAGTAGTGCTCTGGATAACAATCGTTTTGTATTTTCCTTCTATGGAGATCATAATGTCTATTATGGAGAATCATTTCAAGATCCATTGGATAAGAAACCGGCTAAGAGCAAGTATCTAAGTCAGGAATTTGAAGATTTACCAGAAACTGCTAATCCAAACGACAGAAGGATATACTTTGCGACTGCAGCTCATTATGGAAGCCTTATTTATGATCAGTTTAGAGATGTCTATTATCGTTTCTGTTATCCAAAGAAGGAGTTTGAGTCAGATCAGGATTTCCGAGAGATGACATTGTTTCCTGAAGAGTTCTCTGTAATGGTACTCAATTCTGAACTGGAGGTAATTGGCGAGACCTTGTTTGGAAACGATGGCCAAAAATATGCCTCGAATAATGTATTTGTGGGGCCAAAAGGCTTATATATCTCGGTGAATCACCCGAAGAATGAGCTAAATAAGGAAGACTCATTTAGCTTTAAGTTGTTTAAATTAGAATTGATTAAGGACTGATGTTATTCCAGAAATATTATTCCAATAGTCACAGTTACTTATAAACACCCTCTTATGAAGATACACTCAGTTTTCATGCTTTCTCTTATGGCTCTATGTTGCTGTGGTAAAAAGGACAGTTATAATATCAGTAAAGTAGAAGTAGAGTTTAAGGAAGTATCTCTTGAAATAGATGGCTTTTTTGTGAATGATTACAACAGAAGCTGCTGCCTGAGTTCTGTTGGAGAGAAGTATCTGGCAGGATATAATTTGCCCAGCAGGACGGTTGATTTATATGATGCAGATAATATGATTCCTATAAAACAAATTAAGCTACTTAGCGAAGGCCCTAATGCTATTGGTGATTTGAGAAACTTAATAATGATTGACTTATCGAATGCCTTAGTACTTACTAAAAATGAACTCATTAAGGTGAAGGTTAATGAATCTACAAATGAGTTTACGGTTGTTTCAAGGCACGACCTATTCGACATACAGTTCAACCCAATAGCCGGATTCGATTATCAAGATTTTCAATTAGTAGTCAAGAATACTTTTGGTCTTTTGATTGGGCTTGAAAATACGCTTGCATATGACCATGAAAAAGACAGAGTGTTTCTTCCAAAATACAGTCTGACTCTCAATGACTTTCAAGCTGAATATTTCTCAAATGAATTGGGAGGTTGGGTTGACTTAAGGAACAATACTTATGAAGAACTTCCTGTTTTCTATTCCGAGTATTTAAGAGAGAATGGTACTCAAATACCTTATTTGTACGATATACAAACTCTGTGGAATGGAAGTGAAATAGTTTATTCCTTTCCTGCTTCACCTGAAATTTTTGTTTTTAATCTCTCTTCAAACAAACTAAAAAAACAAGTTGTGACTGCCGGGTCATTGTCTGATGGTTTTGCGAAACCACTAGAGGGGTTTAAGGGAGTTAGCTTGGAAAACATTGAGGCTTCAATGAAAGGTACCTCTTATAGTATTAACTCAGTTCAGCATTTTCAACCTATTTGGGACCCTTATAGGAAGTTGTACTATAGAGTAAGCAAAGTAAAGGATACTCAGGGTGAAAAGAGTCTAATGGTTAAAAGGTTTGGCAATCATGTTTTAACCATTTTTGATGAGGAGTTTGATATACTTTGGGAGGGTGAGTATCCAGCTAATTTTGATGCTACAGTACTTGTAACTAAGGACAAGTTATTGGTGCCCTTAAAAGATCAAGAAAGTGAAGATAGATTTCAATTAGGTACTATTGAATTAAACGGTTTTAAGTAGATGATTATTAAAGTCTACTAAAGGTCCGTCACCAGCTCTACATGCTCCCAAAAGCTTGGGTAAGATTTATTCACGACTGAAGGGTCTTTAATATTAATGCTCTGTTGGGTTAATAGTGGAGCAAAGGCCATGGCCATGCGGTGGTCTTCGTAGGTTTCCACTTCAATTACTTCATTTGAAGGTTCAAACTTCGACTTGATCTCGTAAAC
>JABXIM010000134.1 GCA_013373085.1 Oceanospirillaceae bacterium | reverse complement strand
GCGCAAGCGCCCTCCCACAAAAAGATATGAGCAATAAAATGAAAACACTATTAGTAACCGGCGGTGCCGGATTCATCGGTGCAAACTTTGTGCACTACTGGCTAGCCACCTACCCGCAAGACAAAGTAGTGGTATTAGACGCCCTAACCTATGCCGGTAATTTAGAAAGTCTAAACCCTGTAAAAGACAACCCTAACTTTGTTTTTTGCCACGGTAATATTTGCGATACCCCATTGGTTGAAATGTTAATAAAAGAACATCACATCAATACCATTGTGCACTTTGCGGCTGAATCCCACGTTGACCGGTCAATAGATGGCCCAGATGCGTTTATTGAAACCAACATCATTGGCACCCACAGCTTATTAAAAGCTGCCAAAAAATGTTGGATAGACGCACCAAAAGCAAAAGGCGAAGCACCATTAGAGCACCGCTTTCATCATGTAAGCACAGATGAAGTATACGGTGACTTAGGCCCGCAAGATCCAGCCTTCACAGAACAAACCCAATACGCACCCAGCTCACCTTACAGTGCCAGTAAGGCAGCGTCGGACCATCTTGTACGTGCCTATCACCACACCTATGGCTTAGAGACGACCACCTCTAACTGCTCAAACAATTATGGCCCGTATCATTTCCCAGAGAAGTTAATCCCATTGGTACTAACCAATATTTTATTTGATAAGCCACTACCCATTTATGGTAACGGCAAACAAATCCGTGATTGGTTATATGTAACCGACCACGCCCGTGGCATTGATTTAGTATTACAAAAAGGCCGTCTAGGGGAGTGCTATAACATTGGTGGCATAAACGAATGGGCCAATATTGATATCGTGAACTTAATTTGTGAATTAATGAATGAGGAGTTCGCAAACAACCCAGAACTTGCACAAAAATACCCACAAGCATGCAAAGCCCTAGCCGGTAAATCGCAAGAACTAATTACATTCGTGACCGACCGTGCAGGGCATGACCAGCGTTATGCCATTAACCCAACCAAATCAAATGACGAATTGGGTTATAAACCAGCTGAAAGTTTTGAAACTGGTATTCGTAAAACAGTTACATGGTATTTGAATAGAGAGGACTGGTGGAGTGTTTTGTTAAATAGTTAAGTGATAATTAATATTGCAGAACCAACGAAACCATCTGGAAGATAGTGATATGCTAAAGAGAATATTTAAAGAGAAAAAATCGTCAAAGATACACGTATCAAAAAAAGGTAAAGGTAATGTAGATGAAAATGATGCAGGTTATTTAACTGGTTGGTTTGCATCTCCTAATGGAAATCCTGCAAAAGCTGAAATATTTATTGATGGTGTTAAAGCTATGGATATTTTAGCTAATAAGTTTCGTCAAGACTTAATCTCTATTGGAAATGGAGGTTTTTTAGGGTTTTCAATAAGTTTAAGTGCTTTGCCTATTTCATTTTTAAATAGGAAAATTATTAAAATTGATGTACTTCCAGAATCGAAATTAAGTTTACCGTGTTTTACTGTAGAGTTAACAGAAGATGAGTACTTCAATAAAGTGACCTTGTGCAATTCAGGTTATAATATTGAAAATATAGAGCGCAAAGTAATCGCATCAGGATTATGGGATGAAAAGTATTATTATAATAAATATTTGAAAGAATATGGTCTTGAGGTTGATGCTCTGAAACATTTTATTTTGGTTGGTGGGGTTAAGGGGTATAACCCAAGTTCGTTTTTTAATTCTGAGTATTATTATTCTCATAATGATGATGTTAAAGAGGCTAAGGTTAATCCGTTAAGCCACTATATTGAATTTGGAGAGAAGGAGGGTCGCAATCCTAATGATTACTTTTCTCCAAGGGATTACCGAGAAGCTAATTCAGATTTGGTTGATTTTGATGGGCTTTTATTTGGTCATTATGTGCAATACGGAATATCCGAAGGTAGACCTTTAAAAATAAAAAGTGACTCTAAGTTAGTGGTATCAAACTCATGTTTAACATCTTTTGAGTTGGCAAAGACTAACGAATTTGAAAATTTACTACCTTCCACTTTAGAGAATTCAAACGATAAAGTAATTGCATACTACCTTCCACAGTTTCATCCTTTTAAAGAAAATAACGAATGGTGGGGTAAAGGGTTTACTGAATGGACAAATGTTACTAAGGCCAAACCTTTAGCGGTTAATCAGTTGCAGCCTCGGTATCCTACAGATTTAGGATATTATGATTTAAGAATTAAAGAAAATATTGTGGAACAAGTCGAGCTAGCTAAACAGATTGGGGTTGATTCGTTTTGTTTTTATTATTATTGGTTCAATGGAAAGATTCTCATGGAGACACCGTTAGAAACAATATATAAAGACCCTAGTATAGACACAGAATATTGCATTTGTTGGGCTAACGAAAATTGGACTAAAGCATGGGATGGAATGGAAAAAGATATCCTTATTGAGCAAACTTATAGCGATAAAGATGATATCGATTTCATTTCGCATGTCTCAAAATACTTTAAGGATGCAAGATATACAAAAGTAAATGGAAGGCCATTGATGATAATTTATCGCCCTTCATTATTTCCTGACATGAAAGCGACATTGAAACGATGGAGGAAATGGTGTTTAAGAAATGGTGTGGGTGATATTCATGTGGTTATGGTGCAGTTTGATGATGTTGACCCTAATGAGTATGGCTTTGATGCAGCGGTTGAATTTCCTCCTCATCGCGTAGGTAGTCAGAATGTATCACAATATATGAACTTTAATGGCTCATTCACCGGCTCTGTTCATGACTATAATGGAATGGTTTCAAATGGTTTAAATAAAAAAGATGAGGGATACACCGTATATAAAGGTGTGACTATGGCATGGGATAACACTGCCCGTCGAAATGAAAGAGCCAGCTTTTTTGTCAATTCAACCCCTGCACGTACAGAACGTTGGCTCAATGGTATTAGCAAGATTTATGACACGGAAAAACGCTTAAAACAGGATCGTTTAGTGTTTGTAAACGCATGGAATGAATGGGCTGAAGGAACCTACCTTGAACCAGATGCACATTATGGCCATGCATACGCAAACTCAGTAGCTAGATTTAAATCTTCGAATAAAAATTCACCCGAAATAGCTGTTCTAGCACATATTTTTTATGAAGATCTAATTGATGAGATTATAGATAATATCAAAAATATCCCTGTTGATTTTGATTTATTAATTACTTGTGTTGAATCAAGTTATGAAGCTGTTTCTAAAAAAATCAATGAGGCCTTTCCTGACAAATTAGTGGATATCACTGTGGTGTTGAATAAAGGCCGAGATATTGCCCCGTTCTTGCTTAATCATGTGGAAAGCTATCATAGATATAAATATATCTGCAAAATTCATTCAAAGAAAAGTTTACATGCGGGTGGGATAGATAATTGGAGAGGTTATTTATATGAACGATTATTGGGTAGTGAGAAACAAATAAAAACGATTTTGAAAAACTTTGAAGAGGATGAATATCTTGGGATTCAATACCCAGAATACTCAGAGGCCATAAAACCTTTTATTGATTGGGGTAGTAATAAAAAAACTTGTCAAGACTTTATGTCGTCTTTAGGGCTTGATTGTCCTGATGAGTTACCAGATTTCCCTGCTGGATCGATGTTTTGGTTTAGGCCTGCTAGCTTAAACGCTCTCTTGAGTAAGCCGTGGGATATGAGTGATTTTCCTGAAGAGAAAGGTCAAGTAGATGAAACTGTGATGCATGCAGTGGAGAGGTGTTTATTACTACTTGTTCAATCAGAAGGTTTTCGCATGAGGTTTCTAAGTCTTGAGTAAAAAAATATATATTCATCCTGGTATGGGTAAAACAGGAACCAGTGCAATACAGAAAGTTGCATTTGAGGCACTCTTTAACTCAAATGAAAGTTTAGAGTACTTTCCTTATGGGTTGAAGGGTGATGTTCATAACTTGCTGTCTGATAACTATCCTTCTTTTAATAAAGATGATTTTGTTAGTAATTGTAATAAGATTTCTCAACTTGATCATGCAAAGTCATATTTAATTTCTTCGGAGTTTTTATGCTACGCCTCTGATGATCATATTGAGTTTTTAATATCATCAATAAAGAGTGCAGGATTTTCAGTTGAAATTTTATTCGTTGTAAGGGCGTATAGTAATTTGATTCATTCATCATATCTTCAAGCGCTAAAAACAGGTTATGGTTTGAAGCATGGAGAGAGTGGTGATGCTTACTATGATCGGAATATTTCAAGTGTACGTCTAGGGCGAAGTATAAAAAGATGGGGAAATGACCCTGATGTTGAAATTACAATTTTTAATTATGATTCAATTAAAAATGATTTAATTCAATGTTTTTTTGATTACTTAGGTGTCAATATTGATTTTAATTCTGTAAATGCTGCTAAAGATGTGAATGAATCTTTACTTCCTGAGTTTATTTCATTGATAGCTAATTTTGATGAGGTAAATTTAAATGATAAAAATTACTTTGAAAGGCGAAGCATCTTTATTGGTAATCTATTGGCTATATCAAAAGAAGCTAAGCCCTATTCAAAGCTAAATGTTTTGTCTAAGAGTAAGTCTGAAATTGCTTGTCAATTGTATAAGCGGGACTTGGAAGAATTTAAAGTAATGTATAAGGTAATAGAGTAATGGAAAAAGTAGTTGAAAGGGAATTGTGGGTAGATGAAAAGGATTACCAATCGGATACCAAATATACTGAATTAAGTGATTACTGGAAAAATAAAATAAACGAGTTCTGCCTCAAGGGATATGTAATTTTTGAGGATGATTCTAAAGGTCTTATAGAGTCAGCTGTGAGTTGGTTTGATGCATGGAAAGAGAGAAACGATCTTTACTTGAAGGGGTTCTATGATTCACAGGGTTGCTTACCTCGAATGATAAATTTCCATGAGAAATCAAAGGCCTTATGTGAATTATTTTCATCGTCTAATGCTTTAAAATTTCAAGACATAATATTCCAAGAAGAAACAGTCCTTTATACTAGCCTACTATTTGAGAAGGGAACGTCGCAACCCATTCATCGCGATATTCCCTATTTTTGGACTAACCCAAGCAATCATTACTTCGGGATGTGGGTTGCTTTAGAAGACTCTACCAAAGAAAATGGTGCACTTATGGGCGTGCCTGGTGGGCATAAGCTTATTGACCGAAATCGAGGGGATTTTGCTAAGGAACTAAATAGAAAGTATGATTCTATAGGAGCAATTGATAAGCAGTTATGGGAAGAGTATCAAGAGAAATTAATGCAGAGATGTGTTGAGGCTGGTTTAGAAAAAACGCAGATCGAAATGAATAAAGGGGACGTGATTGTTTGGCATCCATTATTTCCGCATGGAGGCGGACAGCTTAAAGATAGCGTTCGAACCAGAAAAAGTATTGTGTATCATACTATTCCAATAGGTGCGAGTGTCCACCAAGCAGATGTTTTTTTTAATCCTGATAAATTGGTAAACCCTATAGCAAGCTGGGAATTTGTCGAAGTGGGTGAGCGTAAAGCAATAAAAAGAAATGTTAATATAGGTCATAGGGCTGACTTCGACACATCTAAGATTATCTGGTAACGAGTAGTACGCTCGAATATATAACTTATTATTTAAACAATATAAGAATTAGTATGAAGATTTTATAATTGCTTAAATATTTATACTATTCGTACTGTATTCATTAGTGTAAGTAAATATCTGATTTTTTTGATTAATATTTTAAATCCACTTCAAGGCTTAATTGCTTTTATATAAATGAACTTTCAGTATATCAATGAAAATGACACGACTGTGATAGTAAATCAGGCTATATGCTCGCTAATTTAGAATATGGTTTGCGCCATAAAGAGGTTGCTGGTGATATGTTGGCTGCCATGGCGCAATTACTTGAACAGCACAAAAAAGCAAAGCAGGTGAATGAATGACCATTTTAGTAACCGGTGCTACTGGCTTTATTGGTAGCCACTTTTGTGTGCAAGCCTTACAACAGGGTTTGGATGTTTTATTGTTAGATAATTTAGAAAATAGCTCCCTCAAAGTATTAGATGCTATTGAGCAAGTAACCGGAGTGAAACCTAATTTTATTGAGGCAGATTTACGCGATAAATCTCAATTAACGCAGATATTTTCGGTCAATAAAATAGACTCGGTTGTGCATTTTGCCGGTTATAAAGCTGTGGGTGAGTCAGCCACCAACCCATTAATGTATTATCGCAATAATGTCGCGGGTAGTATCAATTTACTTGAGGTGATGAAAGAGCAAGCGGTACATAAATTGGTGTTTTCGTCATCAGCCACAGTTTATGGTGAACCTGTGTTTAACCCTTACACAGAAGAGCACCGCAAACTACCGTTTAACCCTTATGGTCAAACCAAATCCATGATGGAAGATATGATGGCAGACTTATGTAAGTCGGACTCTCAGTTTTCCATGGTGGCTTTACGTTATTTTAATCCCATTGGTGCGCATCCGTCAGGTAAGTTGGGTGAAGACCCTAAAGGCATCCCTAATAATTTGATGCCTTATATAACTAAAGTGGCCGTAGGTGAATTAGCCGAGCTAGGTGTATTTGGTGACGATTACGATACAGTTGACGGCACGGGTGTACGCGACTATATCCACGTGATGGATTTAGCCGAGGGCCATGTCAAAGCCATAGAATATTTAAATAACCATAAAGGATATGAGGCAATAAATCTTGGTGCAGGCCATGGTTATTCAGTATTACAGCTTGTAAAAGCGTTTGAAGATGTCAACCAAGTGAAAATTCCTTATGTGATCAAACCACGCCGTGAAGGTGATTTAGCCGCATACTGGGCGGATGCCACTAAAGCTGAAAAACTACTGGGCTGGACAACACAATTAACTATAAATGATATGGTACGCGACTCTTGGGCTTGGCAATCAAGAAACCCAAAGGGTTATAACTAAACTATGTTTCTCAGTTAGGTTGTCGAGAGTATGAATGCAATATTACGCTGGTTCTATAAGCCGGTTTATAGATGTAAGCCGGTTGCAAAGCATTATGGTTATATTGCAGATACGGAAGATAAGCTGTATCGGTATAATCTTGACGAGTCGTTTAGTGTGACCCCGCTTAAGGGTTACTATATGCTGGAGCTACAGGCCGGTGATGAGAATAGACCCAGTTTGCTACATTTACATGTCACCTATAAGAAAAATGATCACGAAAGGTCCATTTACTCTCTTCTTGTAAAGCCAGGAGTTAATTCAAAGCGCGTCGTTCATTTTCCAGCTTCAGTTGAAAACTTATATTTAACTTGTGCAAGTGAGATTGTAGCGCTTACTGATATTCAGCTTAAATTCGTGCCCTTAAACCTTACTTATGCAAAAAAGCATATTGAAAAAAAATTGCACAATAACAGGTTATTTGCCGATATCGATACAGTTAATACTTCTGGGACTAAAGATGTAAGTTGGGATAGTTATAATCAACTATTCAATGAATCTGATAGCTCTGTCACATATCAGGCTTGGATAAAAAACAAAGAGCCATCCCTTTTTAATAGTGCAGTGATTGAGTCCGATATTAGGATTTCAATCATCGTGCCAGTTTTTAATAGTAAACCAATGTGGTTGAGTGAACTGGTTGAATCAGTACTCAATCAAACCTATTCAAATTGGCAGCTGATTCTAGTGGATGATGCATCTACATCTATCGCTACGCTGAATTCACTGAAGTCGATTGAACAGCTGGATCCACGTATTAATGTTGTTAAGCGAGCTTACAACGGACACATATGTAAAGCTACCAACGAAGGTATTAATCAAGCCAAGGGCGATTACGTTTTATTTCTAGATCATGATGACCTGTTGTCACCATATGCTTTAAATGAGTTAGCTTCTGAAATTAAAAAATACCCGCAGGCAAAGCTCGTCTATTCGGACGAAGATTTAATGACAGAGAAAGGAGTGCGAGTTAATCCACATTTTAAACCTGACTGGAATTTAGATCTCTTGTTAAGCCATAACTATATTACACATTTAGCATGTTATGAGCGTTCATTCTTAAATGACTTAAATGGTATGCGTATCGGCTTTGAAGGTGCACAAGATTACGATCTTGCATTACGAGCAAGTAAAGTACTACAACCAGAAGAGGTACGCCACATACCCAAAGTGCTTTATCATTGGCGAATGGTTGAAGGGTCAACAGCCTGTGATGCTTCAAACAAAAGCTATGCAACCCGTGCAGGTTTGAAGGCTGTGCAAGACTACCTTGATTCAACAGGTGAGAATGCCAAAGCCTGTCACGATTTACAGGATAATTTTTACAAAATTAAACGGGCGCTACCCTCACAAGATTTAACCCCTATAGTTTCAATTATAATACCGACTCGTAATGGCTTAGATGTTTTAAAACCATGTATTGACAGCTTAATTAATACCACGCAATACCAAAAACTAGAGTTAGTCATTGTTGATAACGGCACGGACGATTTAGACGCACTAGAGTATTTAAAATACGTAAAAAATGTATATTCAATCAAATCACAAGGTAAGCCGTTTACCGTTAAGGTAATCGAAGATTATGGGGATTTTAATTTTTCCCGTTTGATTAACGCAGGGGTAAATGCCGCCAGTGGCGAAGTGTTACTTTTGTTAAATAATGATACCCAAGCTATACATATTGGTTGGTTACAGGAAATGCTCAGTCATGCATTAAGAAAAGATATCGGTTGTGTGGGGGCTAAACTGCTATATCCGGATGATACGATCCAGCATGCTGGAGTTATTTTAGGATTAGGTGGCTACGCAGCTCACTCTCATAGAGGCCTTAGCCGATATGCGGGTGGATATTTTTGCCGTGCGCAAGTGGTACAAAATTTGAGTGCGGTGACAGCCGCTTGCCTTATGGTGCGTCGCGATGTTTTTGATAAGGTTGATGGTTTTGATGAAAATTTTGAAGTGGCCTATAACGATGTAGATTTTTGCTTAAGGGTACAGGCTGCTGGTTATCGTAATTTATATACGCCGTTTGCTGAGTTGTATCATTATGAGTCAAAAACTCGAGGCCAAGATACTTGTGAAATTAAGAAAGCTAGATTTGATGCGGAAAAGGCACGCCTAGCTGCCCGCTGGCAGGATGTGATTAAACATGATCCTGCATATAACCCTAACTTAACTCGCGGTTCTGAAAAATTTTCAATAGGTAGTTAATGAGTATTGATGCACTAATTAATAAAGGCTGTTTACAGTTAAACAAGGAAAAACCTTTACCAGCTGAGCGAACCGTTATTGTAGTTGGGTCAGCCCGCGGTGGTACATCCATTGCTGCTGGTGCTTTGTTTCATCTAGGTGTGCCTATGTTTTCAGCAGGGCCACCTGTTTTTGAGGATATACACTTAAGTAATGCATTCGAAAAGGCTGATAAAAAAAGATATCGATCAATTATAGAAAGATTTAATGCAGAGTCTGTCTGGGCTTGGAAGCGACCGAGTAATATTAATTATTTAGCTAAAGTGGTAAAAGAAGTACGAAACCCAATCTTTGTCGTAATGGTACGTGATGCGTTTGCAATAGGTGTTAGAAACAGTATTTCAATGAAGAGTAATGCGGTTAAATCAATGACGGAGGCATTGATGCACCAGCAAAAAGTCATGCGATTTTTCAATAAAAATACGCATCCGATTTTATTTTGCTCAGTAGAAAAAGTAAAGCAATACCCAGATCATTTCATCAATAGTCTCGTTTCTTTTTGTGAATTGCAGCCAAGTCAAGAGCAAATAGAAGATGCTATACACTTTATTGAGCCTGAGCCATCTGAGTACTTAGAGGCTTCACGTATTAATCGTAGTCATGGTCAGATTGGCGGTGTGCGTAATGGTTGTATATTTGGTTGGGCCGCCTGGGTATATCGGGATGAACCGGTCACTGTAGAGTTAATCAAAAACGGTAAGGTGATTGACTCTACTGAAGCCACAGAGTGGCGAGACCACGGTGAAGGAATTAAAAACAAACGCAATGGTTATTGTGGTTATAGATTTAATTTAGCCCTAGTTAATGTAGAGGTAGGTGATACCTTGCATGTCAAGGTTAAAAGCGATGTACGAGATCTCAAAAATAGTCCAGTGACCATAAAACAAGAAGACCTATTGAACCCTAAGGTGCAAGCTTGATTAGCACTTATTTAATTTTCTTGATGCTAGTGATCGTTCTACTTGCTTTAGCCAGTGGGCGGTTTTCACCTGCTAAGGTATTTCTGGCTGCATTTTTAGCTTTGCTAATATTTTATCCAAATAGTGACTATTTATTAACTTATGCAGTTAACCCTGTTCTTATTACGCTTGCTGCCCTTTATGTCGTAGTGGGCGCATTGGTGAATACCGGCGCTACACAGGGTGTGGCTCGTTTGATTATGCACAAACCAAAGGGTGAGTATGTACCAAAACGCGTATTGTTATTTACTTCTGCCTTAAGTGCGTTTGTTAATAACAGCCCAGTGGTGGCCATGTTAACCCGTGTGGTGCAGGGCCATGCCCGTCGCTTTGGTATATCACCATCTCGTTGGTTATTGCCCATTAGCTATGCCTCTATTTTGGGTGGTACCTGTACGTTAATTGGTACCAGCACCAATTTGTTGGTAGATGGCATGATGCAGCAAGCAAACAGTTATTCATTTGCATTATTTGAACTGGCTTGGGTAGGTATACCACTTGTAATGGCAGGTTGGTTGTATTTACGTTTTGTTGCCCATCACTTATTACCAAAACGTGAAGGCTCTGGTGAGCAGTTTGACCATGTGCGTGAATACATGGTTGAAATGCTCATTCAAGAGGGCAGCGAACTTGCCGGTAAAACCATTATTGATGCAGGCCTTAGAAATTTACCCGGTTTATTCTTGGTTGAATTAGAGCGTGATAATCAAGTGCTTTCTGCCGTACGACCTCGTACTGTTTTAAATACAGGGGACCGTTTAATATTTGCCGGTAGCCCTGAATCGGTTTTAGAGTTACGTAATTTCCAAGGGTTAGTCATAGCCGATGATCATCGTTTTAAACTAGAGGGTGATCGAGGTGATAGGCGTTTATTTGAAGCAGTGTTATCACCATCAAACCCAATGATTGGTAAAACTATTAAAGAGGCGCGTTTCCGCCACCGCTATAGTGCAGTGGTGTTAAGTGTTTCAAGGCATGGTGCCCGTTTACGCGGCCGCTTAGGTGATATCAGTTTACAGCCGGGTGATACATTATTAATAGAGGCGCAAAAGGGTTTTTTATTTCGTTATCGTAACAGTAAAGACTTCTTACTGGTGAGTAAGTTTGCTGAAACAGATCAAACTGATACTAAAAAAGCGAATTTTGCATTGTGTGTTTTTTTAGTCATGGTAGCGGTAACAGCATTGGGCTTGGTCAGTATATTTCAAGCGTCCATTGTGGCAGCTGTGGTGATGGTTGCAGGGCGATGTATTAACTTTGAAGATGCCAGTAAAACCATTGATTTTTCCGTTTTATTAATAATTGCATGTGCATTAGGTATTGGTGGTGCGGTGCAAGACTCTGGTTTGGCAAACCATATTGCCAGTAATATTTTATTTCTTACTGACAATCCCATTATTTTATTAATCAGTGTGTATGTATTTACGGTTTGTATGACGGAGTTGATTAGTAATAATGCGGCTGCAGTTATTATGTTGCCAATTGCATTATCAGCGGCAGAGCCTCTTGGTTTAAACCCTGTACCGTTTGCGGTGGCAGTGATGATTGCCGCATCCGCCAGTTTTATAACCCCAACTGGCTATCAAACCAATTTAATGGTCATGGGCCCTGGAGGCTATAAGTTTAGTGATTATTTTAAAGTGGGTGCACCACTTAGTGTCATTGTGGCGGTTATAGCGCTCACCATTATTCCAATAATCTGGCCTTTATAATTAATTTTTTAAACCTTTAAGTGATGGATAACATGAAAGAAAATATCGTTTGGCACGAACACCCGGTAGATAAATCAATTCGCTCTTATATGAAAAAACAGCGCCCTTGTTTGTTATGGTTTACTGGCTTAAGTGGTTCAGGTAAGTCAACCATTGCCGGTGCCGTGGAAAGTAAATTGGCCGAGCGTTTACAACATACCTACTTAATGGATGGTGATAATGTACGCCATCGTTTATGTGGCGATTTAGGGTTTAGTGAAGCCGATCGTAATGAGAATATTCGCCGTGTAGGTGAAGTGGCCAATTTAATGGTGGATGCCGGTTTAATTGTGTTAACCGCATTTATATCACCATTTAAACAAAACCGTGAAAGTGTTCGCGCCATGCTAAAAGAGGGTGAGTTCATCGAAGTATATATTGATACCCCAATTGAAGAGTGTGAAAAGCGTGACCCGAAAGGCTTATATAAAAAAGCCCGTGCAGGTGAAATTAAAGATTTCACAGGTATTGATTCACCCTACGAAAAACCAGATGCGGCTGAAATTACTATTAAAAATGTAAACATCACAGTGCATGATGCCGCTGATATTGTCATCAGCTATTTAGAAGAGCGTGGTTATTTAAAACCAGCTGAATCTTCTAGCGCCGCTATGGAGTTAAGCTAATGCAAGTGCTGTTAAATCAAGTAAAAGATATTGCAGCCCAAGCGGGTGATGCCATTATGGCAATTTATAAAACTGATTATGCGCAATATGAAAAAGACGACAAAAGCCCATTAACCGAGGCTGATCTTGCCGCCCATGACATTATCATTGATGGCTTAAAATCTATTAGTGATTTACCGTGTTTGTCAGAAGAGTCTGGTGAGGAAGATGGTATTACATGGGCTGATCGTAAGCAGTGGAATAAATATTGGTTAATTGACCCTTTAGATGGCACTAAAGAATTTATTAATAAAAATGATGAATTTACAGTAAACATTGCATTAATTGAGAACGGTAAAGCGATTCTGGGCGTTGTGTACTGCCCACCATTAAACCGTTTTTATTTTGCAGCGCAAGGTGTTGGGGCATTTCGTCAAGACGGTTTAGACGTAGCAAAGCAAATACAAGTGGCGACTGAACCTAAGCAAGGTGAAGTTTGGAATGTAGTGGGTTCTCGTCGTCATGGTGCCGATTCTTTGCAAAAATTTACAGATAAACTAGGTGATGTTGAAACCGTATCCATGGGTAGCTCATTAAAGCTGTGCTTAGTTGCCGAAGGCGCTGCACACTTGTACCCGCGTTTAGCGCCTACTTGTGAATGGGATACCGGGGCGGCACAGGCTGTGGTTGAAATTGCAGGTGGCAAAGTCCTGATTTTTGAAGAAGGGCTTGATCTAGCACCGTTAACGTATGGCCAAAAAGACGATCTATTAAATCCGTATTTTATTGTGTGTGCCCAAGTCAGTGATCAATGGGCTGATACATTTAAAGATTTAAGCCGTTAATTAGGTATTAAGGACGAATAATGAAAATCTCAAAAAAACGACTAACGCATTTGCAACAACTTGAAGCTGAAAGTATTCATATTATCCGTGAAGTAGCCGCTGAATTTGAAAATCCAGTGATGCTGTATTCTGTGGGTAAAGATTCTGCCGTGATGCTGCATTTAGCGGCTAAAGCATTTTTACCAGGCAAGCCTCCGTTTCCTTTGATGCATGTTGATACCACTTGGAAATTTAAAGAGATGATCTCATTCCGCGATGAGATGGCTAAAAAAGTAGGTATGGACTTAATCGTACATATTAATGAAGAGGGTGTTAAGCAGGGGGTTGGCCCATTTACCCATGGCTCATCAGTGCATACCGATATCATGAAAACACAGGGTTTAAAACAAGCACTTGATAAGCATGGTTTTGATGCCGCATTTGGTGGGGCCCGCCGTGATGAAGAAAAGTCCCGTGCTAAAGAGCGTGTGTACTCATTCCGTGATGAAAATCACCGCTGGGACCCTAAAAACCAACGCCCAGAACTTTGGAATATCTATAACGGTCGAATTAACAAAGGTGAAAGTATTCGAGTATTCCCTTTATCAAATTGGACCGAGCTAGATATTTGGCAGTATATTTATAAAGAGCAAATAGAAATTGTGCCTTTGTATTATTCAGCACCGCGCCCAGTGGTTGACCGTGATGGCATGCTGATTATGGTTGATGATGAGCGAATGCCAATTGGCGAAGATGAAAAAATTGAAGAAAAAATGGTACGCTTTAGAACGCTAGGCTGCTACCCATTAACTGGAGCTGTTGAATCTCAAGCGACTACCTTGCCAGAAATTATTCAAGAAATGTTGTTGACGACCACATCTGAGCGCCAAGGTCGTGCCATTGACCATGACTCTTCAGGATCGATGGAAAAGAAAAAAATGGAAGGCTACTTCTAATTTTTACTCAACAATAGAGTTTTAATAAGGAATTATTTATGGCACATGCATCAAATTTAATCGAAGACGATATTCTTGCATATTTAAAGCAACATGAAGAAAAAGACATATTACGCTTCTTAACCTGCGGAAATGTTGATGATGGTAAATCAACATTAATTGGTCGATTATTACACGACTCAAAATTAATTTTTGAAGATCAATTGGCGTCAATTAAAAAAGATTCACAAAAATTTAACACCACCAATCAAGAATTTGACTTGGCGTTATTGGTTGATGGCTTGCAGTCAGAACGAGAGCAGGGCATTACCATTGACGTCGCATATCGCTATTTTTCTACAGATAAACGCAAGTTTATTATTGCCGATTGTCCAGGGCACGAGCAATACACACGTAATATGGCAACCGGTGCATCTACCTGTGATTTAGCCATTATTTTGATTGATGCCCGTAAGGGCATTCAAACACAAACACGTCGTCATAGTTACATTATTAGTTTACTGGGTATTAAGAACGTTATTGTGGCTGTTAACAAAATGGATTTGATGAACTTTGAAGAGTCTGTATTTGAAAATATTAAAGCTGATTATTCAAAGCTAGCCCAGCAGCTGGGGATTGAAGATGTTCACTATGTACCATTATCAGCCTTAATGGGTGATAACGTTGTTGACCGTAGCCAGCATACACCTTGGTATACAGGTGAAACCTTCATTGAAAAATTAGAATCAATTAAGATTAATGATCGTGCTCGTGTTGATGGCTTTAGAATGCCCGTTCAATATGTTAATCGACCTAATTTAGATTTTCGTGGCTTTTGTGGCACGGTAGCAGCTGGTGAAATTATGGTGGGTGATGCAATAACGACATTACCATCAGGCAAAACCAGTACGGTAAAATCAATCATTACACCTGAGGGTGATGCTGAATTTGCAGTTGAAGGTGAGGCGATTACCTTAACTTTACAAGATGAGATCGATATCTCCCGTGGCGATACCATCATTAATGGTGAAACTGCTAAAGTTTCTAGTACTTTTACCGCGCAACTTGTCTGGATGGCTGAAGACTCTTTACAAGTAAATAAAGAGTATTTATTTAAAGTGGGTACTAAGTCTACCTTTGGTCGTGTTACCTCAATCGAGCATCAAGTTGATGTGAACACTATGCAAAGCAAAGACTCAGATGCGTTAGCGCTAAACGAGGTTGGTTTAGTGACTATTAAATTAAATAGCCCTGTCGTATTTGATGAATATAAAAAGTCAAAAGGTACAGGTGGTTTTATTATTGTTGATCGTATGACTAATATTACTATTTCAGCTGGTATGATTGAGCAAACGATATCTTTTGAATCTAATATTATGGATATGCCATACGAAGAGCGCTTAAATGCATTCAATGCTGAAGTTGCTGAATTAGCCCGAAAGTACTTTCCAAGCTGATAATTTCACTAAGGCGATGTTAATGCATCGCCTTAGTGATTATGTCGTTAGAAAAGCAATATTGTGTTACTTTTTAGTTTTCGTTTAGCATACCTTTTTTAATGCTAGTTATGTCCCTTCTTTGGAGTGGCTCACGTATAAGGTATCAATTTAATCTGCATATTTGCTTTTTGCGGAGTATACCCGATTCGTGGCTGTTTTTTGTGTTTTATATCTTCTTTAATTCACTTTAGTTATATCAATTATAAACGCTTTATTATTGTTCATGTTTCTAAGTATTAATCTATATCGAGTGTGTTTTTTAATGGTAGAATCAAAGAAAATTTACATATAAATATTTGAGTCTTTGACATGGATAAGTCTGTTTACCCTCCGCTCTCTTTTGATCAAAAATCCGAGTTTGACGCTTTAAAAATGCATTTTTTGAGCATGAACTCTACACCCATGATGAGCCTTTTCGATGAGGATCCAGCTCGGTTTTCTCAGTTTACATTATCAGCAGCGGGTTTAAATTTAGATTACTCCAAAAATAGAATTAATGGCGAAACTATTTCTTTATTATGTGAGCTTGCAGAATCATCCGGCATTCAAGCTGCCATTGGTGATATGTTTGCTGGTGTTGCTATTAATAAAAGTGAAAACCGTCCTGCGCTTCATACGGCCTTACGTAATTTCTCTGATGAGCCTGTTTTGGTTAGCGGCAAGGATGTCATGCCCGAAATTAAACAAACTCTAAATCGTATGCGTAATTTTTGCTGGGCGATCCGTATACAACAATGGCGTGGCTTTAGTAATAAACCATTTACAGATGTAGTGAGTATTGGCATTGGTGGCTCTTTTCTTGGGCCTAAATTAGCATCGGAGGCATTAAAACCGTATTGGAGCCGTAAAATAAATTGCCATTATTTATCCAATATTGATGGCTCAGATCTTACAGAGACCCTGCAGGGACTTAACCCTGAAACTACGTTGTTTATTATTCAATCCAAATCATTTAATACCCAAGAAACTTTAAAAAATGCCAATGCTTGCCGCGATTGGTTTTTAGAGAATGGTGGTTGTGAAGTTGAGTTGGCTCGTCACTTTAGTGCGGTTACCGCCAATGTTGATAAAGCCATGGCGTTTGGTATCGCTGAAAAGAATATTTTCCCAATGTGGGATTGGGTGGGTGGGCGTTATTCGCTTTGGTCGGCTATTGGTTTACCGCTTATGTTAACAGTGGGCTATGAAAATTTTAGGCAAATGCTTGAGGGCGCCTATGAAATGGATATGCACTTTAAAAATGCCCCATTAGAGCAAAATATGCCTGTGTTAATGGGTTTATTAGGTGTTTGGTATGTGAATTTTTTTGATGCTCAATCCCATGCTATTTTGCCTTATGACCATTATTTGCGTGGCCTGCCATCGCATATTCAGCAATTAGATATGGAAAGTAATGGTAAATCGGTGGATATGTATGGCCGTAAGATTAATTACCAAGCTGGCCCTATTATATGGGGTGGCGTTGGCAGTAATGGCCAGCATGCTTATCATCAGTTATTGCATCAAGGCACTCAATTTGCGCCTTGTGACTTTATCCTGCCTTTAATGAGTCATAACGCTGTTGGTGATTTTCATGCGCTATTGGTTTCCAATTGTTTAAGTCAAAGCCAGGCCCTTATGCAGGGTAAGACTTATGAGCAAGCTGAAGCTGAATTACGGGCTGAGGGTAAATCGGCTGATGAAATTTCGGTGCTGGCGCCGCAAAAGGTGATCCCAGGTAACCGCCCAAGTAATACTATTTACTTTGATAAAACCACGCCTAAGACAGTGGGCGCTCTAATTGCTTTATATGAGCATAAGGTTTTTGTACAAGGTAAAATTTGGGGGGTTAATAGCTTTGATCAATGGGGTGTGGAGCTAGGTAAACAATTGGGTCACAAGGTGCATGATGCGCTGAAGGGCTGTGAATCCAACGAAGCCGAATTTGACTCCTCGACACAAGGTTTAATTCAAGCCTTTCGGGCTATGAAGGATAAACTTTAGATCTTGTTTATAGGCTCTAGTAGGTAGTTCTCAACTCTAGGTTTTAGTATCCGTGCTCATGGCTGTTTTTTGTGTTTTAAGGTATATTTGAGCATCAAACTTATTAGGGTGAGTAGATGATTGATCAAGTAACGGTTGCCAATTTAGAAGTCAGTAACAACAAGCCTTTTACGCTGTTTGGTGGTATTAACGTGCTTGAGAGCCGTGATCTTGCCATGAAGACCTGTGAAAAATACGTTGAGGTGACCCAAAAGCTGGGTATACCTTATGTATTTAAGGCGTCTTTCGATAAGGCGAACCGTTCGTCTATCAACTCTTACCGTGGCCCAGGTATGGAAGAAGGTTTAAAAATCTTTCAAGAGATCAAAGATACCTTTGGTGTCCCCATCATTACCGATGTGCATGAGCCTTTCCAGGCGGCACCTGTGGCGGAAGTGGTGAATGTGATTCAGCTACCTGCGTTTTTGGCTCGTCAGACAGATTTGGTTGTAGCTATGGCCAAAACCGGTGCGGCTATTAACATCAAAAAGCCTCAGTTTTTAGCGCCTCACGAGATGCGTCACATCATCACTAAGTTCCATGAGGCGGGTAATGATCGCGTGATGTTGTGTGAGCGTGGCTCTTCATTTGGCTATAACAACCTAGTGGTGGATATGTTGGGTATGGATGATATGAAAAAGATGGCACCGGTTATCTTTGATGCTACCCATGCTTTACAGCGCCCAGGCGGTCGAGCTGACAGTGCTGATGGTCGTCGTGCACAAGCATTTGAATTGGCTCGTTCTGGAATGGCCCTAGGAATTGCGGGTTTATTTTTAGAGGCGCATCCAAATCCAGCAGAAGCAAAATGTGATGGACCATGCGCATTGCCGTTGGATAAATTAGAACCGTATTTGGCGCAAATGAAAGCAGTAGATGATTTGGTTAAATCGTTTGC
>JABXIM010000063.1 GCA_013373085.1 Oceanospirillaceae bacterium | reverse complement strand
GCCCGCCCTTCGGGGCTTGCAGCGCGAACCGGACTCATTGTTGCCGCTTCTCTACAGGCTCCTGCATGCCTTCGAAACGGCGCCTCGATTCCGGCCCGCGCTGCAAGCCAGAGCCTCATTGGGACTTATTCGCAGGTTCCTTAGGGAAGGAATGCCATTCTCAGAGCCCGAAAGAGCGCCTTCATCGAGGCGCGCCAGGCGCGCAAGCGGCCACGCCTGCGCGCCTAATCGGCTTCTCGTTGCCGTAAACGCAGATTATATGATCTTCGAAAATCCCTGAACCGGCTGTGATTTGGGAATGTAGGCATCGAAGGTCATGCAGATGCGACGGATCAGCAGTCGACCGGCATCGGTGACATACCAGGTGCGGCCCTCGCGGCGTATCAGGCTGTCCTGCTCGAAGTGCGCGAATTCGCACAGCTCGGGCGCGAAATAATCCGTAAAGCGGATACCGTGACGTTGTTCGATGTCGGTTTCATCCAGTTCGAAGTGGCAGATCAGTGACGCGATGACGTCGCGGCGGACCAGGTCGTCCGGGCGCATCACCAGACCGCGGCGGACCGCCGAGCTGCGTGTTTCGACGGCGTGGCGGTAGCTTTCGATCTCGTGCTCGTTCTGGAAATATACATCGCCGATCTGGCTTATGGCCGATACGCCGAGCGCTACCAGATCGCAGTCCGCATGGGTGGTGTAGCCCTGAAAGTTCCGATGCAGCTGACCCGAGCGCTGGGCCACGGCGAGACTGTCGTCCGGTTTCGCGAAGTGATCCATGCCGATATAGACATAGCCGGCCGCGAGCAGGCGGTCGATGGACTCATGCAGGATTTGCAGCTTGGCGTCCGGGCTTGGAAGGGTTTCAGCGCGGATATGTTTTTGCGAGCGGAAGCGATCCGGCAGGTGCGCGTAATTGAATACCGACAGGCGGTCCGGCGACAGCTCGATCACCTGTTCGAGGGTGTCGGCAAAGGACTGCGGTGTCTGGTACGGAAGGCCGTAGATCAGGTCCAGGTTGATCGACCGGAAGCCTTCACGGCGGGCGCTCTCCAGCAGTCCCTTCGTCATCTCCAGTGGTTGCACGCGATTGACCGCCAGCTGTACCTGTGGATTGAGGTCCTGAACCCCCAGGCTCAGGCGATTGAAGCCGATGTGGCGCAGCACCGCCAGCGTCTCGCTGTCCGCTTCGCGCGGGTCCACTTCAATGGAATAGTCTCCGCTGTCGTCGTTGCGCAACTTGAAATGGCGGCGCAGCTGCTGCATCAACTCAACCATTTCATCATTGCTGATAAAGGTCGGCGTACCGCCGCCCCAGTGCAACTGATCGACCAGGCGCTCGCCGCCAAAGAGTTCCGCTGACTGGGCCATTTCGCGGTAAAGGTTGTCGAGATAGGCGCGGGCCTTGCCGCGATTGCGCGTAATGACCTTGTTGCAGGCGCAGTAGTAACAGACATGCGCGCAGAACGGGATATGAACATAGAGCGACAGCGGCGCAGACGGATCTGCGCTGGCACGGGCGCGGTCGATCAGGTCGTCCGGCTGCTGCAGCGGATCGAATTGTACGGCGGTCGGATAAGAGGTGTAGCGCGGTCCCGACAGGTCGTAGCGTTGTATAAGGTCGGTGTCCCAGCGGACGTTCATGGCGTGGGTCAAGAGCGGCTTCCTCAAACTGCAAACAACAAAAGGTTCACTTTAAAGGCAGCTTTGTTGGCCCGCATTGATACCGGTCAAGTAAAGTCGCGATCGTGCGCCCCGGAATCAGCCCCTAGGTCAGCAGCTGCAAAAGCCCCTGCAGCGGCAGGGTGTAGACGCCAAAGGCGATGATCAGCACACCGGCGACATGCTGGGTGAGGCGTTTTGCCAGGAGGCGGCGCAACTGGTCCGCCAGCAGTCCGGTGGTCAGCATGGCCGGCAGGGTGCCAAGGCCGAAACAGAGCATCAGCAGCGCACTCTGGCGCCAGTCGGCCGCCGCTGAGGCCCAGATGAGCGTGCTGTATATCAAGCCGCATGGCAGCCATCCCCATACCAGACCGAGAAGCAGCGCCTGGCCTGGGCTGCGGGCGGGCAACAGCTTCGATGCCAATGGGCGGAGGTGGCGCCAGAACAGATTGCCGGCACGTTCCAGCTGAAGCAGTCCCTGCCACCAGCGGCCGATATAGAGACCCATCGCAACCAGCATCAGGCCGGCGAGAGTGCGCAGCAGCAAGGTGGCAAAGCTGCCGGAAGCGAGGACGCCGAGTGCGCCCAGCAGTGCTCCGGCGCAGCTGTAACTCAGGATTCGGCCGCCGTTGTAGCTCAGCAGCATGACGAGTGGCGGTGTGCGGGCGTCGGGCCGTGCGATGCCGACGGTGGCCGCGATGCCGCCACACATGCCGATACAGTGCGCACCGCCGAGCAGGCCCAGGGTCAGGGCCGTGAACACCGAGAGCGATTCAACCATCTTGCTGGCTGTCGTGTTTCACCTTTGCATCCCGCGCTGCCTGCTTGGCGTCGTCCGGAATCAGTTCCTCGTCGTCGTCAAACAATATGCTGTGGGCAGGGGATTCGAGATCATCGTACTGGCCGCTGTTGACGCTCCAGAAGAAGGCCCAGAGGGCGCAGGCGACGAAAATGATGGCGATGGGAATCAGCAGGTACAGAATATCCATGCTCAGCCTCGGTCAGATTCAGGGGGTGGGTGGCCAGCTCGCTGGTATGGATGCAGGGTGCTGCCGACCGCCACCCGCGCATATGCGGACATGGCACAAACAACCGGGTGACAGAGATCTGTACGATCAGCCGGACGCTTGATCATTTTCCTGCGCCTGTGGTTGGTTGTGAGGGCGGCGGCGTACCAGTTTGGACAGCCGAAGGGCATTGCCGACGACCACCAGCGAGCTGGCCGACATGCCGATCGCGGCCATATACGGGGCGATAAAGCCCGCTGCGGCCAGCGGCAGCGCCAGTACGTTGTAGAGCAGTGCCCAGCCGAGGTTCTCGCGGATCACGCTGCGGCACTTGCGCGCAAGCAGCACGGCGTCGACCAGACGTCCGAGGCTGCCGGTAAGCAATACGGCGTCGGCGCAGGTTTTGGCCAGATCGGTAGCCGACCCCATGGCGATGGAGGTCTGGGCGCCGGCGAGTACCGGTATGTCATTGATGCCGTCGCCGACCATGACCAGCTGTGCGCCCTGTTGCTGCAGCCGGCGAATATGGGCCAGTTTCTGTTCCGGTGTCACGCCTGCCTGTATTCGCTCGATTCCCAGTTTGTGTGCGACGTCCCGTGCCGCCGGCGAACTGTCGCCGGTCAGCATTTCCACTTCGATTCCCAGTGCGCGCAGGGCGCGAACGCTGTCGACGGCATCCTGCCGCAACTGGTCGTCCAGTCCGAGCCAGGCGATGGGGCCGTCCTCGGCGCACAACAGCAGCCAGTGACCGAACTGGTCGGGCGTCGGCGGCGGCGCTGTGTCGGCGCAAAGCTCGGTGGCGAATTGCGGCTTGCCGATGCGGTAGCAGCGACCGGCAATCCGGCCCTCCAGTCCCTGTCCGAGGTGCGACTCCAGCGCCTCGGCCGGCTCGGTCGCGAACGGTCGGAAAGCGCGTGCTATCGGGTGCTCCGAATGAGCTTCTAATGCCGCTGCTATTCGCAATGCCTCTTCCCGGGAGCCGCGCAGCGTAATGACGTCCCGCAGCGACAGATTGCCTTCAGTGAGGGTGCCGGTCTTGTCGAAGACGATATGGGTGGCTTTGGCGAGGCTTTCCAGCACGTGGCCCCGGGTGATCAGCAGACCGTTCTGGCGCAGGGTGCCGGTGGCGGCCGTCAGTGCCGTCGGCGTCGCCAGCGACAGGGCGCAGGGGCAGGTGACGACCAGCACCGAGAGGGTGACCCAGAAGGCGTGTGACGGGTCGATCTGCCACCAGATCAGGCTGACCCCGGCCGCGGTTGCCAGTACTGCGGCGACGAAATAGCTGGCAACGCGGTCGGCGGTATGTGCGGTGGCGGGTTTTTCCGCCTGGGCGCGGTCGAGCAGGCGGACGATCGCCGACAGCTGGGTATCGCCGCCGGTACGGCTGATTTCGATTTCGATCGGGTTTTCGACGTTCAGCGTGCCGCCGACCACCGCTTCGCCTTCGCGGTGTCGCACCGGCAGGTATTCACCGGTGAGGGCCGACTCGTCGATCGACGAATGACCCCGGCGGATAATGCCGTCGGCGGGGATGGTATGGCCCGGTTTAACCAGTACCCGATCGCCCACGGTCAGTTCGGTCGCCGGTACCAGCAGCTCGGCGCCATCGGCCAGTTTCAGTGCGCTGGTGGGCAGCAGGTTGAGTAGGGCGTTACCGGCGCGGCCGGTGCGGTGTCTCGCCTGCATTTCGAGGAAGCGGCCGATCAGCAGGAAAAAGGTGAACATGGTCACCGAATCGAAATAGACTTCGCCGCTGTCGGTAACGGTGGCCCAGACGCTGGCGCTGAAAGCCCCCAGAATGGCGATCGAAACCGGCACGTCCATGCTGAGGCTGCGGCTTCGCAAGTCCCTTAACGCAGCGACATAGAAGGGGCGTGCGGCATAAAGGGCAACCGGCGTGGCGATCACCAGGCTTGCCCAGCGGATGAAGGTGACGAAGCGCTCTTCCATGCCCTGCAGGGCGCCAGCGTAAAGCGCGATGGCGTACATCATGACCTGCATCAGGCCGACGCCTGCGACGCCAAGTCGGCGAATCGCGCGCCTTTTTTCCTGCTCGAGCAGCTGCTCTTCCCGGTCGGGGTGGTAGGGGTGGCCCTGGTAGCCGATACGGTAGATCTCCGCCAGCAGTCGACCCAGGCTGGTGAGGGAGTCATCCCAGCACAGCCGCATGCGATGGCTACTGAGATTGACTGACGCCTGTTCAACGCCCGGCTGGCGGCTGAGGTGATGGTCCAGCAGCCAGGCGCAGGCGGCACAGGTGATACCTTCTATCACCAGGCTCGCTTCGCGCCGATGCTCGTCAACGGCGTGGACGAAATCCTTCTGGATGCTCGGCTGATCGTACAGCGCCAGTTCCGCGAGCGTCGATTCGGGCAGGCTGCGGCCGGCCATCTCCGGGGCGCTCGAGCTTCCGGTTCGGTGTCGGTAGTAGTTGTCCAGGCCGCTGTCGACGATGGTCTGGGCAACGGCCTGGCACCCCGGGCAGCACATGGTACGGGGCTTGCCGTCGATCTGGGCGATGAAATCGCTGCCCGGCGGTACATCACGGCCGCAGTGAAAACAGCTGCGGACCTGTTCGGAGGCGGCGTCGATCATCATTGCGTTCAGAGTGTCGGCAGCAGGCGTATCTTGAGCGGGTCATAAGGGGGCTGTGCTTCTGCGCGCAGGCTCCACTCATGATTCGCCGGTCGCAGCAACAGGTAGCGTTTGCCCTGGCTGATCTGCTTCTGCAGGTTGCCGCTGAAACGGTCACTGCCCGCGACACGGCGCAGCGTGATCACCTGGTCGTACTTCTGGTGGGTCGGGTGCACCAGTTCCAGTACGAGCTGGGACAGGTCGTCGGGCAGTATCCCCTGCATGCTGAGCGATATGTCGCCGGTAACGTCATCGATCAGCAGATCGCCACCGAGGCCAAGCCTGACGGCATTTTCCTGGGGTTCGGTATTGAGGTTGAGGCCACGGGCAACTTTGTAGTAGTCGTCCTTGACGATGCCGTCGGCGCTGACGATGGAAAAATAGAGGAAGGTGCTGCCTGAAATGATGGACGCAATGACCGGCGCGAGGATAAACCACAGCCAGGGCTGCTTGTACCAGGGAGCGACGGCGTTTTGGTCTTGCTGCATGCTACATCTCTGCTGTCAGTGCCGGCTCCTTTGTTGGAACCCGCAGTTGAAAGGCCGGTATTCTAAAACAAATCGGCGGGCAATGCTGCCCGCCGATGGTGCCATCCGTGCCGATTCGAAAACCGGCCAGCGATTACAGTCCCGAGGTTGGACCGATAAAGCGGCTTTCGGTTTCCAGGCTGATGCCGCTGCTGTCGAGCGCTTCGACTCGGAAGTGAATTTCGTAGTTGGGGCGTGACATCCACTTGGGGTCTATCTGCAGGCGCACCGGCACATCGATCAGGGCTCCGGCCGGGATCGAGACTTCCTGTGTCGTGACCATCTCGATGCCCTCGAGACCGGTCACCTCGATGCGGTAACGGTGCGCCTCCTGTTCCTTGTTGGCCAGCTTCAGCGTGTAGCTGTTTTCGATCCAGCCCTGCGGGGTGCGGGTGAACAGCTGGCCGCGATCGCGCAGCACATCCACTTCGAGCGGCACCCGGCTGAGCAGCGTGTAACCGAAGGCGGCGACCATTACCAGCAGTACCACGAAGTAGCCAATCAGGCGTGGACGGAAGATCTTCGTCTGGTTGCCGCTGAGGGAGTGCTCGGTGGTGTACCGTATAAGGCCGCGGGGGTAGCTCATGCGGTCCATGATATCGTCACAGGCATCGATACAGGCGCCGCAGGCGACGCACTCGTACTGAAGGCCGTCGCGGATATCGATGCCGACCGGGCAAACATGCACGCAGTTGCCGCAGTCGATGCAGTCGCCCAGCCCCTGTGCCTTGTAGTCGCTGCCCTTTTTGCGGCTGCCGCGATGTTCGCCACGCTTCTCGTCATATGAAATGACCAGTGTGTCCTGGTCGAACATCACGCTCTGGAAGCGGGCGTAGGGGCACATGTAGATGCACACCTGCTCGCGCAGCCAGCCGGCATTGCCGTAAGTGGCAACGGCAAAGAAGCCCAGCCACCAGGTTTCCCAGGGGCCGAGATTCCAGCTCAGGACATTGGGTACCAGTTCCCGGATCGGGCTGAAATAACCGACGAAGGCGATGGATGTGGCGACGGCGATCAGTAGCCACAGCACGTGCTTGGCCGATTTGCGCAGCACTTTTTCGCGACTCCAGGGGGCCTTGTCGAGCTTCATGCGCTTGTTGCGGTCGCCCTCGGTGACGCGTTCGGCCCAGATGAAGAACCAGGTCCACACGAACTGCGGACAGGCGTAGCCACACCAGAGGCGGCCGGCGAAAACGGTGACGAAGAACAGCAGGAAGGCGAGTATGATCAGCAGCCAGGACAGCAGCATGAAGTCCTGAGGCCAGAAAGTGGTCCCGAATACATGGAACTGGCGGTTGGGCAGGTCGAACAGTACCGCCTGGCGGCCATCCCATTGCAGCCATGAAAAGCCGAAGAACATCGCCAGCATCATGAAGCCGGAGGCGATGCGCAGATTCTTGAAGAGTCCCTTGTAGAATTTGACGTAAATATGTTCGCGCTTGGCGTACAGGTCGTAGGTTTCGACCGTGGCGTCACTGTTGCTGGTCTTGGGCGTTACGTCTTTGACCGGTATCTGATTCATGCCTCATCTCACCAGTTCGCTACTACGGCACAGAGACCGCATGAAGATGTATTAGTTTCGTTGCATATTCTATGGCGGAAAATAAAAAAGGCGATATGACTAGAATCATATCGCCTTGGTTTAGGACCCGCCAGGCAATTACTTGTGCGACAGGCTGTAGACGTAGGCCGCAATCAGGTGGATCTTGTCATCGCTGAGCAGATCCTTGTGCGCAGGCATCATGCCGGCACGGCCATTGCGAATGGTGTGTGTAACCTGCTCGAAGCTGCCGCCGTAGAGCCAGATGTCGTCGGTCAGGTTCGGTGCGCCGAGGGCCTGTGTGCCTTTTGCGTCCTGGCCGTGGCAGGCGGTGCAAAGCGCCTGGAACTGGCTCTCGCCGCGAGCGGCCGCTTCCTGGTCGACTTCCTGGCCGCTCAGGCTCAGCACGTAGCTGGCGACGTCGCGAACGCCTTCTTCGCCCAGTACCGCGCCCCATGCAGGCATGCCGCCGTTACGCCCATTGGTAATGGTCTGCTTGATGGTGTCCGGTTCGCCGCCGTACAACCAGTCGCCGTCGGTCAGGTTCGGGAAACCGTAGGCGCCGGTGCCGCCGGTGCCGTGGCAGACGGAGCAGTTGTTCTGGAACATGCGCTGCCCCATCTGCAGTCCGGCCTGGTTCTCCGGCTGCTGCAGGTCTTCGATCGACAGGGCGGCATACTTGGCGAATACCGGCTTGTAGACCTCTTCGGCGTGCTGCATTTCCTCTTCCCACTGACCGTGGGACGACCATCCCAGCAGGCCCTTGAAGTTACCCAGGCCCGGATACAGGGCCAGGTAGCCGAGACCAAAGATGACGGTCGCGACGAACAGCTGGAACCACCAGCGGGGCAGCGGGTTGTCATACTCGGCGATGCCGTCGTACTCGTGGCCGACGGTTTCGTTGGTGGATTCCTTGTAGGCCTCGCTCTTGCGAGTCTGGAACAGCAACCATGCGCAGCCGAGGATCACGGCCAGGGTAATCACAGTTACCCACGCGCTCCAAAAAGCACTCATTTTTCCTTTCTCCCGTTATCGGCCTTATCTTCCTGCTCGCCTTCATCGTCGAAGGGGAGGTGGGCGGCATCGTCAAACTTCTTCTTGTTCTTCGGGTGCAGTACCCAGACGAACAGTGCGATGAAGGTGACGAGCATGATCACCGGCAGATAAGGACCATAAACCTCGTAACTCACCAGTTGCTTACCGCTTGTTGGTGTATTCGGAATGGGTTTTGCCGAGCGCCTGGAGATAGGTGACCAGAGCGTCGATCTCGTACTTGCCGTTTACGTCGTCGGCAGCGTTGGCGATCTGCTCGTCGGTGTAGGGCACGCCCATCTTGCGCATGACTTCCATTTTCTCGGCAGTGTCGGCACCGCTGACGCGGTTGGTGAACAGCCACGGGTAAGCCGGCATCTTCGACTCGGGCACTACGTCACGCGGGTTGTACAGGTGCGCGCGGTGCCAGTCGTCGGAGTAACGGCCGCCGACACGGTCGAGGTCCGGACCGGTACGCTTGGAGCCCCACAGGAACGGATGTTCCCAGACGTCTTCGTTGGCGGTTGAGTAGTGGCCGTAGCGCTCGGTCTCTGCACGGAACGGACGGATCATCTGGGTGTGGCAGACGTGGCAGCCTTCACGGATGTAGATGTCACGGCCTT
>JABXIM010000083.1 GCA_013373085.1 Oceanospirillaceae bacterium | reverse complement strand
GTTCGCTTTGTGTTTAAACGAAAATTCTAGATACAATTAGGCGGGTATAAAAAAACGCACATGCCAAATGGCTTGTGCGTTTTTATTAGAATTTATAAATTTTCTTTGGATATGACTAAGCTATAAGCAATCTCTAGGTCGCCGAGATCATTTATCTTTAGTGGGATTAGAGGTTTTGGCGCATCTTTAATTTGATAGGCCCATTCGCTGCTTAAATCACTTGCTGATAATTTTTGAATGGCATCTACGTGTGCTAGATAAATGTTACCAAAGCTATCTTCTTCTACATCATAAATTAACCCAAAGTCATTCAGTGTTTGATATGTAAATGAGTTGATCTCAGAGTGATCTCCGGTGTTTTTATTTAACCGGGAAAAAACATATTGGCCAGTAACGGGGGCTATTGAAGTCGTACTGTCTGTGTAACCAATATACAGATGATTACCGGTGAGTTTGAATACAGTGACGAGTGGGCTATTTAGAGTTCCATAGTTTATGCTGATGCTCGTATTCCAAAGTTGTTCACAACTTGTGTTCCATTTCGCTAATTCAATAGTTTTACTCTGAGGATCACGAATAGCGGTATAGAACAGGCCATCTTTTTCCTCTACAAGGGATGAATGTATGGGAGCGTAATGCTGAGAATACGGGTAGTTGCCATTATGAGGAGATAGGTAATATGGGGTTAAATAGCGATCGTTGAAGTTATAGCCCAAGTCTTTAGAGTCGCATACTTCATTAAGATTTTTGTCGAATAAAACAATGCCGTTTTCGAAGCCCACAAATGTTCCGTTACTTAATACATAGTCAAGTTTACTTGTTGACATTGATCCAGCAGACGAGTCGTAATTTGTCACATTATTAGAGCCATCGATGTAATGGTAATCGTATATCCAACCGCCTTCACTGACATTGCTGAGTGTTTGAGGAGGAAGATATTGGCCTGTAAATCCGTTTGCTGTTGTAGAATCCTGAAAAACAGTTATTGGCATTTCAGAAGCTGCATAGCTGATTTCGTTTGTTACAACGCCATCTTGAAATTCACCGAGAATGATAGTGCTCTCATTATTTGTGCTGAATGCAAAAGCCTGAGTGTCTGACATGAATGGCTCTATTAGCCACTCATCAATAGTACGGTTATTGGAGATGATTTCTTTTTCACTGGATGTAAGGGATTTGTTGAATGCCGAAACCCCTTCGCTTGATGTTGTAATATTGCCGCAAGTGGCAACATAAGCTGGTAGAGTAAAAGTACCTGCTGAATTATATGATTGCGAACTGGTTTCGCCATTATAGGTGTAGGTACCCCCTTTTGGTGAAGTGGCTGTGAAGTTGAATGTTTCTGTTCCACCAGCTTGAACTAGGGATAATGTGGCTTTGCTACCATTTACGCTATAGCTATAACTTTCTGCGGTTCGAAGTGTGTTATTGGAGGAATTCTTGCCTTTAATCTCACCTCCATTTGTCTCTGAGTACCACCATTCAATAGTGTCACCAATAGATAAGCCAGAATTCCCAGGTTCTGTAACGGATACTTTATAGTGGATTTTCATTAAGTCTGATTCACTCGGTAGATTAAACTCGCACTTGCCATCTATATTTACGGAATCGCTCTCGGAAGAAGATCCACTGCCTCCGCAAGCTGCAAGAATGAGAAGTCCAGAGAAAGAGACTGCTTTTAAGAAGTTCATCGGTTTTACCTGTCCATCTTAATTAATTTTAATTCAATTTGAGAATCCTATCACAGATTAGTAACGATTTGAGTGTGGTGTCCGGAAGAGTTGTAAGCAATCTGCTTAACAGTTTGCTTACAACTCAATTAACCGGTTGCGATTACCAAGGCTGGGTAGTTGGGCCAACCGTCAACTCGGCAATGCTGGTGTCTTGCGGTTGAGCAAGCGCAAACGCGACCACGTTAGCAATACGGTCGGATGTGATGCCATGTTGCTCATACAATTCATTCATACCAGCTGCTGTGGCCGAGTCGGTGATGGTTTCGGTTAATTCTGTGTGAATCGCCGCAGGGTAAATGGTGGTGGTTTTAATGTTGCTGCCTTCCATTGCGGACTCCATACGTAAGATTTCCATGAAGCTGCGCACAAACCATTTGGTACCACAGTAAACCGAGCAAGCTGGGTAAGCTTTTAAGCCCGCCACAGAAGATGTACTGAGCACATGGCCATGATTTTGTTCTTTAAATAAAGGCATAACCGCGGCCACACCGTTTAATACACCTTTAATGTTAATGTCCACCATTTGCTCCCACTCGTCGGTTTTCAGTGCCGACACAGGGGAGTTTGGCATCACGCCCGCGTTTAAGAAGATGGTATCCACTTTGCCAAAATGTTGTTTGGCTAAATCCACAATGGCTTGGTTGTCTTCGGCGCGGGTCACATCCATGACCTGATAAATAGCTTGCCCACCTTCGGCTTGAATGGCATCGCACACCTGCTTTAAACGGTCTTCACGACGGGCTCCTAAAGCAAGCTTAGCGCCTTGTGAGGCTAAAAGTTTCGCGGTGGATTCACCAATGCCGCTGCTCGCACCTGTGATGATGATTACTTTATCTTGGTTCGCATGAGTCATGTTCACTCTCCAGTGGGTTGGTTGTTGGTAGAGGGTTATTTAAACAACCCATGGTAGGTGAGCGTGAGGTGGTTTTTACGGAGTGATTGCCTTTTTGTACAGAATCGTGGAAATGCCGTGGAGGTGCATAGTGATTCTTTGTACTATCCTCAAATAAGCAATTAAGAGGGCAAGATGATGCATCCAGACCCATTAAATATGACAAAACTCCCTGATAGCCCAGACTTTATGAGCGATTTATGTCAGCGATTGGCCGAATTGACCCAGGGCGTCAATATTCTTGAGACCCAGATTCCAGGCTTTCAGCTCACTCGCTTTGAGTCTCCCACAGAGCCTACGAGCTATACCATGGGTATGAGCCTTTGCCTAATTGCCCAAGGCCGTAAGCGGGTGATGCTAGGGGAGGACAGCTATGACTACGATGCACAACACTTCTTGGTGACCTCGGTAGATTTGCCTGTGGTGGGTAAAATCCTTGAGGCAAGTGAAGATCGACCGTTTTTAGGGATGATTATTGGGCTGGATCAGCAGCAGCTGGCAACCTTGCTGGTGGACAGTGACTTACCCGTTGAGAGTGGTCGCAGCACGGATCGTGGTATCGGTGTTAGCGAAGTGACACAACCCATGTTCGCTGTCATATCTCGATTGATTGATCTGTTGGATACTCCGCAACACATTCCTATCTTAGCGCCCTTGATACAAAAGGAGCTGCTGTATTATTTATTGATTGGACCTCAGGGCCCTAGATTGCGCCAGATTGTTTTGGCCAACAGTCACGGACACCAAGTTTACAAAGCCATTGAATGGTTAAAGCAACATTACAAAGAAGCTCAAGGAATCGACCAATTGGCTGAGTTGGTGAACATGGGGCGTTCTTCTTTTTACCAGCATTTTCGCTCCATCACCTCGTTAAGCCCGTTGCAATATCGTAAACATTTACGCTTACAAGAAGCCCGTCGGCTTATGGTGGTGGAGCGAATGGATGCAACAACCGCGGCATTCGCCGTGGGGTATGAAAGCCCGACGCAGTTTAATCGCGAATATCGACGCTTGTTTGATTGCTCACCGGCGATGGATGCAAACCTGTTAAGGCAGTCGGTGGGCAGTCATAATCCGCTCAATGTTTTAACCGGATAAACACTCCTGACATTCTTTGTCAGTGGCCATTTTTATACTGACTGAGCTGAATGACTCAGCTAAATAATAGGAG
>JABXIM010000028.1 GCA_013373085.1 Oceanospirillaceae bacterium | reverse complement strand
CCACTAACCACTAACCACTAACCACTAACCACTAACCACTAACCACTAACCACTAACCACTAACTTAAACCAGCCTCATCGACAGATCGACAGCCTGGCAATGCTTGGTCAGCGCGCCGATGGAAATATAATCCACGCCGGTTTCGGCAATTCCTTTAAGGGTTTCTTCGTTCACACCGCCGGATGCTTCCAGCTTGGCGCGACCCGCGGTGGTTTTGACCGCGGTGCGCATATCCTCGAGGCTGAAATTGTCGAGCATGACGATGTCGGCGCCGGCGGCGAGGGCTTCGTCGAGCTGGGCCAGGTTTTCGACTTCGATCTCGACCGGCTTGCCGGGCTCGTTTGCGCGCGCGGTTTCGATGGCCGCGGCGATGCCGCCGCAGGCGAGGATATGGTTTTCCTTGATCAGGAAGGCGTCGAAGAGGCCGATGCGGTGGTTGAAGCAGCCGCCGCAGGTGACGGCATATTTTTGCGCCTTGCGCAGGCCGGGCAGGGTCTTGCGGGTATCGAGCAGCCGTACGCCGGTGTCCTTGACGAGGTCAGCGTAGTGGCGGCTGACGGTGGCGGTGCCGGAGAGCGTCTGCAGGAAGTTCAGCGCGGCGCGCTCGGCGGTCAGCAGCGAGCGTGCCGAACCCCTGGCTTCGAACAGCAGCTGGTCGGACTTGACGAGGGTTTCGTCGCTGACGTGCCAGATGATTTCTACGTTCGGATCTACCTGCCGGAACACCTCGTTGACCCAGTCCTGTCCGCAGATGACGGCCCGCTCCCGCGAGATCACCCGTGCATGGCCGGGCTGTTCGGCCGGGATCAGGCGGGCGGTAATGTCGCCGTCGCCGATATCTTCGGACAGGGCAATGGCAACGCTCTGGGTGATGGTGTCTTTCAGATCCTGATCAGTCAGCATGGTCTTCGGTCTGTTACGGCTGGGTGGATAGCTGCGTAATAATACTAGTAAAGCATCCACCCGGCGAGCACATCCGCTCGGAGGTCGGCGGAGTGTGAAGCCCCTTTTGCTGTACCCGGTGCTGGGCTACGCTGCGAGAAAATGGTACAACCGCCAGCTTTGTCTGGTCTTGGAAGAGTAAGCCTATGTATAGCGATGAAGATATTCGGCGACTGAGGTGGCAGAGTCGTCGCGGCATGCTGGAACTCGATGTGCTGTTCGTGCCGTTCGTCGACGAAGCGTTCCGTCAGTTGCCGTCCGAGGACCAGGATCGGTTCGTCAAGCTGCTGGCCTGCGAGGATCAGGATCTCTTCGTCTGGTTCATGCAGCGTGCGGAGCCTGAAGATCCGGATCTGGCCCGGATCGTCAGGATCATACTGGACCGTGTTCAGCCCGGCTGAAATCTCCATCGGGCCGTCGCGATGGTTGCTGCGATTTAACGTCGTGGCGCACCTGGGCCTGATGTTGTTGATAGGTCTGTCGGCGCTGCCGCTCTACTGCAAGCTGCTTGCGCCGCTGCTGATTGCCGCCTCCTGGTTATGGTTTCGGCGCGGCAGAGCAAGCGCGGTGACGGGATTGCGCTGGGATGCCGATCGGCGGGAGCTGTCGTTCCGTGTGCCCGGCCTCGGCTGGCAACCGGCAACGAGGATCGAGTCGATAACGCTGCTCCCCTGGCTGCTGGTTGTTCGGCTGCGTTACGCCCGGGGGCGCAGGCGCCTGCTGATCGCCTCCGATAGCGTGAGTCCGGAAGCTTTCAGGCGCCTGGCCGTGCTGGCTCGGCTGGCGCCGGTCGAGCTTAGTGAACCTGGTCGGGCCACTGGTAATTGACCGGTGTCAGGATGGTGTCCCGCGCTTCGGGCGCCAGCTCCGGGTAGTCCAGCGTGTAGTGCAGGCCGCGGCTTTCGCGGCGCTGCATGGCCGATTGAATGATCAGGTCGGACACCAGGGCGAGGTTGCGCAGTTCCAGCAGGTCCCGGGTGACGCGATAGTTGCTGTAGTATTCTGCAATCTCCTGATGCAACAGGTCCACGCGGTGTTTCGCGCGCTGCAGGCGCTTGGTCGTGCGGACGATGCCGACGTAGTCCCACATGAACCGGCGCAGCTCATCCCAGTTGTGCGATATGATGACGTCTTCGTCCGAGTCGGTGACCTGGGAGGCATCCCAGGCCGGTACGGCCAGGTCCGGCTCCGGTGCGATCCCTTCCTGTGCCGCGATATCCTCGGCGGCGGCCGATGCGAATACCAGGCACTCCAGCAAGGAGTTCGAGGCCAGGCGGTTGGCGCCGTGGAGGCCGGTAAAGGCCGTTTCGCCAATGGCGTAGAGCCCCGGGATGTCGGTGCGCCCGCGAATGTCGGTGATGACGCCGCCGCAGGTGTAGTGGGCGGCCGGTACGATGGGTATGGGGTCGCGGGTGATGTCGATGCCGTACTCTAGGCATTTCTGACGGATGGTCGGAAAGTGGGACTGGATAAATTCCGGGCTTTTGTGGGAAATGTCCAGGTAGAGGCAGTCGCAGCCCAGACGTTTCATCTCGTGGTCAATGGCCCTGGCCACGATGTCGCGCGGGGCGAGTTCCTGGCGAGGATCGAACTGCGACATGAAGCGGGTGCCGTCGGGCAGCAGCAGGTGGCCGCCTTCACCGCGCACGGCTTCGGTGATCAGAAACGACTTCGCCTGAGGATGGTACAGGCAGGTCGGGTGGAACTGGTTGAACTCCAGATTCGCCACGCGGCAGCCCGCGCGCCATGCCATGGCGATACCATCGCCGGAGGCGCCGTCCGAATTGCTCGAATACAGATAGGCCTTGGAGGCGCCGCCCGTTGCCAGCACGACGTGGCTGGCGCGGAACAGCTTGACCTCGCCGCTCTTGTTGTCGAGCACATAGGCGCCGACGCAGCGGTTCTCCGGCAGGCGCAGTTTGCGGCGGGTAATCAGATCGACCGCGATGCACGACTCGAACAGGTCGATATTGCCGGCGGCCCTGGCCTTGTCGATCAGGGTTTGCTGCACTGCCTGGCCGGTGGCATCGGCCGCATGGATAATGCGGCGATGTGAGTGGCCGCCCTCCTTGGTCAGGTGAAACTGACTCTCGTCGCGTGTGAAGGGAACCCCCTGGTCGATCAGCCACTCGATGCACTCCGGGCCGTGCGTGACGGTGTATTCGACAGCTGCCTGGCGACTGAGGTTGCCGCCGGCAATCATGGTGTCGGCGAAATGATCCCTGGCGGTATCGGTCTCGTCCAGCACGGCGGCAATCCCGCCCTGTGCCAGCCAGGTGGAACCACTGGTCAGGTCGCCCTTGCTCAGCACGGCGGCGCGCAAATGGCCCGGCAGCTTCAGCGCCAGGCTGAGGCCGGCCGCCCCGCTGCCAATGATCAAAACGTCATAGATGTGTTCAGTGGTCATATTGAGCCCTGAATACCCCTGGATGTGTAGGGAAGGGACACAATTATGCCCCCTGTAGGGCCTGTTCGTGAATATCTGGTGGTTCTGGCACGAATTTTTTGTCCCGAGACCGGAACTTAAAATTCACCTCAGGTTCATACCTGTTAGCTCGCGCAGGTCGGATTCTGAAGAGGTTGCAATGATGTAGTGGCCGCCGCCATACTTCACGTCATTATTCCCCGAGCCGGGGCGGCAACTTAGCGTGGACATTAAGGATCCGGAGTGTCAAACGAGAGTCAGAGCGCGATTGACGAACAATTGGTTAAGCGCGTGCAGGCTGGTGACAGTCGAGCGTTCGATCTGCTGGTAAAGAAGTATCAGCACAAGATTGTCGGTTTGATCGGCCGATATGTCTACGACCATCACGAGGCGCTTGATGTGGCGCAGGAAGCGTTTATCAAGGCTTACCGGGCCTTGCCCAAATTCCGCGGAGATAGTGCTTTCTATACGTGGTTGTACCGGATTGCGATCAACACCGCGAAGAATCATCTGGTGGCCAAGGGGCGGCGCCCGCCGGATGTGGATGTGACAGTCGAAGACGCGCATTACATCGGCGGTGACAGTGATCTCAAGGATATCGAGTCGCCGGAGAACAACCTGTACCGGGATGAGCTCGAGGCGATGGTCAAACGAGTGCTGGATCGTCTGCCTGAAGATCTGCGCGTTGCTCTGACGCTGCGGGAGTTCGAGGGATTGAGCTATGAAGATATCGCCAATGTCATGGACTGCCCGGTCGGGACGGTACGCTCCCGTATATTCAGGGCGCGGGAAGCGATCGACAAAGAGATTGAACCTTTCCTCGCGGAGTGACGGATAGCCGTGGGAGACGTGTTGGAAATGTGTTTGAGGAACAACCATGGGTGAACAGTTCAACGACTCTTTATCTGCGCTTGTGGATGGCGAAGCCAGCGAGTTTGAAGTACGCAGGCTGCTCGACCGGATGGAGCAGCAGTCGGAGCTGGGGCAGAAATGGCAGCGTTACCACCTGATTCGTTCGGCGATTCGAGGTGAGCGCGATACCGTTAACACTGACATCAGTGCAGCCGTCATGGCGCGGGTAAGCGGTCTGCCGTCGGACGAGTATGAGCCGGATATTACCACTGAAGTCACCGCGGCGGTTGCCAACGGAGATACGTCGCCGCGGCCCGGTGGCTTTTGGAAGCCGCTGGTAAGCATGGCGACAGCGGCATCGGTCACGGCTGCCGTGATACTCGGCGTTCAGGGATTCAATCGTGAGACGGTCACCGATGTCGCCGACTCGCGGCCGCAAATCAGTTTGCCGGGCGTGTCGGCCTCGGATGACTTTGTCAGGGCTCACTTCGGGCAGCAGCGCTCCCTTGCCGGACTCGAGCCACAGGGTGACGTGATCCGGCTGTCTCGCGGGTTGGAAAGGTATATCGACCAGCATCAGCATATGATGAGTGCCAAGAAGCCGGTATGTCGCACCAACTGGCTGCCCGACGGCTTTCGTAACGTGCGCCACGAAGTGCTGCCGGAATCCGAAGTGATGCTGTATTCGGATGGACGCCATTCGGTGTCGGTCTCGGTCGAGCCGTTCGGTCGGCAGTCCGTTGCCGAGGGTGTGGCGCAGTCGGCCGATATGGTGGCAGTGGGTCGCCGGCAGGGGGACTATTTCGTCACCGTGGTCGGTGACGTGCCATTGATGATTGCCGACCGGATTGCCTCCTCGGTTCAGGTGCGCGACTGAGTATGCTCGAAGAAACCGGCCGCGTCGTGGCCGTCGACGACCAGGTTGTATGGATCTCGTCCAGCCGCACCAGTAGCTGCATGTCGTGCAGCGCCAGCAAGGGGTGCGGGCAGAAAGCCCTGGCGGAGTACGCCAGCCGCAAAAGTGAAGATCTCCGTGTGGAAAACCTTGCCGGTGTCGACGTGCGTGTCGGCGACCAGGTGATCATCGGTATCCGCGAAGGTTCTTTCCTCAAGGCCTCACTGTTGCTGTATACGCTTCCATTGCTGCTGCTTTTTGTCGGCGGTTATCTTGGGACGCTGCAAGGCGATTCTGAGCTTCCTGCGATCCTGGGGAGTGCTGTGGGACTGGCAGTGGGGTTGTTGGTTGCCCGTATTCTGGGTCAGCGCCTGGGGCGCGACTGCCAGTATCAGCCGATTCTGTTAAAAGTGATACCCCAATCATCATAAGGTAGGAATTCATGCAGTCTGTCAGAATGGTGCTTGGTTTGCTGCTGTGCCTGGCCTGGATGCCGGTTCAGGCTCAGCTCCCCGACTTCAAATCGCTGGTCAAGGAAACGGCGCCCGCTGTCGTCAATATCAGCACGGTACCGAAAGAGCGGGGCGGCGATGTCCATTCCTTCGATCCGTTCGAAGGACCGGGAGCTGACCAGCTGCCGGAAATGTTCAAGCACTTTTTCCGCCAGTTGCCGGAGCTCGAGGAACGCGCCCGCCCCGCACCACGGTCTCTCGGATCCGGATTCATCATCAGCCAGGATGGCTACATCCTGACCAATCATCACGTCATCAGTGGTGCCAGCAAGGTCCTGGTGCGGCTGAATGACCGACGTGAGCTCGAGGCAGAGCTGGTCGGCTCCGACGAGCGTTCGGATGTCGCGGTGCTCAAGATCGATGCCAGCGGCCTGCCTGTCGTTCGGTTGGGATCGTCCGAAAAGCTTGAGGTCGGCGAATGGGTGCTGGCGATCGGTTCGCCGTTTGGCTTCGATCACAGCGTCACCGCCGGTATCGTCAGCGCCACTGAGCGGGCGCTGGCAAACGAGACCTATGTGCCGTTCATTCAGACCGACGTGGCGATCAATCCCGGCAATTCCGGTGGTCCCCTGTTCAATCTCGATGGCGAAGTGGTCGGCGTCAATTCGCAGATCTACACCCGCTCTGGCGGTTTCATGGGGCTGTCGTTTGCCATCCCGATCGACGTCGCCATCGATGTGGCCGACCAACTGCGTACGCAGGGGCATGTGACGCGGGGCTGGCTCGGTGTGATCATCCAGGAAGTCAGCCGCGAACTGGCGGAATCCTTCGGTCTCGACAAGCCCGCCGGAGCGCTGATTGCGAAAGTGCTGCCGGGAAGCCCGGCGGAAGCCGCCGGGTTCAAAGAAGGTGATGTCATCTATCGCTTCGACGGCAAGCCAATCGACCTCTCGTCCGACCTGCCGCCGCAAGTCGGCCGTATCAAGCCCGGTGACGAAGTGATGGTGGATATCGTTCGGGCCGGAGAACGCGAACGGGTCAAGGTTGAAATCGGGATCTTGCCCGAAGATCAGGATCTGCTCGCCGGAACGTCCAGGCAGGTGGTGCCGAAATCCAACCGTCTCAACCTTCAGGTGGGTCCGCTCGACGAGGAGCGCAAGGCGAAGTGGAACCTGCGCTCGGGTGTCGTGGTCGAGCGTATCGAACCTGGCGCCGGTGCCGATGCCGGGCTTGTGGTGGGTGACGTCATTACCATGGTCAACGGCCAGGTGGTCGAAAACGTCGAGCAGTTCGAGCAGAGTGTTGAAGCGCTTCCGTCCGATCGTCCGGTTCCGCTGCGCATCGTTCGACGCGGCAGCCCGATGTTCATTCCCCTCAAACTCGAGTGATATCCACAGTCGGGGCAGTCTGCAGCCCCGTCCGCCGATGGCGCGATGGGCTGCGGGTCAGCCCGAGCGCCCTCCGTGCCCAGATAGCCGTGTCCCGGTAAATGCGGTACACTGCGTCGCTTTGAACGGCCACCCTCAGTCCAGGATCCTGCGATCCCGAGAATATCGAACGTGAGTAACCTCCAACATATTCGCAACTTTTCCATCATTGCCCACATTGACCATGGCAAGTCGACCCTTGCCGACCGTTTTATCCAGACCTGCGGCGGTCTGACGGAACGGGAAATGGCGGCGCAGGTTCTCGATTCCATGGAGCTGGAACGCGAACGGGGTATCACCATCAAGGCCCAGAGCGTCACGCTGAACTATGAGGCGCGTGATGGCAAAACCTACCAGCTGAATTTTATCGATACGCCGGGACACGTGGACTTCTCGTACGAGGTATCGCGTTCGCTGGCCGCCTGCGAGGGCGCGTTGCTGGTCGTCGACGCGGCACAGGGCGTCGAAGCCCAGTCGGTTGCCAACTGCTACACCGCTCTCGACCAGGGCCTGGAGGTGCTGCCGATCCTGAACAAGATGGATCTGCCGCAGGCCGAGCCCGAGCGCGTCCGGCAGGAGATCGAGGAGGTGATCGGTATCGACGCGGACGGCGCCGTCCCCTGTTCCGCGAAAAGCGGACTGGGCGTCGAGGATGTGCTCGAAGCCCTGATCGAAAAGATCCCCGCGCCGGAGGGCGATCTCGAAGCCCCGTTGCAGGCGCTGATCATCGATTCCTGGTTCGACAAGTATCAGGGCGTCGTCTCCCTGGTCAGGGTCAAGCACGGGGTGTTGCGCAAGAAGGACAAGGTCCTGGTGAAGTCGACCGGCTTGTCCTATCCCGTCGACCAGGTCGGCATTTTCACGCCGAAGCAGACCGCCACCGGCGAACTCAGGGCCGGCGAAGTGGGGTACGTCATTGCCGGTATCAAGGACATCCATGGCGCGCCCGTCGGTGATACCCTGACGCTGGCGAAAACCCCGGACGTGCCCAGTCTGCCGGGGTTCCAGAAGGTTCAGCCGCAGGTATACGCCGGCCTGTTCCCGACCGATGCCGATGACTACGAGGATTTCCGCGAGGCGCTGGACAAGCTGACACTGAACGACGCCTCGCTGTTTTTCGAGCCCGAAACCTCGGACGCTCTGGGCTTCGGTTTCCGCTGCGGCTTTCTCGGCATGCTGCACATGGAAATCATCCAGGAGCGCCTGGAGCGGGAATATGACCTCGACCTGGTGACGACCGCGCCGACGGTGGTCTACGAGCTGGAGCTCAACAGCGGCGAGGTCATTCACATCGACAGCCCGTCCAAGCTGCCGGACCCCGGGGCAATTCGCGAAATGCGCGAACCGATCGTCGAGGCCAACATCCTGGTGCCACAGGAGTTCGTCGGTCAGGTGATCGGTCTCTGTGTCGAAAAACGTGGCAACCAGCTCGGCATGCATTACGTCGGACGCCAGGTGCAGCTCAAGTACGAACTGCCGATGGCCGAGGTGGTGCTGGACTTCTTCGATCGTCTCAAGTCGGTCAGCCGCGGCTACGCATCGCTCGAGTACAACTTTGTGCGCTTCGAAGCGGCCAGGCTGGTGCGCATGGACATCCTTATCAATGGTGAGAAAGTCGACGCTCTGGCGGTGATTCTGCACAAGGACAACGCCCAGTATCGGGGGCGCCAATTGTGCGAAAAGATGAAGGAGCTGATTCCCCGCCAGATGTTCGATGTGGCGATCCAGGCGGCACTGGGGGGCAAGGTGATCGCCCGGACCACGGTCAAGGCGCTGCGCAAGAATGTCCTCGCCAAGTGCTATGGCGGTGACGTGAGCCGCAAGAAGAAACTGCTGGCCAAGCAGAAAGAAGGTAAGAAGCGGATGAAGCAGGTTGGCCGGGTCGAGATCCCGCAGGACGCCTTCCTCGCCGTGCTCAAGGTGGACAGTTAAGGACTGACGATGAACTTCGATTTCGCACTGGTGCTGGTGGTCGCAACGCTGTTGACGGCGGTCGGCTGGATTGTCGATCGTTTCTGGCTGGCGCCGGCGCGACAGGAGCGGATCCGGCAGGCCGGCGCCCAGTTCGCCGGCGGTATTCCGGAAGACGCGCTGGCGCAGCTGAACCGGGTGCCCGGTTGGGTGGATCTGTCCCGTTCACTGTTCCCGGTTCTGCTGCTGGTGCTGTTGCTGCGCTCCTTCCTGGTTGAGCCCTTCCAGATCCCGTCCGGTTCTATGCTGCCGACACTGAAGGTCGGAGACTTCATCCTGGTGAACAAGTTTCACTACGGACTGCGGTTGCCGGTGCTGAATTCGAAGGTGGTCGGCATCAACGATCCCGAGGCCGGTGACGTGGTGGTGTTCAAATATCCCAAGGATCCGTCCGTCAACTACATCAAGCGGGTGGTCGGCGTACCGGGCGATCATATCCGCTACCAGAACAAGATGCTGTTCGTGAACGGCCAGCCTCAACCGCAGCAGCTGCTGGCGCAACTGCCGCCGATCAATCCCAAGCAGTTGTTGCTGGTGGAGAATCTGGACGGGGTACAGCACCAGGTCTACCATGATGTAGCCAGCCCCGGCCTTGTCGGCGAGTGGGTGGTGCCCGAAGGCCAGTACTTCGTGATGGGTGACAATCGCGATAACAGCAATGACAGCCGTTACTGGGGATTCGTGCCGGATGAGCTGTTGGTGGGCAAGGCATTTGCGGTCTGGATGCACTGGGAAACCTTCTTCAGCCTGCCGAGCTTCGGTGACGTGCGCCTGATTGATTAATAGAGGATGGACAAAATGGCAGTGTTCAAAAGGGAAAAAGGCGCGTCGTTCTTCTCAATCATGGTTGGATTGATCGTAGCGGGTATCTTTTTTGCCGTCGCTTTCAAGTTGTTTACGCCTTACAAGGATCATGCGACCTTCAAGTCGATTCTGGAAAACGTCGTGCATGATCGAGACCAGGTAAGCAAGGAATTCCGCCAGATCCGCCGCACGATTTATGATCGCGCCATTATCAACCAGGTCCGTGCGGAGCTGTCCCGCGAGGATTTCCTCAAGATCGAGAATATCGACGGTGTCATCCATTTCGATCTGGCCTACGAAGAGCGCGTGCCGATGTTCTACAACGTCGACGCCGTGGTTAAATTCCAAGAGCATTACGAAGTTACCAAGCCTTGATCAAACCCACCGCTGAACTGAGCCGGCGTATCGGCTATGAGTTCAAAGACCCTGCATTGCTGGAGCTGGCGCTGACGCACCGCAGCTGCGGCAAGCGCAACAACGAACGCCTGGAGTTTCTCGGCGATTCCATCGTCAATTTCGTCATAGCCGATGCGCTCTACGCGCGTTTTCCCCAGGCCCGCGAAGGTCAGCTGAGTCGACTGCGGGCGCGGTTGGTAAAGGGCGAAACCCTGGCCGAGATCGCGCGCGAACTCAAGCTCGGCGACTATCTGCGCCTGGGCTCCGGCGAGCTGAAAAGCGGCGGCTATCGGCGTGACTCCATCCTTGCCGATGCCACCGAAGCGGTGATGGGTGCGATTTATCTCGACAGCGATCTCGAGTGCTGCCGGAGCTTTATTCTGCGCTGGTTCGACGAGAGACTCGACGAACTCGATCTCAACGAGTCGCTCAAGGACGCCAAGACCCGTCTGCAGGAGCACCTGCAGGGACACCGTCTGGCGCTGCCGGAGTATGAGCTGGTCGGTGTCGAGGGCGAAGCGCACTCCCAGACGTTTCATATCCGCTGTCACGTGGCGGGGCTGAGCCAGGCAACCGAGGGTGTTGGCAGCAGTCGGCGCCAGGCGGAACAGGAAGCGGCGCGGCTTGCGCTGGTTGAATTGCAGCAGGAGCCCCGCGGATGAGCGACGAATTCGAGTTGCCGGAAATACCCCAATACGAAGGTGACCAGCGCTGCGGTTACGTGGCGATCGTCGGTCGTCCGAACGTGGGCAAGTCGACGCTGCTGAACCGCATTCTGGGGCAGAAGCTCAGCATCACCTCACGCAAGCCGCAGACCACGCGTCACCAGATCCTCGGCATCAAGACCGAGGGAGACCTGCAGGTGGTGTACGTCGATACCCCGGGCCTGCACAAGGAGCAGGGCAAGGCGCTCAACCGCTACATGAACAAGGCGGCTTCGGACGCGCTGCGCGATGTCGATCTGGTGGTATTCCTGGTCGATCGTACCGCCTGGACCGATGAAGACGAGCTGGTGCTGACCAAAGTGGCCCGGGTGCGATGCCCGGTGGTACTGGCCGTCAACAAGGTCGACCAGCTCAAGGACAAGACCGAGCTGCTGCCGCACCTGGAAGCGCTCACCGCCAAGCTCGAGGTGGCCGAAATCGTTCCGCTGTCGGCCAAGAGCGGACACAACGTCGACCGTCTCGAGGAAATCGTCGCCGAGCATATGCCGGCCGGCATGCATTTCTATCCGGAAGACCAGATCACCGATCGCAGTTCCCGCTTCGTCGCGGCGGAACTGGTGCGCGAAAAGCTGATGCGCAACCTCGGCGACGAGATTCCCTACGGTACCACCGTGGAGATCGAGGAATTCGTGCAGCACGAAGATGGTTTGCTGACGATCAGCGCGCTGATCCTGGTGGAGCGGGAAGGTCAGAAGCGTATCGTGATTGGCGACAAAGGGGCCCGCCTCAAGACCATCGGTCGCGATGCCCGGCTCGAAATGGAGCGCATGTTCGACAGCAAGGTCATGCTCAATCTCTGGGTAAAGGTCCGCAAAGGCTGGGCCGACGACGATCGCGCGTTGCGCAGTCTCGGCTACGATGACCCGTTGTGAAAACCGTAACGTCGGGCCGGCACGCCGCCGGGCGCCGCCGGTTACGGCATATCTGACGCGGGTACCGGCATGGAGTACCGCCTGGACGGCCAGGCCGCATACGTTCTGCATGCGCGCCCCTATCGTGATACCAGTCTGCTGACCGATTGCTTCAGCCTCGAGCACGGCAAGATCAGCCTGGTGGTGCGCGGTGCGCGCCGGCCGGGTTCCAAACTGCGCGCCTCCATTCAGCCGTTCGTACCGCTGCAGCTGAGCTGGCAGGGGCGGCAGGAACTCAAGACCCTGTGTCTGGCCGAACCGGTTGCGCCGCCGCTGTTCCTGCAGGGGCGGGCACTGCTCTGCGGTCTTTATGTCAACGAATTACTGCAGCGTCTGCTGCAGCCCCTCGATCCCCACCCGCGGCTCTATGTCTATTATCAGTACGTGCTCAACGAACTGGTCGGCGGTGACGATATAGAAGGTGCGCTGCGCACTTTCGAGCGGCAACTGCTCAGCGAAACCGGTTATGCGCCGGACCTGCAGGGGCTCAATGCATCGGCCCTCTATCTGCTGGATCAGGAAGGTGGACTCAGTCCGGTTTCCCGGGTGCCCGAGGGCGCAGCACCGCGTTGCTTCCATGGCTGGCAGCTGCAGGCCGTGGCCCAGGACGATTATCGTGATCCGCAGGTGCGCCGCGCTGCCAAGCGTTTGATGCGCCTGCTGATCGACCGCTTGCTCGGCGACAGGGCGCTGCGCAGCCGGGATCTTTTCCAGCGGACGCGTCCATCGAAGAGCCCCGCGCCCGATGTTTCATAATAAGGAGCCATAGATGATTGAACCGAGTCGATTGCTGCTGGGGGTCAATATCGATCATATCGCCACCCTGCGCCAGGCCCGCGGAACCCGGTACCCCGACCCGGTCCAGGCCGCCATCCTCGCGGAAGAGGCCGGTGCCGACGGCATTACCGTGCATCTGCGGGAAGACCGGCGTCATATCCAGGAACGGGATATCCGCCTGCTCAACGACGTGCTGCAGACCCGCATGAACCTCGAAATGGCCGTCACCGAAGAGATGCTCGCCTTCGCCGCCGAGATCCGTCCGGCCCACAGTTGCCTGGTACCGGAAAAGCGTGAAGAACTCACCACGGAAGGCGGTCTCGATATCGTCGGCCAGGAGGCCAAGATCAAGGCGGCCTGCGACCGTCTGGCGGCGGACGGGATCGAAGTCTCGCTGTTCATCGATCCCGAGCCCGCCCAGATCGATGCCACGCTGCGCTGCGGCGCACCGGTCATCGAACTGCACACCGGCGCCTACGCGGATGCCACGACAGCGGCCGGGCAGAAGGCGGAACTGGCCCGTATCCGCGAGGCGGCCCGGTATGCCTGGGAGCGGGGTCTGGTGGTGAATGCCGGACACGGACTGCACTACCACAACGTCGAGCAGATCGCCGAAATCCCTCACCTCAATGAGCTCAATATTGGCCACGGCCTGATTGCGCGGGCCCTGTTCGTCGGGCTCAAGGAAGCGGTCAGCGAAATGCGCCGGCTGATGCTCGAGACGCAGGCCCGGGTCCAGCCGCAGCGGGACGCCCTGAGCCGATGATCGCCGGAATCGGCACCGACATCCTCGAGATCGCCCGTATTGAGGCGGCGCTGGCGCGCACCCCCGGGCTGGCATCGAGGGTCCTGACGCCGTTCGAGCTGTCGGGATTCGAGGCCAGCCGGGATCAGTCGCGCTACCTGGCCAAGCGCTTCGCCGCCAAGGAAGCCGCGGTCAAGGCGCTGGGGACCGGTATCGGCCGGGGCGTCAGCTGGCATCACCTGGAGGTGTGTCACGATAGCCTGGGCAAGCCGGAAATCCGCCTCAACGGCGGTGCCGAGACCCGGGCCCGGGAACTTGGGGTCAGGCGTTTGCATCTGTCCTACAGCGACGAGCAGAAACTGGTTGTGGCGTTCGTGGTGGCCGAAAGCAGCGCCGGCTGAGGTGCGGGTGTCCCGCGCCTGATCCCGGCGTCGACCGCGTGGCCGGCGAGCGTCATTGACGTGGCGGGGCGCTTTCCCCTATGATGCCCGGATCTAAAACTGGCATAATATATACATTTTATATGCCGTTTCGTTATAAGCTTCTAACCGTCTCCGGTAACATGCCATGAGTATCGAGTTTCCCACCATCGAAGAGTTCGTCGGCAAGACGCCCCTTGTCCGGCTGCAGCGTCTGCCCGGAGACACCTCCAATATCATCCTGTGCAAGCTCGAGGGCAACAATCCCGCGGGTTCGGTCAAGGACCGGCCGGCGATGAGCATGATTCAGCAGGCGGAATCCCGCGGCGATATCAAACCGGGCGATACGCTGATCGAAGCCACGTCCGGCAATACCGGTATCGCGCTGGCGATGGCGGCGGCGATCAAGGGCTACAAGCTGATTCTGATCATGCCGGACAACGCCAGCGAGGAGCGCAAGGCCTCGATGACCGCCTACGGAGCCGAGCTGATCACCGTCACCGCGGAAGAGGGCATGGAAGGCGCCCGTGATCTTGCCGACCAGCTCGAGGCGGAAGGCCGCGGCCGGGTGCTGGACCAGTTCGCCAACCTCGACAACCCTGAGGCGCACTACCTGGGGACCGGTCCTGAAATCTGGCAGCAGACCCATGGCCGCGTGACCCACTTCGTTTCATCGATGGGCACCACCGGCACCATCATGGGGACCTCGCGCTACCTCAAGGAGCAGAATCCCGAAATTCAGGTCATTGGCCTGCAGCCTGGCGATGGTGCCCACATTCCGGGCATCCGTCGCTGGCCCCAGGCATACCTGCCGAAAATATTCGACCCGGCGCGCGTCGACCAGATTATCGATATCGGCCAGCGTGAAGCTGAAGACACCATGCGCGCACTGGCGCGGCAGGAAGGTATTTTCTGCGGTGTCTCCTCGGGAGGCGCGGTGGCCGGCGCGCTGCGTCTGTCGCAGCAGGTCGAGAATGCCGTCATCGTATGCATTATCTGCGACCGTGGCGACCGTTACCTGTCCACCGGCGTTTACAGCCAGCCCTGAGGCATCCGGATACGAATTTTCGGAATTAGTGGAAAGGCCCTGCGGGGCCTTTTGCCGTTTTTGCGGACTGTTTCGTCGCGCATGGAACTTGCTCGCGCTTGCATGTCGAAACGTCTAGAATGTGCCGCTTGTCCGCCGCCGGCCCCTGACAGGCCACTTGTCGGCGTTTTTTATACAAGAATAATAGGCAAGTCAGGTGGTCGCCGTCGGGTTTCGAAGGGAAGCAAGATGGACGAGCCATCCGGAAACAGCGACAGAGTTTCCGCGAATACAGGAGTGGCTTAGTGCCATGGTAAAAGTAAGAGAAGACCATCCCGTCCGCGAGGATGGCAGTGTGGATCTGGAGTTGTGGCTCGAGAAGCTGCAGCAGCAGGCCCAGATCGCCGATATCGATGAAATTCGCCGGGCTTGTGAACTGGTCCATAACGCCCAGGAGCAGGCGGCGGTCAGGGGTAACGATGACGATCTCTGGTCCGCCAGGACCAACGAGGCCACGGGCAGCTATCGCACCGGCCTCGACATGGCCAGCATACTGGCCGAACTGCAGCAGGATCAGGTCACCCTGGTCGCGGCGATCCTCTACCGCTCGGTCCGCGAAGGCAAGCTGAGCCTGGCGCGGGTCTCGGAGCTCTTCGGTGGCGAAGCGGCGCAGCTGATCGACGGGGTGCTGCAGATGGCAGCCATCGGCACGCGCAAGAATCCCCGCTTCGAGGAAACGGTCCTCGGTACCGGCGTCAACCAGGTCGACAACGTACGCAAGATGCTGGTGGCGATGATCGACGACGTTCGCGTCGCCCTGATCAAGATCGCCGAGCGCACCTGCGCCATTCGTGGCGTCAAGACCGGGTCCAGGCGCAAGCGTTACCTGGTGGCCCGGGAAGTCTTCGACATCTACGCGCCGCTGGCACACCGGCTTGGCATCGGTCATATCAAGTGGGAACTGGAGGACCTGTCGTTCCGTTACCTCAAGCCGAACGATTACAAGGAAATCGCCAAGCTGCTGGACGAGAAACGCCTCGACCGCCAGGAATACATCGACAAGGTGGTCGAGCTCCTCAAGGGCGAGCTCCAGGCCGTCCATATCGATGGCGACGTGATGGGGCGTGCCAAGCATATCTACAGCATCTGGCGAAAGATGCAGCGCAAGAATATCGAGTTCAGTCAGGTCTACGATGTGCGCGCGGTGCGGATTCTGGTGCCTGAAACCCGCGACTGCTATACCGCGCTGGGCATTGTCCACGGTCTCTGGCGCAATATTCCCCACGAATTCGACGACTACATCGCGTCGCCCAAACCCAACGGCTACCGCTCGCTGCACACCGCCGTGATCGGGCCCGAGGGCAAGGTGCTGGAAATTCAGATCCGCACCCACGACATGCACGAGGAAGCGGAGCTGGGCGTCTGTGCCCACCACCTTTACAAGGGGACCGACACCAACAGTCGCAGCACCTCCTACGAAGACAAGATCGCCTGGCTGCGCCAGGTGCTCGAGTGGCACGACGACCTTGGACAGAGCGAAGCCTTCGGCGAGATGCTGCGTGGCGACGTCGCCCAGGACCGGGTATACGTCTTCACGCCGGACGGCCATGTGCTGGACCTGCCCAATGGCGCCACGGCACTGGATTTCGCCTATCGTGTGCATACCGAAATCGGCCATCGTTGCCGCGGCGCCAAGGTCAACGGACGCATCATCCCGCTGACCCGTGCACTGCAGACCGGCGATCAGGTCGAGATCATGACCGCGAAGGAAGCGCAGCCACGCCGAGACTGGCTCAACGCCAACCTCGGCTACGTCACCACATCGCGGGCGCGGGCCAAGATCTCGCACTGGTTCAAGACCCAGGCGCGGGAGCAGAATGCCGATGCCGGACGCCATATCGTCGAGCGGGAGTTCAAGCGTCTGGCGCTGGATATCCGTGAGATCAACCTGGGCCGGATCGCGCACGACCTGCATTATCGCGCCATCGAAGACATGTACGCCGGGCTTGGCGCCGGCGACCTGCGTCTGTCGCAGATCATCAATGCCGCCCAGCGGCAGGTCGAGGTCGATCAGCACGACGAACAGCTCGACCTCGAACTGCCGGCATCGGCACCCCGGGATACGGGGAGCGCAGACGAAGGGATACGCATCCGCGGTGTCGGCAACCTGCTGACCGTCATGGCCAGCTGCTGCAAGCCGGTGCCGGGCGATCCCATCGTCGGCTATATCACCCAGGGACGCGGGGTATCGATTCATCGCGAGGATTGCAGCAATGCGCTGGGGCTGCGCGAGCAGGAGCCGGAGCGGATGATCGAGGTAGACTGGGGCGAGAAGAGCGAAGCCACCTATCCGGTCGATATCATGATCGAGGCATTCGACCGTTCGGGCCTGTTGCGCGATATCATGATGGAGCTGGCCAGCAGCAACCTCAACGTTCTGGCGGCCAACACCCTGACCGATCGCAAGAGCAATATCGCCCGGCTGTCGATCACCATCGAGATATCCCGCCTGGAACTGCTTGGCCGCATCATGGACAAGATCAACCAGATTCCCAATGTGATCGACGTGCACCGCCAGCGCAGCGGGTTCACGACCTAGTGGTGAGTGGTAAGTGGTATGCGAGTGGCACGAACCGGAGGGTGGGTTAAGGTGCGAATCCCGCCGGTATTTCCGGTTCGTGCTGATGTCCACTGCGCCGTAACCCGCCATATCGATCGCAGTGCAGATCGATTGGTATCGGTTGGCACCTTACATGCCCGAAACCTCGGTGTTGGGTTACGGTCCTTCGGACCTAGACCCAACCTACGGGGTCTGGCCGCTTTGCGAGCATCGCGTAACCCCTAATCCGCGGATAAAGCCCATAGAGGAATCAAGATGCAATACCGAATCGACGACCTCGTGACCCTGATGGCGCGCCTGCGCGATCCCGCCGATGGCTGCCCCTGGGACCTGAAACAGGATTTCGCCAGCATCGTGCCCCACACCCTGGAAGAAGCTTACGAGGTGGCCGATACCATCGAGCGTCAGGACTGGGCGCACCTCAGGGACGAACTCGGTGACCTGCTGTTCCAGGTGATCTTCTATGCCCGGCTCGGCGAGGAGCAGGGTCGGTTCGATTTCGACGCGATCGTCGACAACCTGGTAGGCAAGCTGATTCGCCGGCACCCGCACGTGTTTCCTGCCGGCACCCTGGAATCGCGCGCCGGGGATCAGACCCGCAGCGACACCGAGATCCGGGAGACCTGGGAGGCGATCAAGCAGCAGGAACGTGACGACAAGGCCAAGACCGGCGTGCTCGACGACGTGCCGCTGGCGCTGCCGGCGCTGAGCCGTGCGGCCAAGCTGCAGAAGCGTGCCGCCCGCGTCGGCTTCGACTGGCCGCAGACATTGCAGGTGCTCGACAAGATCGAAGAGGAAATCGCGGAACTGCGCGAAGCCATCGCCCGGGGCGCTCAGGACGAGATCACCGACGAGCTCGGGGATCTGATGTTCGCCCAGGTCAATCTGGCCCGTCACCTTGGCGTTGACCCGGAAGCGGCGCTACGCGGCACCAACGCCAAGTTCACGAGGCGCTTTTCCCATATCGAGGATGCCATGGCGGCGTCGGATCGCGACTGGCATGACTTCAGCCTCGACGAACTCGATGCCCTCTGGGACGAGGCCAAAGCCAAAGGTCTCTGACGGCACTTCCTCGGCCGCCACGGGCCCGTGGTGGCACCATCATCCGCACCGCCATCGGTTCCCCCTACAAAGCGCCATCTTCCCATCATGCCGGCAAATCTATTATGGTCGAAGTACGGGAAGGGCCGGCGTTTCCGGTCCGCAATGGGGGAGACAGGATGACCGATTTGCACGAAGCCTTACGGGACGACGTCCGGATGCTGGGCGACTGCCTGGGACAGACGATCGAGAATCAGCTCGGCGAGGCTTTTCTCGACAAGGTGGAACATATCCGCAAGCTCGCCAAGGCCGGCCGGGTTGAGCAGGACAGCGAACACGATGAGTTGCTCAGCGTTCTGGAAACCCTGAGCGAAGACGAGGTACTGCCGGTCGCGCGTGCCTTCACCCAGTTCCTCAACCTGGCCAATATTGCCGAAGAGCATCACCGGGTCCGCCGTCATCTGGAAGACCTGGGCCAGGATACGCCGGAATCGATCGGCCAGCTGTTTAGGCGGCTGCTCGAGCGCGGTGTCAGCGTGCAGCAGATCGCCGATGGGCTCGGCGACATGGCTGTCGACCTGGTGCTTACGGCACATCCGACGGAGGTCAATCGCCGTACCCTGATACAGAAATTCGATGCCATCGCCGACTGCCTGAAACGGCTCGACCGCGGCGAGAAGGTCGAGCACAGACTGCGCGAGCTGATCAGCCAGATCTGGCACACCGATGAGATCCGCAAGCAGCGGCCGACGCCGGTGGAGGAGGCCAAGTGGGGTTTCGCGGTGATCGAGAATTCCCTGTGGCAGGCGGTGCCGAAGTTTCTGCGTCACCTCGACGAGCAGTTGCACGAGGTCCTGGGTGTCTGTCTGCCGCTGGACTGCTGTCCGGTGCGGTTCGCTTCCTGGATGGGGGGAGACCGGGACGGCAACCCCAACGTCACGGCAGCGGTGACCGAAGAAGTGCTGCTGCTGGCCCGCTGGCAGGCGGCCGATCTCTATTACCGCGATGTCGACCTGCTGCGGGCCGAGCTTTCGATGAGCCACTGCAACAGCGAGCTGCGCAACCGGGTCAGCGGGGCCGCAGAACCCTATCGCGAGCTGCTGGCGGAAGTGCGCGATGCCCTCGGCCGCACCAAGAGCTGGCTCAAGGCGCGTCTGCGCGGCGAGACGGCGCCGCCTAAGGCGGTCCTGCTGCGCGAGGAAGAGCTGCTCGAACCGCTACTGCTGTGCTATCGCTCGCTCAGCGAGTGCGGCATGCAGATCATTGCCGAAGGCATGTTGCAGGACCTGATCCGGCGCGTCGCCTGTTTCGGCATGACCCTGGTGCGCCTCGATATCCGCCAGAATGCCGACCGCCACGCCGAGGTGTTTGACGAATTGACGGCTTTCTACGGCCTTGGCCGCTTCAGCGAGTGGGACGAGCAGCGCCGCTGCGACTATCTCCTCGGCGAACTGCGCAGCCGGCGTCCGTTGCTGCCGCGCCAGTGGCAACCATCGGAGTCGGTGCAGGAGGTTCTGGATACCTGCCGGGTGACGGCCGAAACCGAGGCCCGGTCCCTCGGCAGTTACGTGATCTCGATGGCGAGTAACCCGTCGGACGTGCTGGCGGTGGTGCTGTTGCTGCAGGAAATGGGCATCCGTCACAACATGCGAGTGGTGCCGCTGTTCGAGACACTCGATGATCTCGACGGCGCCCGCGACTGCATCGATGCCTTGCTGTCGATCGACTGGTACCGGGAGTATATCGCCGGTCACCAGGAGGTGATGATCGGGTACTCGGACTCTGCCAAGGACGCAGGCCAGCTGGCCGCGGCCTGGGGCCAGTTCAAGGCCCAGGAGTCGCTGACGGCACTCTGTCAGCAGCACGATGTGCGCCTGACGCTGTTTCACGGCCGCGGCGGTACCGTTGCCCGCGGCGGCGGTCCGAGTCATACCGCCATTCTGGCGCAGCCCCCGGGATCGGTGGACCGCAGTTTGCGCGTGACCGAGCAGGGCGAGATGATCCGCTTCAAGTTCGGCATCCCGGAGATCGCGACGCGCAACCTGGAGCTGTATGCCGGCGCGGTGCTGCAGGCGACGCTGGACCCGGCACCGGGCCCGCAGCCGGAATGGCGTGAACAGATGGAGCGGATGGCGGCCGAAGGGATGCGCGAATACCGCGCCGTGGTCCGGGAAGACGAACATTTCGTGCCCTATTTCCGCGCCGCCACGCCGGAGCTGGAACTGGCGAAGCTGCCGTTGGGGTCCCGTCCCGCGAAGCGCCGGGCCGAAGGCGGTATCGAGAGCCTCAGGGCGATTCCCTGGATCTTTGCCTGGACCCAGATCCGGCTGATGCTGCCGGCCTGGCTCGGATCCGACAATGCGCTGAATACCGCCGTTGGCGGAGGGCAGCTGCCGTTGCTGCATCGCATGTATCGCGACTGGCCGTTTTTTCATGCCAACATCGACATGCTGGAGATGGTACTGGCCAAGGGCGACCCCGATATCGCCGCCTACTACGATACGCGACTGGTTTCGGAGGAGCTGCGGGTGCTCGGGTCGAGTCTGCGCGGCCGCCTGATGCGTGCCATCGAACTGGTCAACGAAATCAAGCAGCAGGACTGCCTGCTGACGGACAAACCGGTGATCCGCCAGTCGATCGAAGTGCGCAATCCCTATATCGACCCGCTGCACTTCCTTCAGGCGGAGCTGCTGCTGCGTGACCGGACCCAGCCCGACAGCCGTCTGGAGCGGGCGCTGATGGTGACGATGTCGGGCATCTCGGCAGGTATGCGCAACACCGGTTGACGCGCGTGCGGACAGCTGTGCGGCGATGATGTTGGTCATCAAACTGCCTGAGCGGGGCTTGAAAGGGCCCCGCGCAGGTGATTGAAAAGCATCGGTGGTACTGCAGCTGTACAACAAAGATCGGCGAAATGAGTGCGTTTATGGTTAAAAGACGGGTGATTTGAGCCGATCTTTCATGCTGTTACAGCGGGCAGGTGACTTTTCATCAATCCGGTTGGAGCCGCTGGTGCCCAAAAACTGGCGACAGTGGGACGTTGGCGGTTATATTGACGCTCGTGGATTGGGCTCTGTCGCCCCCGGACTTGATGCTCCCCCTGCTTTTGGCGTACTCTCAATACCCTTTTTTGTACATCGTCCCTTTTCGAGCCGGGACGGTTTCATAGCGTGCTGACGAAAAATCGCGTGTCCGGCCTGTGGACGACACCCGCCTTGCTGCCTTTTTCCTCAGTGCGTTAGTGCTAATGTCGAATTGTGACCCTGTCTCCGGCTGGTTACCGTGCGGAGCAATGAGTTTTTTTGTCGCAGATGGCAGCGCCAGGCACGCGAACGGATAATTCAAATTAATGACACGACTAGGAGTGAACCCCATGCGTATTATCCTTCTTGGCGCCCCGGGCGCCGGTAAAGGTACCCAGGCGCAGTACATTACCGAGAAGTTCGGCATCCCCCAGATTTCCACCGGCGACATGCTGCGCGCGGCGGTCAAGGCGGGTACGCCGCTGGGTATCAAGGCGAAGGAAGTCATGGACGCCGGCCAGCTGGTTTCCGATGACATCATCATCGGCCTGGTGAAGGAGCGCATCGCGCAGGACGATTGCGCCAAGGGTTTCCTGTTCGACGGTTTCCCGCGCACCATCCCGCAGGCTGACGCGCTCAAGGAAGCCGGCGTAAAGATCGATGCCGTCGTCGAGATCGACGTTGCCGATGAGGAGATCATCAAGCGCATGAGCGGTCGCCGCGTACACCCGGGTTCGGGCCGTACCTACCACGTTGTCTTCAATGCACCGAAAGTCGAGGGCAAGGACGATGTCACCGGCGAGGACCTGATCCAGCGTGATGACGACCAGGAAGACACCGTGCGTGCGCGTCTGAAGGTCTATCACGACCAGACCGCGCCGCTGGTCAGCTACTACAAAGCCTGGGCCGAGGAAGACCAGGCGGCTGCGCCGCGTTACGTCTACATCCCGGGCGTTGGCTCCGTCAACGATATCCGCGACAGCATTTTTGCCGCTCTCTGACGCTGGCAAGGATCCGTTCCAGGGCCGCTGTTGATCAGCGGCCCTTCTTTTTTGGGCCCGCGAATAGCGAAAAATAGCCTTTCGCTATCCCACCTGCACGCCAGGATGCATTACCATTGCCTGCGGCCCCGGCGAGTTCCTGACGTACAGACGCAGCTGCGGTCGCTTATGCAGAGACAGGCGGCGGTCTGCTCGCAGGTTGGAAGCACAGGAGCAGATAATGCATCGTCGAATGCTGATCAGGCGACTGGTAACCGCAGGCATGCTCGCGCTGGCACCGTTGCGTGCGCTGGCGACCTGGAACAGGGGCGCCTTCGACAGCGCCTTGCCCGATGACGCCCTGCGCGCGGCGTTCGGCCGCAGCGATGTGTTGGCAGCCGTGGAAATCGAATTGAAAATTCCCACCAACGCCTACCACGGCGACTTGGTACCGGTGATGGTCTCGACGCGCCTGCCCAGGGTGACGCGCATGGCGCTGCTGGTGCATGAGAATCCCAAGCCGCTGGCCGCGCTGGTGGTGTTTGGCCCGCGCGCGCTGCCCGAACTGGCGACCCGGCTGCGGCTGGTACGCTCCAGCGAGGTCTCGGTGGTGGTCGAGTCCAATGGCAATCTGTATCGCAACAGCCAACCGGTGCGCATCATCCTCGATGGTTGTCGCGGCAAGCCATTCGAGGAGGCGGGAGCGTGAGGGTCAAGGCCAGGGTACAGGGCGATATCGTCACGGTGCAGCTGTTCCTGAGTCATCCGATGACACCCGGCCGGCTCTGCGGTGCGGACGTGGGCGCGGCCGACTTCATCCAGGAGCTGGAAGTGCGTTACGACGGCGAGCGGATTTTCAGCGCGGACCTGTCGGATGCGCTGGCCCGGGATCCCTTCGTACGGTTTCGCTTCCAGGGAGCCCGGGGCGGACGCCTGGAAGTGCTCTGGCGCGATAACCAGGGACAGGACCGGCACGAGGTTCACACCCTCTGACAGGGCCTCGACAGCAGGTCTTGGCGGGCGCCAGGGCGCACGCGATTTTCGAACCGGGACCCTGCGGGTCTCCTAACCAGTCACGACAGGACATGATGCAGCAAAAGACAGCCATTATCCTGGCCAACCTCGGCACGCCGGACGCGCCGGAAGCGGGCGCGGTCCGCCGCTACCTGAAGCAGTTTCTCTCCGATCCGCGCGTGGTGGAGGGTAAAGGCCCGCGTCGCTGGCTGTGGCTGGCGGTACTCAACCTGATCATCCTCAACCTGCGCCCGCGCCGCGTGGCCCGTTTGTATGCGTCGATCTGGGAGGATGACTCGCCGATGCGGCGTATCCTCAACAGTCAGGTAACGGCATTGCAGCTGAGGCTGCAGCAGCGTTTTCCGGGACATAGCCCGGACGTTTTCGCCGCCATGACCTATGGCTCCCCGGCGCTGGAGGCCAGGCTACAGGCGTTGGCGGACACCGGCTATGGCCGGATTCTGGTAATACCGCTGTATCCTCAGTACTCGGCCACCACCACCGCGCCGATCTACGATCAGATCGCGCGCTTTCAGCAGGGCAGGCGCGAGGTGCTGGACATCCGCGTCGTCAAGCAGTTTTACGACCACCCCGCCTATATCGAAGCGCTGGCGCAGAGTGTGCGCGAGCACCGCAAGGCTCAGGGCGACGCCGAACGTTTGATCCTGTCCTATCACGGTATTCCCCAGGAATACGTCGATCGCGGCGATCCCTACGGTGCCCAGTGCCTCGACACCAGCGAGCGACTGCGCGAGGCGTTGGGGCTGAATGCCCAGCAGTGTCTGACGACCTTTCAGTCGCGTTTCGGCCCCAAGGCCTGGTTGCAACCCTACACGGACAAGACCCTCGAGTCGCTGCCGGGACAGGGTATCAAACGGGTCGATATCATTTCGCCGGCCTTCACTGCGGATTGCCTGGAGACGCTGGAAGAGATCGCGGTCGAGAACCGGGATGCCTTCCTCAAGGCAGGAGGAGAGGAATACCGCTATATCGCGGCGCTGAACGATGCCCCGGCCTTTATCGAGCTGCTGGCAAAACTGGTCGCCGAGCAGGCCGGGGACTGGGTCGGTGCGAAAGAGGAAATGCGCAATGCAGGATGAGATTTTATTCGGTCAGCATGCGGTGCGTACCGCGCTGAAAAAGGATGCCAAGCGCATCAAGCGACTGCTGGTTCAGAAAGGCCGCCGTGACGAGCGCATGCAGCAGGTGCTTGAGCTGGCGGCGGGAGCTCACATACGGCCGCAGGTCGTGACCCGGCAGGAGCTCGAGCAACTGGCCGACGGCGGTGTGCACCAGGGCGTGCTGGTGGTTTGCGAACCGATGCGTTCGCACGATGAGAATTATCTCGAGCAACTGCTCGATGGGCTCGAGACGCAGCCGTTCCTGCTGGTGCTCGACGGCGTTACGGATCCGCACAACCTCGGTGCCTGCCTGCGTACCGCCGATGCGGCCGGCGTGCAGGCGGTCATCGCACCCAAGGACAAGTCGGCGCCGCTCAATGCCACGGTGTCCAAGGTCGCCTGCGGTGCGGCGGAGGCCGTGCCCTATGTCCAGGTCACCAACCTGTCGCGCACGCTACAGTCGTTGCAGCAGCGCGGTATCTGGATCACCGGCACCGCCGGCGAAGCCGATCAGCTGGTTTATGACGCCAACCTGCAGGGCCCGATGGCTCTGGTGATGGGGGCCGAGGGCAAGGGTATGCGCCGGCTTACGCGTGAGCACTGCGACCAGTTGGTGAAAATCCCGATGGCCGGAGAGGTCAGCAGCCTCAACGTCTCCGTTGCCACCGGCGTGTGTCTGTTCGAAGCGGTGCGCCAGCGCGGGAATGGCGCCTAGGCGCTTTACCCCAAGGGCACTTCCCCGTGGCAAATAAATCCTGCACCGGGCTACAGCATTCGCGGCGGGGAAGTGCCCTTCGGGTGCGCCGCTCCCACGGGTGTGTCGTCATATAGGGGTATTTGTGGGAGCCGCGCCCCACGGCGAAGCGCCGTTTACGACAGTTTCTCAAGCACGTGCTGCGCGATCATCGTGCCCTCATGGGTCGGGATCACGCGCACCTCGATGGCACTGTCCGTGGTACTGATGACGGCGTCGCCCCGGCTGTTGGCCGCCGGGTCCAGCCGGATGCCGAGCCAGCCCAGTCGTGACAGCATCCGGGTGCGAACATTGGCGTCGTTTTCGCCGACGCCGCCGGTGAAAACGATCCGGTCACACCCCTGCAGCGCGGCGCTCAGTCGTCCCGCCTCAAGCGCGGCGCGGTAGGCGAACATCTCGATTGCCTCGTCGGCATGGGGGTCGCTGCTGGCGTGCAGATCGAGCATCTCGGCGCTGACGCCGGAAACGCCGAGCCAGCCACTTTCCTTGTACAGCAGCTTTTCCAGTGCATCGGCGTCCAGGCCGTGGCGGCGCATCAGGTAGATCAGCACGCCAGGATCCAGGTTGCCGCAACGGCTGCCCATCGGCAGTCCGTCGACCGCGGTGAAGCCCATGCTGGAGGCGACCGAGTGGCCGTCCCGCACCGCACACATACTGGCACCGGCGCCAAAATGGCACAGCAGTGAACGCCCCTGTCCTTCGCCAAGGGCGTCCAGCTGGCGCTGAATGTAGGCGTAGGACAAGCCGTGAAAGCCATAGCGCTGCACGCCCTCTTCGGCGAAACGCCGGGGCAGGGCATAGCGGCGCTCCAGCGGACTCTGGCCGACGTGGAACATGGTGTCGAAGCAGGCGGTCTGCGGCACAGACGGCAATCGTCGCCGGCAGGCTTCGATCAGTTCGATATTGAACGGCTGGTGCAGCGGCGCCAGCGGATTGAATCCCCGCAGCGTCTCGATCAGGGCATCGTCCACCGGCATCGGTGCCGCCAGCTCGGCACCGCCGTGCACGACACGGTGGCCAACCGCGAGCAGCTCGCAGTGGGACAGTTCGGTTTCGATCCAGTCCAGTACCAGGTTGAGCGCTGCCACGTGCCGGTGGTCGGCGGCGATACGGCTGAAATCCGGTGCCCGCTGTTCCAGCGCCTTGCCGTCGCCGTGGCGTATTTCCAGTTTTGGCTTACCCAGTGCATCCTTGAGCTGCAGGCGATAGCGCAGCTGGGGCGTGTTGCCTGACGGCTCGTATAGACCGCATTTTAGGCTGGAGGAGCCGCCGTTGACGGCCAGAATCAGTCTCATGTATCCCCCCGCGTCATCGAACTGCCGTCATGGACCATATGCGACGCCAGCGCGCAGGAGGCGAGCCGGGCCAGCAGCTTGTCGGAACGGCTGGTGAGGATAATCGGGACCCGTGCGCCAAGGGCAAGGCCAGCCGACTTGGCATTGGCGAGGTAGACCAGCTGTTTGGCGATCATGTTGGCCGCCTCCAGATCGGGCGCCAGCAGGATATCGGCGTCGCCGGAAACCGGTGAGTTGATATGCTTGTCGCGCGCGGCCTCGCGCGAGATGGCATTATCGAACGCCAGCGGCCCGTCGAGGATGCCGTCGACGATCTGGCCCCGGTCCGCCATCTTGCACAGTGCCGCGGCGTCGATGGTGCTTTGCATGCTCGATTTGACCTTCTCCACCGCCGCCAGAATGGCCACCTTCGGTGTCGCGACGCCCAGCCCGCGGCAGAAGTCGATGGCGTTCTGGACGATATGCTGCTTGACGTCCAGGTCCGGCGTCACATTGATTGCGGCGTCGGTGATCACCAGGGGTTTCGGGTAGCTGGGGATATCGAACACGAAGACATGGCTCAGACGGCGCTCGGTGCGGATTCCCCGCGTCTTGTGGAGCACGGCGCCCAGCAACTCCGAGGTGCCCAGACCGCCTTTCATCAGCGCCTCGCCGTGGCCGCTCCGGACCAGCTCGCAGCCGGTTTCTGCGGCAGCATGGCTGTGGGCGCAGTCGACGATCTCGATCCCGTCCAGATCCAGCTCTAGTTCATCTGCGGTTGACCGGATTCGGGATTCCGGGCCGACCAGGACAGGTTCGATCAGGTCCTGGGCGGCGGCTTCCAGTGCGCCGCCGAGACTGTTGGCATCCACGGGATGGACCACCAGCGTGCGAATCGGGCGCGCCTTGCGCGCCTGCTCGATAAAGAACTCGAGTTGGTTGTGCGCCGGTGGCGTTTCGGTCACGAGCATAGGGCCTCTCCATTTGATAGCCGTCTAAAGCGGTATAGCATCATTATGTTGCAGCGCAACAGCGGTGGCTATGACCGCCATCAATCCCGAATGCGGTTTTGCAAGGCGGACTTGAGCGTTGCCACGGCAAACCGCATTCTGTGCCCATCAACCTCGCTGCTCACCGCTCGTCAGTTACCACCTGGCAGAATTCACGGATGCGTCAGCACCGGATGCGCCGAAAAGGGCTCCAGGTGCTGTTCGGCTCCGCGTAGCAAGGTGTCGGTGAGGCGGCGGGCCAGCGGCGTCTTCAGGTTCCAGACATGCCAGTACAGCGGCACCGCCAGATAATTTCCGGGGGCCATGTCGACGACCAGTCCCCGCTCGAGGAACGGCTTGCTCTGCTGGTCCGGGACCATGCCGCCCCCGAATCCGCGCACGATCAGGTCGAGGAAGGCTTCCGGCGAGGGCACGCGGTGGCGCGGAAAGTCGCCCGGCGCCAGGCCATAGAAGCGTTCGAGGTAACGGCAGTGCAGCGCGTCCTTGTGGTTGTACTCCACGGCAGGCGCGCGCCGGAGGGCATCGGCCGTGACGCCGTCCGCGAGGTAGGTGCGGAGGTACTGCGTCGAGACGAGGCAACGGTAGGGCATCACGCCCAGCGGGATGCAGTTGCAGCCCTGCATCGCCTCGGGACTGGCGGTGATACAACCAATCACCTCGCCGGTGCGCAGCAGGTGATGGGTCTGGTCCTGATCGTCCACCTTGAGCTCCAGCAGCAGCTTCTCCTGTTCCAGCAGGCGCTGCAATGCCGGCAGAAACCAGGTGCTCAGGCTGTCTGCGTTGAGACCAATGGCCAGGCGCGTGAAGCTGGCGTCGTCGCTATCGTAAATCTCCTGCAGCAGCTCCTTCTGCAACAGACTGACCTGGCGGTAGTGCTTCAGTACCTGCTGCCCGGCAGACGTTGCCCGTACCGGACTGGAACGGATGACCAGTGCTTGACCCAGGCGTTCCTCCAGTTGCTTGAGGCGCTGCGAAACCGCGGACTGGGTGATATGCAGTTTGACGGCTGCCCGCTCGAAGCTTTGTTCCTCGATCACGGCGGCCAGCGCCTGAATCTGACGATAATCCAGCATAATCAGTTTCACTAATGTTTTATAAAAAACATTAGTTTCACTTTAGTCGTTGTCCCGGTCAAGATGGCCCCCGTTGAATCCACTGCCTGACCGACCAGGAGGCCCGCCTGACATGATCAGCGCACTGCAATCGACCGTCATGTTGCAAGGTTTCCTCACCGGGGGCGGCCTGATCGTGGCCATAGGTGCACAGAACGCCTTTCTGCTGGCTCAGGGCGTGCGGCGCCAGTATCACTGGCCCGTGGCCTTGCTGTGTAGCCTTAGCGATGCGCTGCTGATCTGCCTCGGCGTCATCGGTATGGGGGCCCTGATAAGCGATTCGCCGCTACTGTTGCAGGTTGCCCGTATCGGCGGCGCGCTATTCCTTTTCTACTATGGATTGCGCGCCTTGCGGTCGGCGCTGAAACCCGCCGGTCTCGAAACGAGCGGGGACGCGGGCCGGTCGCTGAAGTCGGTGTTGCTGACCACGCTGGCGGTCAGTCTGCTGAATCCCCATGCCTACCTCGATACCGTGGTTTTGGTGGGCGGTATCGCCACCCAGCATGGCGAGCAGTTGCGCTACTGGTTTGGCGCCGGAGCCGTGCTGGCGTCGTTCACCTGGTTCATGCTGTTGGGGCTGGGGGCGCCGCGCCTGGCGCCGCTGTTTCGCAATCCGCGCGCCTGGCGCCTTTTGGACGCCATCATTTGCCTGGTGATGTGGGGCATCGCGCTACGCCTGCTGGCCTGACAGCTTCAGCAGGCGCGCCGGCTGCTATCCTATATAGATTTGGACAGCGGAGGCTCCATGATCCATATTACCGCTCTCGATCACCTGGTCCTGCGTGTCCAGGACCTCGAAACGATGCTGAATTTCTATCGCGATATCCTCGGTTGTCCGCTGGAGCGGGCGAAGGAGGATCTGGGGTTGTACCAGCTGCGTGCCGGGAACAGCCTGATCGACCTGGTGACGGTCGACGGCAAGATCGGCAAGGCCGGCGGCGCCGCGCCCGGCCGGGAAGGGCGCAACCTCGACCATCTCTGCCTGCGTCTCGACCCCTTTGATGGCGAAGCCATTCGCCAATACCTGTCGTCAAAGGGCCTTGAAGCCGGTCCGGTGGAACGGCGTTACGGCGCCGAAGGCACCGGGCCATCGATTTATGTCCTCGACCCGGAAGGCAATACCGTGGAGCTCAAGGGACCGCCCGACGATGCCTGAGTGAAACTGAACGGGCGCCCGCGTCCGTGGTCACTCTTTTCGAGACTCGACGAAATGCTGCAAGGGAGGCAAACATGCACGACAGTTTCGATGCCCTGGATACGTTCGAGGTCGGTGAGCGCGAGTACCGCTACTATCGGCTCGATGCGCTGGATCATCTGTACGATATCGCCCGACTTCCCTATGCACTGAAGATCCTGCTGGAAAACCTGCTGCGCCGGGAGGATGGTCGTACCGTGCTGCGTGACGACATCGATGCCCTGTGCCGCTGGGACCCGGATTTCGAACCCTCGGTACAGATCGCCTTCACGCCCGCCCGGGTGGTGTTGCAGGACTTTACCGGCGTGCCGGCGGTGGTGGATCTGGCGGCGATGCGCGACGCCATGCGCGATCTCGGTGGTGATCCCGAACTGATCAATCCGCAGGAACCGGTGGATCTGGTTATCGACCACTCGGTGATGGTGGACCACTATGCCAGCGCCAGTGCGCTGGATCTCAACACACGCATCGAGTTCGAGCGCAACGAGGAGCGCTACAAGTTCCTGCGCTGGGGACAAAAGGCGTTCGCCAACTTCCGGGTGGTACCGCCGGGTACCGGCATCGTGCACCAGGTCAACCTCGAATACCTGGCGTCGGTGGTGATGACCCGTGAAGAGGAGGGGAAACCGCCGCTGGCCTATCCCGATACCCTCGTCGGCACCGATTCACACACCACCATGATCAACGGCCTCGGGGTGCTCGGCTGGGGCGTCGGCGGTATCGAGGCGGAAGCGGCGATGCTCGGCCAGCCGGTCACGATGCTGTTACCGCAGGTGGTGGGCTTTCGCCTCAGCGGCCGCCTGTCTGAAGGCGCCACCGCCACCGATCTGGTTCTGACCGTTACCCAGATGCTGCGACGACAGGGCGTGGTCGGCAAATTCGTCGAGTTCTTCGGCGAAGGGCTCGACGACCTGCCGCTGGCGGATCGGGCGACCATCGCCAACATGGCGCCCGAGTATGGCGCCACCTGTGGGATTTTCCCGCTCGACGACGAAACTCTGCGCTACCTCCGGCAAACCGGTCGCAGCGAGGAGCAGTGTGCGCTGGTGGAGGCCTACGCCAGGCTGCAGGGGCTATGGCGCGACGAAAACAGCCCGGTGGCCGAGTACACCGAAATTCTCGAACTCGACCTGAGCCAGGTCGTGCCGAGCCTCGCAGGACCCAAGCGGCCCCAGGACCGTATCGCGCTGACCGACTCGAAACGCTCCCTGCTCGCTGCGCTGCGCGAAGAACGGGGGCACGGGGATGCCGGTGTCGTACTGCAGAATGGCGGCGAGGCCTTCGAGCTCGACGGCGAGCAGCACATGCTGAGGGATGGCGATGTAGTGATTGCCGCCATCACCTCCTGTACCAATACCTCCAACCCGGCGGTGATGCTGGCCGCGGGGCTGGTGGCGCAGAAGGCGGTGTCGCTGGGGCTTAAAACGCGGCCCTGGGTCAAGACATCGCTCGCACCGGGCTCCCAGGTGGTCACCGCCTACCTCGAGGAGTCGGGGTTGATGGACGCGCTGGACGCCCTGGGGTTCAACCTGGTGGGGTACGGCTGCACGACCTGTATCGGCAACTCCGGGCCGCTGAAAGCGCCGATCAGCGAGGCGATTCGCAATGGCAAGCTGGTCGTCGGTTCGGTGCTGTCCGGCAACCGCAACTTCGAGGGGCGGATCCATCCCGACGTGCGGCTCAATTACCTGGCGTCGCCGCCGCTGGTGGTGGCCTTTGCCCTGGCGGGAACCCTGGCGTTCGACCCCTACGACGAACCGCTTGGCCGCGACAGCAAGGGGCGGGACGTATACCTGAAAGACCTCTGGCCCAGCCAGCAGGAGGTGCAGTCGCTGATGGCGTGCTGCATCAACTCCGAGATGTACCGCAGTCGCTACGCCGATGTATTCAAGGGCCCTGAGGCCTGGCGCCAGCTGCCGGTGCCTGAAGGCAAAACCTACCAATGGCCGGCGTCGAGCTATATCCGGCACCCACCCTATTTCGAGGGTATGGGGGCGACGCCGGACGCGCTGCGTCCTGTCACCGGGGCGCGTTGCCTGGTCAAGGTGGGGGACTCCATCACCACCGACCATATTTCGCCGGCCGGCAGCATCAAGCCCGACAGTCCGGCGGGGCTGTACCTGCAGGATCAGGGCGTGCAGCCCGCCGATTTCAACAGCTACGGCTCGCGGCGTGGCAACCATGAGGTGATGATGCGCGGTACTTTCGCCAACGTGCGCCTGCGCAACGAGCTGGCACCGGGAACCGAAGGCAGCTGGACCACCCACTATCCATCCGGTGAGCGCCTGAGCATTTACGATGCGGCAATGCGTTATCGCGATGAGGGCGTTCCTCTGGTGGTGCTGGCGGGCGCCGAATACGGTACCGGTTCGAGCCGGGACTGGGCTGCCAAGGGGACCCGCCTGCTTGGTATCGGTGCGGTCATCGCCTGCAGTTTCGAGCGCATCCATCGTTCCAACCTGGTCGGCTTCGGCGTACTGCCGCTGCAGTTCCTCGAGGGTGAGTCGGCGCAGCGACTGGGCCTGAGCGGAGAGGAGGTTTTCGATCTCGAAGCGCTCGATGGTGAGCCCGCCGAGCTGACCGTCACCGCGACGGCGCCCGACGGCACCAGGACCGCGTTCCGCGTCCGGGTGCGGGTCGACACGCCGGTCGAGTGGGACTATTACCGACACGGCGGCATCCTGCATTACGTGCTGCGCCAGTTGGCATCGGCACGACAGGAACCCGACGCCCAGGATGAGTAAAATTCAAACAGCTGTTTGTAGCTGGGACTACACTTAGGGCCAGTAGGTGCCGGTCGCGCGTCGCGACCGGCGCTGGTCCGGTCTTGAAGTCGTCCAGGCGCCCATCAGTCTGACGAAGACCTCCATCGGCAGGGAGGCTCGTTCATGGCCGAACGCATCGAAGCACCCTATTATCCCATCATCTATGTCCGCGGTTACGCCGCCACCATGCAGGAAGTGGAAGACACCACCGCCGATCCCTACATGGGCTTCAACCGCGGTTCCACGTTGCTGCGGCAGGACTACACCAAGCGTCCGCGCAAGTTCATCTTCGAGTCGCCGCTGCTGCGACTGATCAAGGATCATCACTACGAGGACGCCTATCGTCATGGAAACGACGAGTACAGGCCGGGCGAGGCGGCAGCACGCTCGATCTGGGTTTTCCGCTACTACGAAAAGGTCTCCAGCTCGCTCGGCAGCGGCCAGCGTCGCAGCATGGAGCAGTTCGGTGCCGACCTGCGCGCCTTCATCCTGCGGGTACGGGATGCGGTCTGCGCGACGGACCAGGCGCGCAAGGCGTTCCGAGTTCACCTGGTGGCGCACTCGATGGGAGGGCTGGTGTGCCGCTGTTACCTGCAGCAAATCTGTCGTGCCGGCGCACCGGACCCCACGGATAACCCCGGGCTGGAACTGGTGCCGGGAAAGCCGAACGACAGTCTGGTGGAAAAGGTCTTTACCTACGGCACGCCGCATAACGGCATCGATATCCTCGGTATCAACGTACCGGATATCGGCGCGTTCGACCGGCTGCAGCTCGGCAATTTCGACCGGGATAGAATTCGCGACTATCTCGGCCTGTCCGATCGGCAGGGAGCCAACGAACTTGGTGACGCCTTCCCGCCGGAGCGTTTTTTCTGCTTTATCGGCTCGAACTATCGCGACTACAAGGCGTTCTTCGGCCTCGCCCGGCAAACCACAGGCCCCCTGAGCGACGGCCTGGTGCTGATGGAAAACGCCTGGGTCCGCGGGGCCCCCGTGCCGTGACCCATCGCAGTCATTCCGGCCATTACGGCATCGTCAACTCGGAGTCCGGCTATCAGAACCTGCAGCGTTTCCTGTTCGGGGACCTGCGGGTGAGCGCAACGTTGGAGTTCCGGGAACTGCTGCTGCCAAAGGCGGTTCAGGAGCAGAAGGATCGTGGCCACAAGGTGCGGGGCTCCTATTACATCGATGCCACCGCCCGTGTCCGGGGAGCCGCGACCTATACCCTGAACGAGCGTCGCTTCGATCAGGAGTCCGCGATACTCAAGACCTATGACGAGCTGATCGGTGCGGGCAAGGCGGTATACCTGTTCAGCGGCTATCTCTCCCGTGCGGCCATCACCCGTGGTACTGCCCTGACGTTTGGGCTGGATCTGGCGGTGCGGGTGCCCCAGTTCGAGATCGATAACCGCTTCTGGTTCGATGATTACGTCGAAGGGTTCCTGTTCAGCGAAAGCTATACCTTTGCGGTACGGGACGGCACGGTACGGTACGGCAGTGCCCGGGAAAACGGACATGGCGTCGCGACGCGGTCCCTGCCAATCAAGGATCTTGGCCATGGCCGACGTGAGGTCAGGGTACCGATTGGAACCGGTGCCCGGGTACGGCCCGGTCTTAGTGCCGAGCTGGTTCTGCGGGTTGATCCCTGGCGTTAGAACACAACAAGGGCCAGCTGTTCGGGCCCCTGTCTCCCGGGAGGAAACGAAATGAGTGTCAAACTGACCGAAGCGCTGGCGGCCGAGTATCGGCGCCTGTTCGATGCATGCCGGATAAGGCCGGAGCGGCAGGCGACGGTGGACGATATCGTCGACAAGCTGATCGCCAACCGCGCCCGTTACGAGGTGGCGACCGAAGGGCTGGGCATTCCCTGGAGCTTCGTGGCGGTTATCCACAACATGGAGGCTTCGCTCAATTTCAGTCGCCATCTGCACAATGGCGACAGCCTCAGTCGGCGGACGGTCCGGGTACCCAAGGGGCGGCCGTCGGAAGGCAGTCCGCCGTTCACCTGGGAGGAGAGCGCCCGCGACGCCCTGACCTTCAAGGGGCTGGACGACTGGCACGACTGGAGCCTCGCGGGCACCCTATACCAGCTCGAGCGTTACAACGGCTGGGGTTACCGCAAGTACCATCCGGAGGTGCTGAGTCCGTATCTCTGGAGCGGTTCACAGCTTTACAGCGCAGGCAAGTACGTGGCCGATGGGCGTTGGTCCGACAGCGCGGTCTCCCAGCAGCTGGGTGCTGCCGTGCTGCTGCGCCGCCTCGAAGAACGCGAGTCCGGGCTGGCGGTCGCCGCCGCCCCGACAACTGCGGCGTCGACCGATGCTGCTGCGTCAAAGGGACCGCTGGTGGTCTGGGGGCCGGATCGCTACGACGCCAACGCGCTGTTGTTACAGCAGGGGCTGAATCGCTTTCCCGACGTTTTTTTGCGCGAAGACGGACTTGCCGGGCGCAATACCTCCGACGCTGTTTTCCGTGTGCTGGGGGGCTATCTTTCGGGCGATCCGGACCATTCGGTCTGACAGACCTCAGGCAGCCTTTGTTTCGTTTCGATGCGCCGATTGGGCGGTCGTAGCGGGTGGACGACCGGCAAGAACAAATGACAGGATCGCCAGCACGCCGGTTCCCGCCATGACCCATGTCATGGATGCAGCGCTGCCATCGTGCAGCAGACCGACGGCAGCACCGCCCAGCGACCCGGTGCCGAAGCGCAGCGTACCGCTCAGCGCAGAAGTGCTGCCGGAAATGGCGGCGAACCGGTTCATGACCATCGACATGGTATGGGCGCTGATGGCGCCATAGCTGCCGACGAACAGCATGGCGCTAATGACGATCAATGCCAGTGGCGGCCGTTCCTGGGCGCTCAGCCAGAGCAACAGCAATACCACCAGGCCGACCAGTCCGAACGCGATCTGCAGAATGCGCCCGGAACCCAGGTGGATGAAGCGGTTCGCGAGCATTGTCAGCGCCATCAGAGTCAGCACATTGAGGCCGAACAGGATGCCGTAGAAGCGCTCGGGAATGCCGTAGAGTTCGATGTAAACGAAGGGGGAGGCCGCCACAAATGCCATCATACCGGCGAACAGGAAGCCCGCACTGAGCATAAAGCAAAGCGCGTGGCGGTCCAGCAGCAGCCGGCGGTAGTTGCGCAACTGATGGCCAACCCTAAGCGGGTTGCGGCGCTCCGACGACAGCGTCTCCGGGATGTAGCGCCAGAACAACAGCAGTCCGATTACGGCGATCAGCGTCAACACCCCAAAGATCAGGCGCCAGCCGCCGAAATTCAGTACCAGGCTGCCGAGCAGTGGTGCCAGCAGCGGCGCTACCGCCATCACCATCATGATGAAACTCATGGTCCGCGCAAAGGCTTCGTGGCTGTAGCGGTCCTTGACCAGTGCCGGTACCGTGACCGCGACTGCCGAGGCGCCTGCCGCCTGAAGCGCGCGAGCCACCAGGAGCCAGCCGATGCTGGGGGCCATCGAGCAGAGCACGCTGCCGCCGATGAAGAGCGCGAGTCCGACGATGATGATGACCCGTCGGCCGAGCGCATCGGATAGCGGCCCGAACACCAGTTGCGGCAGCGAAAAGGCGATCAGGAAGACCGTCAGTGTCTGCTGCACGGCTCCGGTGGAGGCCTCAAGGCTGCCGGCAATGGCCGGCATGCCCGGCAGATACATGTCGATAGATAGCGGCGTCAGGCCTATCAGCAGGCCGAGCATGGCGATAAAGGCTTTTTCCGTTCGCATCGGGACCTTTGGGTTGTTCGACACCGGGGCGAATAGGGGTGCCAGTAGAGTCGGTATACGGCAGCGGCTTGCGATAAAAAACTCCGGGCCTTGCGGCACCGGAGTGATGAATAAGCACTGCACGTAAAAAGAGAACTATGCTGGAAGACGTTCCAGATAAGTGAGGAACAGTCTAGCACTGTGGCCAGCGGTTTGGCGGATACGTTAGAGCAATTTACTGTTGCAGAAATGGTCCTAATTTGTATTTCCGTTGCTCGGGAGTCTCGATGTGGCAACAACTGATTGGGGGGCGGCCGACCGCCTGGTGGCGCACCGGGGGTATGCGGCGCGTTATCCGGAGAACACGCTGCTGGCTGTGCGTAAGGCACTTGAGGCCGGCGCCCGTTACGTCGAAGTCGATATACAGCTGACTGCGGACAGGGTGCCGGTCGTCTTTCACGATCCCGGCCTAGAACGTATGTGTGGATGTCCGGGTGATATCCATCAGCTGCACAGCAGCGCGCTGCCGGCGTTGCGTTGCCCTTATCCCGCCCGTTTCGGCTCGCGTTTCGTACAGGAGCCGCTGGCGACGCTGGCGCAACTGGCTGTGCTGATCGACGCATGGCCGGAGGTTCGCTTCTTCATCGAACTCAAGCCCGAAGCGATCGGCCAGTTCGGCAACGAGGTCGTGCTCCGGGCGGTCGCGGCTGAACTCGACGGCTGTCGCGATAGCGTCGTGCTGATCAGTTACGAGCGTGCAGTCCTGCATCTGGCCAAGGCGGCCGGCTGGTGTGTCGGGGCGGTCGAACACCGCTGGCCGGAACCAAGCGATCTGGACTGGCAAAGGCTGGCCCCTGACTATCTGTTCCTGGACTATCGCGATCTGCCGGACGGGACGTTGCAGCTCGGCAAGCATACCCGGCTGGCGCTGTTCGAGGTTGCAGAGCCGGGGCTGGCGAAAGCGTTGTTCGCAAGAGGCGCAGCGTTGATCGAAACCTTCGAGATCGACGAGATGCGCAGGGCATTGCAATCCAGCTAGTGGCAGCAAAGGGGAGGCGTCAGCGGCGACTATTGTCCGGGATGTTAAATGTTGGGTTTCGTGGCTACGCGCCACTCCACCCAACCTGCGGGTGGTCGCTAAACCGGGGTTTTGAGGGTCTCGGTATAGGGAGGCCAGCCCATCGGCTTACCGCCGAGGACGTGCAGATGGATATGGAACACCGTCTGGCCGCCGTGGCTGTTGCAGTTGAACAGCGTGCGGTAGCCGTCATCCGCGAAACCGTGCTCTTCGGCCAGCTTCGACGCCACCATCACCAGGTGCCCGACGGTCTCGCGATCCTCCGGCGCCATGTCGTTCAGGCTGTGGATATGGCGGCGCGGAATCACCAGCGCGTGGAACGGCGCCTGCGGATTGATATCGCGAAAGGCGATAGCCTCATCATCCTCGTAGATCACATCGGCGGGTATTTGCTTTTCCAGTATCTTGCAGAACAGACAATCCATGGTAGTCCTCTGAATGGGTGCAATGTGCTGTCGCCCCGGCATCGAACGATACCGGGGCGCCCTCGGTTCAGAGCGTTTCCAGCACCTCGCGCGGTGGGCAGTGGTGCTGGGCGCAGACGGTGCCGTCCGGCTTGACCGACTCCAGGTGCACGTCAAAGCCCCAGAGGCGATGCAGGTGCTTGAGCACCTCGTCGGCACTCTCGCCCAGCGGCTGGTTATTGTACATGTAGTGGCGCAGCGTCAGCGAGCGGTCGCCGCGTACGTTGACGTTGTAGACCTGGATGTTGGGTTCGCGATTGCCGAGATTGTACTGCGCCGAGAGATCCTCGCGAATGCGCCGGTATCCGGTTTCGTTGTGGATTGCCGAGACCTTCAGGGTCGGGCTCTCGGCATCGTCCATGATGGTGAACAATTTGAGCTCGCGTATCAGCGTCGGCGACAGGTACTGCTGGATGAAGCTCTCGTCCTTGTAGTTGTGCATGGCGTAGTGCATGGCTTCCAGCCAAGGGGTGCCGGCCAGCTCCGGGAACCACTCGCGGTCTTCGTCGGTCGGGCGTTCGCAGATGCGGCGAATGTCCTGCATCATGTTGTAGCCCAGGGTATAGGGGTTGATGCCGCTGAAGTAGGGCGAGTCGAACGGCGGCTGGTAGACCACGCTGGAATGGCTGTGCAGGAACTCCATCATGAAGCCATCGGTGACCAGCCCTTCGTCGTAGAGGCCATGCAACAGGTTGTAGTGCCAGAAGCAGGCCCAGCCTTCGTTCATGACCTGGGTCTGTTTCTGCGGATAGAAGTACTGCGAGACCTTGCGCACGATGCGCACCACCTCCCGCTGCCAGGGCTCCAGCAGCGGGGCATTCTTCTCGATGAAATAGAGAATGTTTTCTTCCGGCTCTTTCGGGAAGTGAATTTCCTGCGCGGCTTCCGGTGCGTCCTTGTGCGGGATGGTATTCCAGAGCTCGTTGAGGTGGCGTTGGATGTACTCTTCCCGTGCCTGCTGGCGTTTGCGCTCTTCGTCGGCGGTAATCGGCTTCGGCCGCTTGTAGCGATTGACGCCGTAGTTCATCAGCGCGTGGCAGGAGTCGAGCAATTCCTCGACATTCTCGGACCCATAGCGCTCTTCGCAGTCGGTGATGTATTTCTTCGCGAACAGCAGGTAATCGATGATTGCGGTGGCGTCTGTCCAGGTCTGGAACAGGTAGTTGCCCTTGAAGAAGGAGTTGTGTCCGTAGCAGGCGTGGGCGATGACCAGTGCCTGCATCGTCATGGTGTTTTCCTCCATCAGGTAGGCTATGCAGGGATCCGAGTTGATGACGATCTCGTAAGCCAGGCCCATCTGGCCACGCTTGTAACGCTGCTCGGTCTCGACGAACTGCTTGCCGAAGGACCAGTGGTTGTAGTTGAGCGGCATGCCGACGGACGAGTAGGCGTCCATCATCTGTTCGGAGGTGATGACTTCGATCTGGTTGGGATAGGTATCCAGGCCGAATTCACCCGCCAGGCGTCCGATTTCTCGATCGTAGGCTTCGATGAGTTCGAACGTCCACTCCGATCCCGTCGAGAGCGGCTGCTTTTGTTTCTTCTTGGTCGCGCTCATGCAGCACCCTCCATCTTGCGGGCGAAGAGCTTGCGGAATACCGGATAGATATCGGAGGCCTCCTCTATCTGGTGCATCGCGAAGGTCTCGGGGAAGGCTTCGCGCACCCGTTCGTATTCCAGCCACAGGTTCTGATGCGGACCGGTGGTGATTTCGACGTAGGCATAGTACTGCACGTGTGGCAGCACGCGATTGATCAGTATCTGGCGACAGGAGTCGGAGTCGCCGTCCCAGTTGTCGCCATCGGACGCCTGGGCGACATAGATGTTCCAGTCGCCGGCCGGATAACGGTCGCGGATGACATCGCCGGTCAGCGTCAGGGCGCTGGACACGATGGTGCCGCCGGTTTCGCGGGAGTAGAAAAACTCCTCTTCGTCCACCTCTTTTGCATGGGTATGGTGGCGGATAAACACCACTTCGATCTGCTTGTAGTTCCGGGTCAGGAACAGGTAGAGCAGCAGGAAGAAGCGCTTGGCCATGTCCTTGATCGCCTGGGTCATTGAACCCGAAACGTCCATGACGCAGAACATCACCGCCTTGCTCGACGGCACCGGAATCCGCACCAGGTTGTTGAACTTGAGGTCGAAGTCATCGATGAAGGGCATACGCCGCACCTTCTTCTCGAGGTCCTCGATCTCGGCGCGCAGCGCATCGCAACGGGCCTTGGTTTCGGGGTCCGTCATATTATCCTCGAGCGACCAGAGCTCCTTCTTGAGCTCGCGGATGCGCTTGCGATCCGACCCCGACAGGGCAATGCGACGGGCGTGCGCGGCTCTGAGCGAACGCACGATATGCAGTTTTTCCGGCGAGCCGGAGCTGGTGAAACCGGCGCGCCGGGTTTCGAACTGGGTGGCGTCGCGCAGCTTCTTCTTGACCATATAGGGCAGTTCCAGCCCTTCGAACAGGAAATCGAGAAATTCGTCCTGGTTGATGTTGAACGTGAAGTCGTCCATGCCTTCACCCTGGTTGCTGGCTTTGCCCTTGCCGGCACCGCCACCACCACCGCCCTGGGGACGGCGAAATTCGTCGCCTTCAACAAACTCCTTGTTACCGGGATAGACGCGCTTGCGCTGGCCGCCGTCGCCATGGTGGAAAACCGGTTCTGAAATGTCCCGGCTCGGAATCGTGACCTGTCCACCCTGATCGATATCCCGGATTGAGCGCTGATTGACCGCCTCTTCGACAGCACGCTTGATATGCTTGCGATAGCGACGCAGGAAGCGCTGCCGATTGACGGTGCTCTTCTTCTTTGCGTTCAGGCGACGATCAATGATGTAGCTCATACCCTACTCCTTAACCGGTCGAGGCCCTGACGCCGGAGAATCCGGCGTCAGCTGACCGGGCCTCGACCTGACCGGACAGACTGCGCCCGGTACTGTTACTGGGATTTACGTACCCGGATGTACCATTCGCACAGCAGCCGCACCTGCTTCTCGGTGTAGCCGCGGTCGATCAGGCGCTTGACGAACTCCCCGTGTTTGCGCTGGTCCTCCGAAGAGGCCTTGGCGTTGAAGGAAATGACCGGCAGAAGATCCTCGGTATTCGAGAACATCTTCTTCTCGATGACCGTACGCATCTTCTCGTAGCTCATCCAGGTCGGATTCTTGCCATGGTTGTTGGCCCGGGCGCGCAGCACGAAGTTGACAATTTCGTGGCGGAAATCCTTCGGGTTGCTGATGCCGGCCGGTTTTTCGATTTTCTCCAGTTCCTCGTTGATGGCCTGACGGTCGAGAATGTCACCGGTTTCGGGGTCGCGGTACTCCTGGTCCTGAATCCAGAAGTCGGCGTAGGTGCAGTAGCGGTCGAAGATGTTCTGACCATACTCCGAGTAGGACTCGAGGTAGGCGGTCTGGATTTCCTTGCCGAGGAAATCGATGTACTTCGGCGCGATGTATTCCTTGAGGAAGCCAATATAGCGATCCTGGGTTTCCGTCGGGAACTGCTGCTGCTCGATCTCCTTCTCCAGCACGTAGAGCAGGTGCACCGGGTTGGCCGATACCTCGGTCGGGTCAAAGTTGAACACCTTGGACAGGATCTTGAAGGCGAAGCGGGTGGACAGGCCGTTCATGCCCTCGTCGACCCCGGCAGCGTCCTTATACTCCTGCAGCGACTTGGCCTTGGGATCGGTATCCTTGAGGTTTTCGCCGTCGTAGATACGCATCTTCGAATAGATGCTGGAGTTTTCCGGCTCCTTGATGCGCGACAGAGTGGTGAATTGCGCCAGCATGTTCAGGGTGTCGGGTGCGCAGGGCGATTCGTTGAGTGAACTGTTCTCGAGCAGCTTCTCGTAGATGCGGACCTCTTCCGAAACCCGGGTGCAATAGGGCACCTTGACGATGTAGACACGGTCAATGAAGGCTTCATTGGTCTTGTTGTTCTTGAACGACTGCCACTCGGACTCGTTGGAGTGCGCCAGCACAATACCGTCGTAGGGAATAGCGCCCATGCCCTCGGTGCTGTTGTAGTTGCTCTCCTGGGTGGCGGTGAGCAGCGGGTGCAGGACCTTGATCGGCGCCTTGAACATCTCGACGAATTCCATCATGCCCTGGTTGGCGCGGCACAGCGCGCCGGAGAAGCTGTAGGCATCCGGGTCGTGCTGCGGAAACTCCTCGAGCTTGCGGATATCGACCTTGCCCACCAGGCTCGAGATATCCTGGTTGTTCTCGTCGCCGGGTTCTGTCTTGGCGATCGCGATCTGGTTCAGTATCGACGGATACAGCTTGACCACCCTGAACTGGCTGATATCGCCGCCGTATTCGCGCAGACGCTTGACGGCCCAGGGCGACATGATGCCCTTGAGATAGCGGCGCGGGATGCCGTATTCCTGCTCGAGGATGTCGGCGTCCTCTTCGGGGGTGAACAGCCCCAGCGGCGATTCGAATACCGGCGAACCCTTGATGGCGTAGAAAGGCACGTGTTCCATCAGGTGCTTGAGCTTTTCGGCCAGCGAGGATTTACCGCCCCCGACCGGACCCAACAGATAGAGGATCTGTTTGCGTTCCTCGAGCCCCTGGGCGGCGTGCTTGAAGTAGGAAACGATGTTTTCGATCGCCTCCTCCATACCATAGAAGTCGTTAAAGGCCGGATACCGTTTGATCACTTTGTTGGAAAAGATGCGGCTCAGTCGCGAATCCCTGGCGGTATCGACTGTCTCCGGCTCACCAATCGCCTTGAGCATGCGTTCGGCCGCGTTGGCGTAGGCCAGGGGATCCGATTTACATAGCGCAAGGTACTCATGCAGGCTCATCTCTTCCTGCTGCGTCGCTGAATAGCGCGCTTTGAAGTGCTCAAAAATGCTCATAGTTGGCTACCTTCCTGTCTCATTACCACTTGATTGGCAAGGTTTTTACGGTTCCGTTCGTTCCTTAATGCCCTCCTTTGAATCAAGTGTAGCCCACCTTTGGTGTGCCCAATGGGGGTTGCTGGAATAAAAGCAAAAACCGGCGCTCGTCACAGCTTTGATGCGGCACGCCGGGGCAAGTTCAGAGGATATGATCAAGCATCGGCGCGCAGTGTTTCTATCATGCCCTGCATAAAACGGGCCGCTTCTCCGCCGGTGGCCGCGCGATGGTCGAATGTCACCGACAGCGGCAGCATCCGATGCCCCTCGACATGGTCGCCGAACCACACCGGTTCACGGCGGATTTTGCCGGCGCCGACAATGGCCACCTGGGGCGGCATCACCACCGGTGTGGCATAGCGTCCGCAGAGGGTGCCGAAGTTGCTCAGCGTAACGGTGGCGCCCTGCAACTCGGATGGCGGTATGGTGCGTGCTCGTACGTCGGCACGCAGCCGGTCGAGACCGGCGCGCAGATCCTCGCGGTCACGGCTGCCGATGTCACGCAGCACGGGCACGAACAGCCCCTGTTCGGTATCCACGGCTACCCCCAGGTTTACGGTATTCTGCAGGCGTCGGACCAGATGCCGGCCATCGAACCAGGCGTTGAGCGCGGGTTCGCGGGCGCAGCCCGCTGCGATGGCCTGCACCAGACGCATGGTGATGTCGGTACCGTCTGGCCAGTGGTCGATATCGACGTCGTCGAACAGTGTCACCGCCACCACCTGGGCGTGGGCCTCGGCCATGTTGCGTGCCATCTGCTTGCGTACGCCGCGCAAGGGTTCCGGCGCGCCCAGACTTCGGTTAAGTTGCGCCGCCTGCTCGATATCGTCGGCGGTAATCAGACCGTCGCGGCCGCTGCCGCTGACGCTGCCGATATCGACGCCGAGGCGCTGCGCCAGGCCGCGAACGGCCGGTGTCGCCCGTGTGGAATGGTGTGCGCGAGTGCTGGGTGATGCACCAATGATGAACTCGTCGCGGGTGCTTTGGTCGCGAGCGCGCTGAATCGCACCGACAACGGTGCCGGCATCGCTGGAAGCGTCATCGCCCTCGAATTCGAGCAGGGGTTCGCCGGTGTGGATGGTATCGCCGGGAGCACCAAAAAGGTGCGCAATGGTTCCATCTTGGGGCGAGGGGACTTCGATAATCGCTTTGGCGGTTTCGACCGAGACCACGACCTGGTCGGTTTTGACGCTGTCGCCTTCCTTGACGTGCCATTCGAGGATTTCTGCCTCGGGCAATCCTTCACCGAGGTCGGGCAGCTTGAAGTATTTCATGCGAACTCCAGGGTCTGTCGGGCGGCATCGACAATGTCTGCCGCCCTCGGCAGATAGTGGTGTTCGAGCCTGTAATAGGGCATGACGGTGTCATAGCCGGTTACGCGGGCGATTGGCGCCTGCAGGTCGAGCAGGCCGCGTTCCGACAGCGTGGCGGCGATCTCGGCGCCCATGCCGCCGTGCCCAGGGGCCTCGTGCACAATGACGGCACGGCCGGTCTTGCCGACCGAGGCCAGCAGGGTGTCCTGGTCCATCAGGTTGAGGGTGGCAACATCGATGACCTCGCAGCTGAGGCCCTGCTGAGCCAGTTCGTCGGCCGCCTCGAGCGTCTCCTTGACCATGGCGCCCCAGCTGATCAGGGTAATGTCGCTGCCTTCGCGCAACGTGAAGCAGGTGTCGAGGGGCAGCGCCTGGCCGTTGTCCTCGACCGGCTGCTTGACCGCTCTGTAGATCCGTTTAGGTTCCAGAAAAATGACCGGGTCGGGTGAGCGGATCGCCGCCAGCAACAGCCCGTAGGCCCGTGCTGGTGACGACGGGATTACGACCCGCAGTCCCGGAATCTGCGCCAGCAGCGCTTCGGTGCTTTCGGAATGATGCTCGGGCGCATGGATGCCGCCGCCAAAGGGGGCGCGCACGACAAGTGGGCAGCTCAGGCGGCCGCGGGTGCGGTTACGCATGCGCGCGGCGTGGCTGATGATCTGCTCCATCACCGGGAAGATGAACCCCATGAACTGGATTTCGGCGACCGGCCGCAATCCCTGGGTCGACAGGCCCACCGCGAGCCCGGCGATCAGGTTTTCGGCCAGCGGGGTATCCATGACGCGGCGTGGCCCGAAGCGCTCCAGCAGGTCGACGGTGGCGCGGAATACACCGCCATTGACACCGATGTCCTCTCCCAGCAGAACGACATCTTTATCGGCAGCCATTTCATGCGCCAGCGCCAGGTTGACGGCCTCGACCAGCGTGATTGATTCATTCATGCCGCGTTCCTCCTGTCTGCCGTGCCTCAGCCCTGCCGCTGTTGGCGGCGGGTCTCCGCCCGGGCGCATACCCGCTCGCGCTGCGCCACCAACTGGGGGGGCAGCTCGGCATAAAGGTGGTCGAACATTGCGCCGGGATCGTCCACCGGGGTGGCGAGGTAGTCGTCGACCGCCTGCTGTATGCGCTTACTGACTTCGGTCTGCCAGGCCTGTTCCAGATCTTCGTTCCACCAGCCGCGGCCGTGCAGGTAGTTGCGCAGCCGTTTGACCGGTTCCTGTTCCCAGCCGGCCTTGAGTTCGTCGCCGCTGCGGTAGCGGGTGGCATCGTCGGCGGTGGTGTGATCCGACAGGCGGTAGCTGATCGCCTCGATCAGGCTCGGTCCCTTGCCGCCGCGGGCCCGCTCCAGCGCCAGCGCCACTGCCTCGTGGACCGCGATAACGTCGTTGCCGTCGACCTGTTCGCCCCGGATGCCGGCGCCGATCGCTTTTTGCGCCAGTGTCGGTGCGCCGCACTGCATTGCTCGCGGCACCGAAATTGCCCACTGGTTGTTGTTGACGATGAACACCAGCGGCAGTTGCCAGGTACCGGCGACGTTGAGCGCTTCGAGAAAGTCGCCCTTGGAGGTGGCGCCGTCGCCGCACAGGGTCACGGCGACGCGCTTCTCGCCACGGATGCGGAAAGCGGTGGCGACGCCGCAGGCATGCAGGCACTGGGTCGCAATGGGCACGCAGTTGGGCAGGTCCTGGCGCTGTGCCGGGTTGGCGCTGCCGCGTTCGTCTCCGCCCCAGTACAACAGCACGTCACGCCAGTCGCTGCCGCGCATCACCTGCATGGCGTGGTTTCGGTAGTAGGGAATCAGCACGTCCTCGCCATGCATCAGGCTGGCGGTCGGGATATCTATGGCCTCGCTCCCGAGCAGTGACGGATAGGTGCCCAGCTGGCCGGTGCGCTGCAGTGCGATCGCCTTGGTATCGAACTGTCGCGCCAGCGTCATCTGGCGATAGTACTCGACCAGTATCTCCGGGCTTTCGGCCCAGCCAGGCAGCTCGGTCACAGGCTGGCCCGCGGCGTCGAGGTAGCGGCTGAAGCGTATTTCCCCCTGGTAAGCGATGTTCGTCATCTATGAGTCCTCCCGGCATCAGGCGGCGCTGTGTTGGTGCTCGGCATGGGACGAGGCCCGGGCGATGATGGCCTCGGCCCGCTTGTCCGCCTCCAGGCTGGTCGGGAGACCCTCGCGGTCGGCCTGCTGGAACAGGGCCTGCAGCTCGGTGCCGATGCCATGGACCTTGTCGGCGATGGCATGTGCCGGAGAACCGGCATGGTTCATTGCGACGAAAATCAGGCCGCCGGCGTTGATCAGGTAATCGGGGGCGTAAAGAATGCCGCGCTCGCGCAACAGCTCGCCATGGCGCGCCTCGGCCAGCTGGTTGTTGGCAGAGCCTGCGACGATGGAGCAGTTGAGTTGCGCCAGGGTATCGTCGTTGATGACGGCGCCAAGACCGCAGGGGCAGAAGACGTCAGCCGGTGCCGCGTAGATTTCATCCGGTGCCAGGCTGCGGGCGCCGAAGGCCTGTACCGCCTGCTCGACGCGTCCCTTGTCCAGGTCGCAGACCAGCAACTGCGCGCCGGCGTCATGAAGCTGCCGCGCCAGGGCGAAACCCACGTGACCGAGGCCCTGCAATGCCACACTGACGCCGGTGAGGCGGTCGCGGCCCAGGCGATGGCGTACCGCGGCGCAGATGCCTTCGAAAACCCCCTGGGCCGTGTAGGGCGAAGGATCCCCTGCCTGGCTGGTACAGCTGACCCACTGGGTCTGGGTGGCGATTGCGTCCATATCGCTGACCTGGGTGCCACTGTCCATCGCGGTGATGTAGCGGCCGCCGAGTGCGTCGACGAAGCGGCCAAAGCTCTGCATCAGCGCGGTGCGGTCGAAATCGCCCTGCGGCTTCAGCACCACCGCCTTGCCGCCGCCATGGGGCAGGTCCGCCAGTGCTGCCTTGTAGCTCATTCCCCGTGCCAGCCGAATGGCGTCGGTGATGGCATCGTCGTCGGAGTCGTAGGCGATGAAGCGGCAGCCACCGATGGCCGGGCCACGCACGGTGGAATGTATGGCGATGATGGCTCTGAGGCCGGTCGAGGGATCGGCTGCGAAATGAAGATCGGCCAGACCTGCTTTTTCCAGCTGTCTGAACATGACGGGGTCCTCCGTATGTCTGCGGCGCGGTATGCACCTGCTTCTCGGGCCTTGTGGGCCCGGGGCGCCGTCGGTCGGTCACGCGGGGTGGTGGTGACAGCTGTCGCGAAGGCGCTCGGTTACCTTTTGGATAGCACAGCTTTCGTCAAAGTTCAGGGCTGAAATGAAAATAAGTACTTGATTTTGCGAGTGCGAAATGAACCGGGAGGCGGGGAATTGGCGGGCCGGAGCAGCTGCTCCGGAGCTAGGCGGCAGGCGCGGGGAGGCTTCCCGCAATCTATACGCGGCGCTCTGAACTGATCAGCCAGCGGTTGCCGTTACGCACCAGCGTCAGCGCCCACTGTTCGACATCGCCGGAGCCGGAGTGGCTGGCGGTCACCAGCACCTCGACCCAGTCCGGGCCCATAACGGCGAGTTCGTACTCCCGTAACCGCATCACGCGGTCATCGGCCGCCAGCGATTCGAGCCACTGGCGGTGGTTGGTATCGGCATCGGGTCGATAACCCGGGATATAGAGTTGTGCCTGCTGCTCCGGCGTATAACCGGGCGCTTCGGCCCAGTGTTCGATTCGGGTTCCGACGAGAGCGGCGATACTGTCGTCGTCATCGGCGTCCTCCGCCGCCGCCAGGGGTTGCAGTTTCGGCGCGACATGCACGCGGCGCATGCCCAGTGCGTCGTTGTAGGTATTGCCGGCGATGGCGCCGTAAAGCTCGCGCAGATTGTCGTGGATACGGGCATAGTGCGGGTGCGTTTCGAGCGCCTGGCGCAGCTGCTCGACGGCGGCGCTGTACTGGCCGTTTGCCGCCAGCAACACCCCCAGGTTGTTGTAGGCTTCCGGGCGATGCGGGAACTCCCGGGTCAGCTGCTTCAGAAGTTGCCGGGCATGTTCAGGGTAGCCCTGGCGCTGGAGACGGTCGGCCTCTGCCAGTGATTCGCGATAGCGGGCGTCCGGCAGCAGGCTGGGCAATGGCGGGGCGGGGGTCTCGGCCGAGCGCGTTTCCGGCTGCTGCCGGGGTGGCGGCAGGCGGATGTCGGACTCGTCGGTGGTGCCGGGGTTGTCCTTCATTGCGGCTTTTTCGCTGCGCAGCCATTGCTTGATGTCCGCGAGGCGGGCCTGGAGGTCCGCATCGTCGATACGTACTTCGCGAACGTCGGTGTCGATCGGCTCCTGCTTGTCCGGATCGCAGCTGAAACTGTCGCCGCTGCCGCCGCGCAGGCAGTAAGGCGATTCCGGCGGCGGTACTTCGTCATGCGGCGAGTGGCTACCGCAGCCGCTCAGCAGTATTGCCAGCAGCACGGAAAACGAGCATCTCGGAGCGGTCAACATCGGCGTTTACATCCCTGTCGGCGAGGTGGCGGCGGTTTCGGACAGAGCCGATTATACCTTGTCGGCGGCAGACCGCCGCAACCGCTGCGGCGGGTATCCTGTAGTCAGGCGTGCTGGGCGCCGGACAACACCAGGCCGGCACCGATCAGGGCGCTGCCGGTAACACGGTTCTGCGTACGGCGCGCGCGGGCATTGCGCATCCAGCCACGCAGCCGAGAAGCCAGCAGGCTGTAACCGGTCATCACGCACCAGTCGACCACCACCAGGGTGCTGCCGATAATCAGCAATTGCTGCGCCTGAGGGGCGTGCGGATCGAGAAACTGAGGGATCAGCGCCACCAGGAAGACCAGACCCTTGGGGTTGGTGATGTTGATCAGCAGGCTTTGCAGGTAGGCGCGATGCCAGTGCACCGGCTTCGCGGCGCCGAGTTCGAAGTCGCCTTTCTCGCGCCATTTCTGGATACCCAGCCAGACCAGGTAGGCGACGCCGATCCACTTGATGACGGTGAAGAGCGTGACGGATGCGGCCACCAGGCTGCCGAGGCCGATGCCGACGACGACAATCTGGGTACCGTAGCCGCTGATAAGCCCCAGGATCGCCGGTTGGGCGCCACGTACGCCCTGGCTCAGGCCATGGCTCATCGCGGTCACTGCGCCGGCGCCGGGAGACAGGCTGATCAGGGTGGCGGCTGCCAGCAGGGTCAGCCAGATACTCAGGGTCATGTTTCGGTTACCTCGGCATTGAAGAAGCTGCAACTCGTGGGAAAGCGAAAACAGCCACCCTAAGGTGGCTGTTGGTATTCTGGTTGTCAATCAGCCGAAGGCCAATCGTGGGAGCGGCGTACCCACAGGGCACTTCCCCGCCGCGAATGATTCGGCATGGTGCCAATTTTGTTCGCCGCGGGGAAGTGCCCGTAAGTTTGGGTGCGCGGCTTGTATGGTTTCTTTGACTGGTTCAGAAATGAACTTGTCAGGGTGGAGGAAGGCTTAGCTTTCGGCCTTTTCCCGCGCGATGGCCCGGTAGGCAATATCGGTACGGAAATAGGCATCGTTCCAGGATACCTGTTGCAGCAGGTTGTAGGCCCGCTGCTGGGCATCGGTGACGCTGTCGCCGAGCGCGGTGACGCAGAGCACGCGGCCGCCTGCGGTCACCACGTTGCCGTCGACCAGCTTGGTGCCGGCGTGGAAGATCTTGGTGTCGGCCGGCGTCTCGGCGGGCAGGCTGATGACGTCGCCCTTGGCATAGTCGCCCGGGTAACCGCCGGCCGCCATCACCACGCCAACGGACGGGCGCGGATCCCAGTCGGCGCTGGCCTGGTCGAGACGGCGCTCGATCGCGGCCTGGCACAGTTCGACCAGGCTGGACTTGAGGCGCAGCATGATCGGCTGGGTTTCCGGGTCGCCGAAGCGGCAGTTGTACTCGATGACCTTCGGCGTACCGTCGGCCATGATCATCAGACCGGCATAGAGGAAGCCGGTGTATTCGTTGCCTTCGGCCGCCATGCCGCGCACCGTCGGCATGATGACCTCGTCCATGACGCGCTGGTGGATGTCGGGCGTGACCACGGGCGCCGGGGAGTAGGCCCCCATGCCGCCGGTGTTCGGACCGGAATCGCCGTTGCCAACGCGTTTGTGGTCCTGGCTGGTTGCCATCGCAAGGACATTCTTGCCGTCGACCATGACGATAAAGGACGCTTCCTCGCCGTCGAGGAACTCCTCGATCACGACGCGGCTGCCGGCGTCGCCGAAGGCATTGCCCGCCAGCATGTCGCGGATCGCGGCTTCCGCTTCGTCAAGCGTCATGGCGACGATAACGCCCTTGCCGGCAGCGAGGCCGTCGGCCTTGATCACGATCGGCGCGCCTTTCTCGCGTACGTAGGCGATGGCGGGATCGATTTCGGTAAAGTTTTGGTACTCGGCCGTCGGAATCCGGTGACGGGCCAGGAAGTCCTTGGTGAAGGCCTTGGAACCCTCGAGTTGGGCGGCGGCGGCGGTCGGGCCAAAGATCGGCAGGCCGGCTTCGCGGAAGCGGTCGACGACGCCGGCGACCAGCGGCGCCTCGGGACCAACGATGGTCATGCCGATGGCGTTGTCGCGGGCGAAGGCGACCAGAGCATCCAGGTCCAGCACGTCGATGGCGACGTTTTCGAGCTTGGCTTCGGTGGCGGTGGCGGCGTTGCCGGGCGCGACGAACACCTTCTCGACCGCCGCGTCTCGGGCAGCGGACCAGGCCAGAGCGTGCTCGCGTCCGCCGGAGCCGATAACCAGTACTTTCATCAGTTTCTCCTACGGAGAAAGCTGCAAGACAAAAGCGACAGGCTGCAAGCGGGGCCGGTTCGAAACCTTGTCCGCCTGCCGCCTGCCGCTCAAGTTCGCAGCTTTCCGGAATTAGTGGCGGAAGTGGCGCATGCCGGTGAAGACCATGGCGATGCCGGCTTCGTCGGCCGCCTGGATGACTTCTTCGTCACGCATCGAGCCACCCGGCTGGATCACCGCGGTGATGCCGACCTTGGCGGCGTTGTCGATGCCGTCGCGGAACGGGAAGAAGGCGTCCGACGCCATGACCGCCCCCTTGACTTCGAGACCGGCATGCTCGGCCTTGATGGCCGCGATACGCGCCGAGTTGACGCGGCTCATCTGGCCGGCGCCGACACCGATGGTCTGACGGTTCTTGGCGTAGACGATGGCATTGGACTTGACGAACTTGGCCACTTTCCAGGCGAAGATCAGGTCGTGGATCTCCTGCTCGGTCGGTGCGCGCTTGGTCACCACCTTGAGGTCGTCGGCAGTAACCATGCCGATGTCGCGGCTCTGTACCAGCATACCGCCATTGACGCGCTTGTAGTCGAGTTCGGCGTGACGCTCGGCCGGCCACTCGCCGCATTCGAGCAGGCGCACGTTGGCCTTGGCGGCAACGGTTTCGCGGGCGGCGTCGCTGATGCGCGGAGCGATGATGACTTCGACGAACTGTCGCTCGACGATGGCCTTGGCGGTATCCCCGTCCAGCTCACGGTTGAAAGCGATGATGCCGCCGAAGGCAGATTCGGTATCGGTGGCGTAGGCCAGCTCGTAGGCCTCACGGATGCCGCCTTCCGGGCTGACACCGACGCCGCACGGGTTGGCGTGCTTGACGATGACACAGGCCGGCTTGGTGAAGCTCTTGACGCACTCCAGCGCCGCATCGGTATCGGCGACGTTGTTGTACGAAAGCTCCTTGCCCTGCAGCTGGCGCGCGGTGGCGATGCTGGCTTCGGCAGGGTTGGCTTCGACGTAGAAAGCCGCCTTCTGATGCGGGTTCTCGCCGTAGCGCATCTCCTGCGCCTTGACGAACTGGGTGTTGAAGGTGCGCGGGAAATCGGCCGGCTGCTCTTCGCTGCCGTCGACGATGGCGCCGAGGTAGTTGGCGATCATGCCGTCGTAGGAGGCGGTGTGCTCGAACGCCTTCACCGCCAGGTCGAAGCGGGTCTTGTAGCTGAGGCCGTCGTTGGCTTCGAGCTCGGCAATGATGGCGTCATAGTCGCCGGCGTTGACGACGATGGCGACATCTTTGTGGTTCTTGGCGGCAGAGCGCACCATGGTCGGACCACCGATGTCGATGTTTTCGATCGCCAGCGGCAGGTCGCAGTCCGGACGCGCAATGGTGGCGGCGAAGGGGTAGAGGTTGACCACTACCATGTCGATCGGCGCGATGCCGTGCTCGTTCATGACCGCATCGTCGGTGCCGCGACGGCCGAGGATGCCGCCATGGATTTTCGGGTGCAGGGTCTTGACGCGGCCGTCCATCATCTCCGGGAAGCCGGTGTGGTCGGACACTTCGACGGCGTCGATGTTCTGCTCACGCAGCAGCTTGAAGGTGCCGCCGGTGGAGAGGATCTCGACACCACGGGCTACCAGCGCCCGGGCGAATTCGACGATGCCGGTCTTGTCCGAGACGCTGATGAGCGCACGGCGGACATGGGTAATCTGTTGCTCTGCCATGTTATTTCGGGGTTCCGGTTGACGAAAAGGAAATCGGTTACAGCAGTCCGTACTGCTTCAGCTTCTTGCGCAGCGTACCGCGGTTCAGACCGAGCAGCTGGGAGGCTTTGGTCTGGTTGTCCTTGGTATAGGCCATGACCGTTTCGAACAACGGCGCTTCGATTTCGGCCAGCACCATCTGGTAGACATCGGTGACCGGTTGACCGTCCAGCTGCTTGAAGTAGTTCGTCAGCGACTGGTGAACGTTGTCACGCAGTGTCTGGTTCGGAGCGTCCTGCGGCTGTTGCGCGGCGAGAGTCGGCTGCTTGATTTCTTTAATATCCACTTTGGGTGTCTGTCCATTGCCTGTGATCAGGCCGCCGCGCCGGCGTTTGCGTCCTGCGCAAAAAAGCCGTCGATGGCGGTAAACTGATCGTCTGCTGTTTCCAACTGATTGAAAGCCTGTCTGAAGAGACGGCCGCCCGGTTCGGCCTGCAGGTACCAGCCCACATGTTTGCGCGCGATGCGCACACCCATGTACTCACCGTAGAACTGGTGCAGTGCCTGCACATGCTCGACCAGGATTTCCGTGATTTCTTGCCGGTTTGGTGCTGCCAGCAAACGGCCGTGGCGCAGGTAATGATCGATCTCGCGCAGCAGCCAGGGACGCCCCTGGGCCGCTCGACCGATCATCACGGCATCGGCGCCGGTGTAGTCCAGCACCTGGCGTGCCTTTAGCGGCGAGTCGATATCGCCGTTGGCAAACACCGGGATGGCCACTGTCTGCTTGATTTCTCTGATGGTGTCGTATTCCACCGCGCCCTTGTAACCGCAGGCCCGGGTGCGACCGTGAACGGCCAGTGCCCGGATCCCGGCGGCTTCCGCAATCCGCGCCACGCGGACGCCGTTGCGGTTGTCCGGGTTCCAGCCGGTGCGGATTTTCAGCGTCACCGGCACAGCGACCGACTCGACCACAGCCTGCAGGATGTCGCGAACCAGCGGCTCGTCCTGCAGCAGTGCGGAACCGGCGGCCTTGTTGCAGACCTTTTTTGCCGGGCACCCCATATTGATGTCGATGATCTGGGCGCCGCGCGCCGCGTTCATCCGTGCGGCCTCGGCCATCATCTCGGGGTCTCCGCCGGCGATCTGCACGGATCTGGGCTCCGGTTCGCCGTCGTGGTTGAGCCGGTGGGCTGATTTGCGGCTGTTCCATAGCCGGGTATCGGAGGTCACCATTTCGGATACGACCATGCCCGCGCCCAGTCGCCGGCAGAGCTGGCGAAAAGGCCGGTCGGTAACGCCTGCCATCGGGGCCAGAACCACCTGACTGTCAATGGAGTAGGGTCCGATTCGGAACATGGTTGACCTTATTTCAGAGAAAACAACACCGCGAAGCCGCGAGGGCTCCGTACCGGTTCACTCAAGGAAGGCGGCCAATGATACCCCTTCGTACCAGCCGCTCCAACCCGTAAGTGATGAAAAATTGAGCAAAATCAGGCTTGCGCAATTGGCGGGCTGGTGCTAATCGGGCCGCGGCGCTAAAGCCGGGCGGGTGCCAGCTGGACTTCATAGCTGACGGCCCGTCGGCCGGGATCGAGGATCTCGAGGTTGACCTGGTAGGGCTGGCTGCGATCCATGCGCAACGGGTTGAGGTCGGGGTCGAGATAGTCGGCCGGTTCCAGGCGCCGACTGGCGACGGTACGGCCGCGGATGTCGGCGAAACTCAGGTCGATAGCCGGGAAGGGTTGTTCGAAACCGGCGTCATTCTCCAGTAGCAGGTGCACGCTGAGCGCGTCCTGGTACTCGGGGTGGGCACGGACGACCAGCTGGAGATTGTGAATCTGCGCGATATCGCGACGCGGCGGGATGTTGCACTGGACCTGATGGCAGAGGATCTCGTAGAAACCGGCGAGCTGATCCTGCCGCGCCCAGTCGAGGCGGTTGAACCAGCTCAGCTGAGCTGCCAGCAGAACAAGGGCCAGCAGGCACCCCAGTCCCCAGCCCAGGATGGCGGCGGGCGATGCCGGTTCCGGCTCCCGCTCCAATTGCAGCGGTTCCGCATGAAGTTCGTTCAGCGACAGGCTCGGCATCAGTCGGACCGGCGCAGGCGGTTCCGCCGAAGGTTCGGGAGTTGTCTCCTGCGGTGGCCGCGAGGGCTCGGGTGGGACTGGATGAGGTTGGGGCGGTGGGGCCCACTGTTGCACGGCCGGTGCCGGCCGTGGCGCGGCTTCAGGACCGGGTAAAGGTGTTTCAGCTGGCGGCGGAGTTCCGATACCCACTGGTGTCTCGGTCTCGATACTGAAAGTGTCGTCGGATGTCCCGCTGGCTACAACCGGCGAATCGAGCACCGGCTCGGGCGAGCCGGCTTCAGACGCCCCGATTTGCTGCGCCCTGGCGTCGAACACGCGCAGACAGGCGCCGCAACGTACCTTGCCGTTGGCCAGCTGCAGCTGGCCTTCGGATACGTTGAAGCGGGTCTGGCATTCGGGGCATTCGGTGATCAGGCCGTCTTGCATGGCTTAACCCGGGTAGATCCTGTTTGGGTCAGAGTCTGGTGCCGGAAATCCGGATCCAGCCATCGCGCTCGGCAATCGGGTCGAGGCGGAACCAGGGGCTGTAGGCGGCCTGGATCTCTTCGGCCTGCTGTTCCAGCAGGCCGGACAACGCGATGCGCCCGCCGCTGCGCACCCGCTTGGCCAGCGTTGGCGCCAGCTCGACCAGCGGGCCCGCGAGAATATTGGCGACCAGGACGTCGGATTCTCTCTCCGGCGCCTGTTCCGGCAGGCAGGCCTCGAGCCGACTGACGTCCAGATTGTTGCGCTCCAGATTGCTGCGGGTGGCCTGCAGCGCCTGAGGATCGATGTCGACTGCCAGAACCGAATCGGCGCCCAGCAACAGTGCGGCGATACCCAGAATGCCGGAGCCACAGCCGTAGTCGGTCACGCCTTTGCCGGCTAGCGGCTCGGCGTCGAGCCATTCCAGGCACAGCGCGGTGGTCGGGTGGGTACCGGTGCCGAATGCCAGGCCGGGATCCAGCATCAGGTTGACGGCATCGGGCTCGGGGGCTTCTCGCCAGCTCGGGCAGACCCAGAGCCGCTGACCGAAGCGCATCGGGTGGTAGTTGCTCATCCACTCGCGCTCCCAGTCCTTGTCCTCCAGGATCTCGGCCCGAAACTCGGGCAGCGGCTGGTCGGGGAACAGCTGTTCGTGCGCTTCGCGCACGATCTTTTCCGTCTCCTTCAGATCATGCTCGGCGGCGAACAACCCGGTGATGGTGGTGTCGGACCAGAGCGGCGTGGTGCCGAGGTCCGGTTCGAAGATTGGCTCGTCAGCCGAATCCTGGTAGGTGACGGCCGCGCAGCCGGCTGCCAGCAGGATATCTTCGTACTGCTCCGCCACATCGGGTTTGATCGAGAGCTTGATTTGTAGCCAGGGCATAAGGAGTCCGTATCGCTTGCATAAATAGAATAAGGAAGAGTATGGCCGATTCGGAAGCCGTGGGGAACCATTGTCGGACGCCATGAGCCATGAGCCATGAGCCATGAGCCATGGGCGTAAGGTTAGGGGAGGCGAAAGGTAGCGGTAGCGGGGACAGGCAGGCCCACCCGGGCATAGGTGCGTGACCGAGGCAGGCCTGCCATGAAAAAGCCCGCGGATGCGGGCTTGGTTCCGGCGGCGACAGGCGGGTTGCTGCCCGACTGCCGCTAGAAGCTGGGGTTGCCTTTACAGCCCCAGCTTCTTTTCCAGGTAGTGGATGTTGACGCCGCCCTTGGCGAAGTTGGTATCGCGCACGATATCCTGGTGCAGCGGGATATTGGTGCGGATGCCCTCGACCAGCATCTCGTCCAGCGCATTGCGCATGCGCGTCAGCGCGATCTCGCGGTCCTCGCCATAGGTGATCAGCTTGGCCACCAGGGAGTCGTAGTTGGGCGGCACGGTATAGCCGCTGTACAGGTGCGAGTCCACGCGGACGCCGAAACCGCCCGGTGAGTGGAAGTGCTTGACGTTGCCGGGGCTCGGCATGAAGGTCTTCGGGTCCTCGGCGTTGATGCGGCACTCGAAGGCGTGACCCCGGCAGACGATGTCGTCCTGGGTCAGCGACAGTTTCTCGCCGGACGCGATGCGCAGCTGTTCCTTGACGATATCGACGCCGGTAACCATTTCGGTGACCGGGTGCTCCACCTGAACGCGGGTGTTCATCTCGATGAAGTAGAAACGGCCGTCTTCGTAGAGGAACTCGAAGGTGCCAGCTCCGCGATAGTTGATGGTGATGCAGGCGTCGATGCAGGACTGCAGCACGTGACGGCGAGCATCGGGATCGATATGGGGCGCCGGCGCTTCCTCGACCACCTTCTGATGACGGCGCTGCAGTGAGCAGTCGCGATCGTAGAGATGGATGGCGTTGCCCTGCCCGTCGGCCAGCACCTGTACCTCGACGTGACGCGGATTCTCGAGAAACTTCTCCATGTACACCGTATCGTCGCCGAAGGCCGCAGCGGCTTCGGAGCGCGTGATATGGATCGAGTTCAGCAGCGCCGCTTCGGTGTGCACCACGCGCATGCCGCGACCACCGCCGCCGGCGGCAGCCTTGATGATCACCGGATAGCCGATGCGCTGGGCAATGGCGTGGATTTCTTCGGCATCTTCGGGCAGGGGTCCGTCGGAACCCGGCACCGTGGGTACGCCGGCTTTCTTCATTGCCTCGATAGCGGAGACCTTGTCGCCCATCAGGCGGATGACGTCGGCGGTCGGGCCGATGAACTTGAAGCCGGAACGTTCGACCTGCTCGGCGAAGTTCGCGTTCTCGGCGAGGAAGCCGTAGCCGGGGTGAATACCGCTGGCATCGGTCACTTCGGCGGCGCTGATGATCGCCGGGATGTTGAGGTAGCTCGCCGGAGACGGTGCCGGGCCGATACAGACGGCCTCGTCGGCCATGCGTACGTGCATCAGGTCGCGGTCCGCTACGGAGTGAACCGCGACGGTTTTGATGCCCAGCTCCTTGCAGGCCCGCAGTATCCGCAGCGCGATTTCGCCCCGGTTGGCTATGACGACTTTTTCAAGCATCTGTTAATTCCTTGATCTGATGCAGCGGCGCTTAGACGATGGTGACCAGCGGCTGGTCGTACTCGACCGGCTGGCCGTCTTCGACCAGGATGGCTTCGATGACGCCGGACTTGTCGGCTTCAATCTGGTTCATCATCTTCATGGCTTCGACGATGCAGATCACATCGCCAGCCTTGACGCTCTTGCCGACTTCAATGAATGCAGGCGAGCTCGGAGACGGGGAGCGGTAGAAAGTGCCGACCATCGGCGAGCGCACGACATGACCGTTCGGCTCTTCGGCTGCGGCGGGTTCGGCGGCTGCAGCCGGCGCGGCCACCGGTGCCGGAGCGGCGATGGGTGCCTGCTGAACGTAAGCCTGCGGCATCACCATCGGCGTGGCGCCGTTCTGGGACAGGCGGCTGATACGAACGGACTCCTCGCCCTCCTTGATCTCGATTTCGTTGATGTTGGATTCTTCCAGCAGCTCGATCAGTTTCTTGACTTTGCGGATATCCATTCTGGTCTCGTCTTCAATTCGTGGTGACAATGGTTTTACTGGCAAGTGCTCAGGGTAGCTGGTTGATTGCAGCCCTGAGTGCGAATTCATAGCCCTGACTACCGAAACCGCAGATTACGCCCTTCGCCACATCGGAGAAATACGAATGATGGCGGAAGGCCTCGCGCGCATGCACGTTGGACAGATGGACCTCGTAAAACGGAATGTCCACCGCCAGCAATGCATCGCGCAGCGCCACGCTGGTGTGCGTGAAGGCCGCCGGGTTGATGATGATGAAGGCGACGTCCTCGTCACGTGCAGCGTGGATGCGGTCGATCAATTGATGTTCGGCATTGCTCTGGAAGCTGCTCAGGGCGTGTCCGGCGGCTTGGGCCTGGCTTTCCAGCGCTGCATCGATATCCTGCAGCCGGGTAGCGCCGTAGATGCCGGGTTCACGTGTACCGAGCAGGTTCAGGTTGGGTCCGTGCAGGACCAGGATCCTGGCCATCCAGATGCCTCGAAAATCAGCTGTAAGGGCGAATTGACCGCCTAGTGTGCATGAAACTGCCAAGGGTGTCCATTAAAACCCCTGTGAGTGTGCTGTTAGCGGCTATTTCAAAGAAGTTACGGTTGATTTCCCGCTTTGTTTAGCCTCTTGAGGTCTTTTTCTGAACAGAAAACGGCCAGCCCGCCTCCTGTAGCGCCATTGACCCTCTACGGCAAATCGGTAATAGTGCGTTGCAGCATATATTTCCGCAGCGGATGGCGGTGCGGTGCCGTCGAGGAAAAGGAAAGCATCTTGGAAAAATTGCAGCGTTGGTGGCTCACGCGCTGGGACCGGCTGAGTGCCCGTTTCGGCTCCAGTGGCTGGTTCAAGTGGGTGCTGGCTCTGGTCGGGCTGTACCTGCTTGTTTGCGTCATATTGGGCATGTTCTGGAGCTGGGAACCTGGCCGTTTCGAAGTCGGCGAAGTGGTGTCGGAACAGGCCGCCGGCGCGCCTGTCGTGGTCGGAGCCCATACCACCGGCGCGCTGATCCATATCGTCGAAACCCTGCTCGACAAGCCCGGCGGCTATCTCCGCAACGACCGCCTGCCGCCTGGTGTCTGGCTGGACAACGTGCCGCGCTGGGAATATGGCGCGCTGGTGCAGGCGCGCGATGCAAGCCGCGCGATGCGCAAGGCGTTCAGCCGGTCGCAATCGCAGTCGACCGAAGATCCGGATCTTATCGAGGCCGAGCCGCTGCTGCACTTCAATAACAACAGCTGGCTGCTGCCACCAACCGAGCGTGAATACCGCAAGGCACTGATGCATCTTCGCGCCTACCAGTCACGCATGTTGGCCGGTGGCGGAGAGGCCGAGTTTCACGCCCGTGCCGACAACCTGCGGGAGTGGCTGGCGGACGTCTCGACACGCCTCGGCAGCCTGTCGCAGCGGCTCAGTGCCAGCGTCGGACGGCACGCTCTCGGCGCTGTCGAGTCATCGTCAGCGCAGGCTGCCAATCAAGTCGATTACAAAACGCCCTGGATGGAGATCGATAACGTTTTCTACGAAGCCCGCGGCACCGCCTGGGCGCTGCTCCATCTCCTGCAAGGTGTGGAAATGGATTTCGCCGAAACCCTGGAGAAGAAGGAAGCGCTGGTTAGTTTGCAGCAGATCATCCGGGAACTCGAGGCGACGCAGAATACCATCTGGAGTCCATTCATCCTCAACGGCACCGGCTTCGGCCTGGTTGCCAACCATTCCCTGGTGATGGCTTCCTACATTTCCCGGGCCAATGCGGGGATCATCGACCTGCGCGATCTGCTGTCGGAAGGTTGATCCCATGGTGGCGGGGGAAGCGAAACGGCAGGCATATACCGTTCACCCTTAGTTGATGCATGGATGCATCATAACTGGTCGTAGCCCCGATACGAATCCTTGAACGCCTGGGGGGGCAACCCCTCAGGTTTTCAAGGACGATAGTGAAGCAGGCAGGAATGCCCGGTTAAATGCCGAGTGAATAATAAAAGCGTTCGGAGTGCATCGATGAAGCGTGTCGTATTCAATCAGAAGGGCGGCGTCGGCAAATCCAGTATCACGACCAACCTTGCTGCGATCAGTGCGGCCCGAGGTTTGAGGACGCTGATTGTCGATCTCGACCCCCAGTGCAACTCGACCCAGTATCTGCTCGGCGAGAACGCCGCCCATACCCAGGCCGATATCCATGGCCTGTTCGAACAGATACTGACGCGGCAACTCAAGCCGGCCTCCGCTGACGAGTTCGTACATGAAACACCGTACGAAAACCTGTTTTTGATCCCGTCCAGCCCTGAAGTCGGTGATCTGCATGCCAAGCTCGAAGCCAAGCACAAGATCTACAAGCTGCGCGATGCGCTGAACCGGCTCGACGAGTACGACGCTATTTACATCGATACTCCGCCGGCGTTCAACTTCTTCACGCTTTCGGCTCTGGTGGCGGCAGAGCGTTGCCTGATCCCGTTCGACTGCGACGAGTTCGCGCGCCAGGCGCTATACAGTCTGCTCGATAACGTGCGGGAAACCCAGATCGACCATAATGAGGCGCTTCAAGTCGAAGGGATCGTCGTCAACCAGTTCCAGCCGCGGGCGTCGCTGCCGCAGAAAATCGTGGCGCAGCTCGCCGAAGAACAGCTGCCCTTGCTGAATACCCGTATCTCGTCATCGGTGAAAATGCGTGAGTCACACGACGAGTCTCGGCCGCTGATTCACCTGGCGCCGAACCACAAGCTGACCAAGGAATTCGTCGCGCTGTTCGATGAACTGCATCCGGTCACAACCCCTTGACGGCGAATATGCCGGGCGCATTGCGCCAGTAGCCCTTGTAATCCATGCCGTAACCGAAGACGTAGCGGTCGACGGTTTCCAAGCCGACGAAATCGGCTTTCAGATCGGCGCGCGCCTTGCGGTCGTGCACCTTGTCGATCAATACCGCGGTATAAACCTCGCCGGCGCCTTCACGCCTGAAATAGTCGATAATCTCGGCAAGGGTGTGACCTTCGTCGAGGATGTCGTCGATGATCAGTACCGGGCGGTCGCGAAACTCGATCATCGGCGGCACTTTCCACTCCAGTTCGTGGCCGCTGGTGCTGTTGCGGTAACGGGTTGCGTGAAGGTAGCTCGATTCCAGTGGAAACTCGAGGCGGGTCAACAGCTTGCCGCCGATGACCAGGCCACCGTTCATGATGCTGAACAGCACCGGGTTGCGGTCGCCGAGCTCGGCGCTGATGGCTTCGGCCATGGTATCAATGGACGCCTCGACTTCCTCTGCGCTGTGCAGCAGGTCGGCTTCGGCGTATACCTGTCGGATATGGTCCAGATCGTTTTCGCTCATCGCAGATTCGGCTATTGGTCAAAAGATTGAGGTCTTGGCGCAACTGCGCGCAGGTGATTGTCGAAACGCCCGCACCTGCGCCCTATATCAATAAAGACGGTTTTTGTGGAAGTACAAGCGGCTGCGCTTTCGTCGAACGACTGCGGCAAACCGTTCAAAATACTGTCCATATGGTCAAAAGGCAAGATGACAAACCGTCCAGCTTTGACTAGGATTCACGCGATTTTGCCATGCCGGGCTTGGAGTGGGCACACGCTTACCCAGCGACTACCCAATGCCACCTGAATGAGAGATACCGATGAGCGTTCATGAAATCCGACATCCGTTGGTCCGCCACAAGCTGGGCCTGATGCGTTCCGTCAATCTGAGTACCCGAAGCTTCCGCCAGTTGGCATCCGAGGTGGCCTGCCTGCTGACCTATGAGGGCACCAAGGACCTTGAGCTGGAGCCCTACGAAGTGCAGGGCTGGTGCGGCCCGGTCCAGGCTGAACGCATCAAGGGCAAAAAGTTCACCGTGGTGCCGATACTGCGGGCCGGTCTCGGCATGCTGGAAGGCGTACTGGAGTTGGTGCCGAGCGCCAAGATCTCGGTGGTCGGTCTATACCGCAACGAGGAAACCCTGGAGCCGGTACCCTATTTCGAGAAGCTGGCCAACGATATCGACGAGCGCATGGCGCTGATTATCGACCCAATGCTGGCGACCGGCGGCACCCTGGTGGCGACCATCGATATGCTGAAAAAAGCCGGCTGCAGCAGCATTCGCGTGCTGGTGCTGGTGGCAGCACCCGAGGGAATCCGCAAGGTCGAGGCGGCCCATCCCGACGTCGATATTTTTACCGCCTCGATCGACGAGCGGCTTAACGACAAAGGCTATATATTGCCCGGCCTTGGTGATGCCGGTGACAAGATCTTCGGCACCCAGTAGGAGCGGGCGATGGCAAATGTAAGCGAATTCCCGGTCAGTGGCTGGCGCGGCGTACTGGCCGGTTCCCAGATGCTGTTCGTCGCCTTCGGTGCACTGGTGCTGGTCCCCTTGCTGACCGGCCTCGACCCCAGCGTCGCGCTGTTCACCGCCGGCGCCGGCACGCTGGTGTTCCAGGTCGCGACCGGTCGCAGTGTGCCGGTGTTTCTGGCCTCGTCGTTCGCCTTTATCGCACCGATCATTTACGGCGTTCAGGCGTGGGGCATCCCGGCAACGATGGGAGGCCTGATGGCGGCGGGTGTGTTGTATCTGTTGCTGTCGCTGGCGGTACGGTTGCGAGGTGTGGGGTTCATTCATCATCTGATGCCGCCGGTGGTCACCGGCCCCATTATCATGGTGATCGGTCTCGGTCTCGCGCCGGTGGCGGTCAACATGGCGATGGGCAAGACCGGCGACGGCGCTGCGGAATTGTTCGCCTACGGGGATGCGATGCTGGTGTCGATGGCGGCGTTGCTGACCACTCTGGCCGTCGCGGTGTTCGCCCACGGTATCTTCCGGCTGGTGCCGATATTGTCGGGCGTCGTGGTGGGTTACCTGACGGCGCTGGCGATGGGAATGGTTGATTTCACACCGGTTGGCGAGGCAGCCTGGTTCTCGGTGCCGGCCTTTGTGACGCCGGAATTCAACTGGCAGGCGATCCTGTTCATGCTGCCGGTGGCTATCGCGCCGGCGATCGAGCACGTCGGTGACGTACTGGCGATCAGCAACGTTACCGGTCGCGACTACCTGCGCAAACCCGGCCTGCATCGCACCCTGCTCGGTGACGGTCTGGCCACCTCGACCGCGGCGCTGCTCGGCGGTCCGCCGAACACCACCTACTCGGAAGTGACCGGCGCAGTGATGCTGACCCGGGCGTTTAACCCGGCGGTGATGACCTGGGCGGCGATCTTCGCCATCGCCCTGGCGTTCGTCGCCAAGATCGGCGTGTTGCTGCAGACCATCCCGACGCCGGTGATGGGGGGGATTCTGATCCTGCTGTTCGGCTCCATAGCCGCCGTCGGCATGAATACCCTGATCAAGGCCCACGTCGACCTGTCGGCGCAGCGCAACCTGGTGATCGTCGCCACGGTGCTGGTGTTCGGTATCGGCGGCATGGTGATCGGGGAGGGCGCTTCGAGCCTGCAGGGCGTGGCGTTGTGCGGCATCGCGGCGATCATCCTGAATCTCGTCCTGCCGCGCGACGCACCGGATCGCGATGATCTCGACGAAGAAAAGGAGGTCGTCGACGATATCATCGAGCATACCCGCTGAAATCCCGGCTCGAGGCCGGCGCTGCCTTGACGCTCCGGTCCCGAGTCGTTAGGGTACGCGCGCGGCCCTCCCTGTACATTTTCTGTGCTCAGCCCCGCTTGCCGGGGCTGAGTGCGTTCTGGAGCTCATGGTGTTTCGCTGATTTAGCCCGGAGCCGGGCTGAAAAATACCCGGCCGGGTTGCCGCGGACACACGTTTTGAACAGACCGGACGGACAATGCTTTTGACCGGCATAGCACCCTGGCGGTGCCTGAACCTGACAACGGACTACAGATGATTGACTCGATAAAACGCCAGTGGTTCTCGAATACCCGCGGCGACCTGCTATCCGGTGCCGTCGTGGCGCTGGCCCTGATACCAGAGGCGATCGCCTTCTCGATTATCGCCGGTGTCGATCCCAAGGTCGGCCTCTACGCTTCTTTCTGTATCGCGGTGATCATCGCCTTCACCGGCGGCCGTCCCGGCATGATCTCGGCGGCCACCGGCGCCATGGCGCTGCTGATGGTGACCCTGGTCAAGGAGCACGGTCTGCAGTACCTGCTGGCGGCGACATTGCTCACCGGCGTGTTCCAGATCATCGCCGGCTATCTCCGGCTCGGCAGCCTGATGCGTTTCGTTTCGCGCTCGGTGGTGACCGGCTTCGTTAACGCGCTGGCAATCCTGATCTTCATGGCGCAGTTGCCGGAGCTGATCGACGTCACCTGGCACGTCTACGCGATGACGGCCGCGGGCCTGGCGATCATCTACCTGTTTCCCTACATCACCAAGGCGGTGCCATCGCCGCTGGTGTGCATCCTGCTGCTGACCGCGGTGTCGATGGTGCTGGGGCTGGATATCCGTACCGTCGGCGATATGGGCGAGCTGCCGGATACGCTGCCGATCTTCCTCTGGCCGGAAGTGCCGCTGAACCTCGAAACGCTGATGATCATCCTGCCGTACTCGCTGCCGCTGGCGGTGGTAGGCCTGCTGGAGTCGCTGATGACCGCGACCATCGTCGATGACCTGACCGATACCAGCAGCGACAAGAATCGCGAATGCAAGGGCCAGGGTATCGCCAATATCGGCGCCGGCCTGCTCGGCGGCATGGCCGGTTGCGCGATGATCGGTCAGTCGGTGATCAACGTGAAGTCCGGCGGCCGCACCCGCCTGTCGACGCTGACCGCCGGCATACTGCTGCTGATCCTGGTGGTGTTCCTTGACGAGTGGGTAGCGCAGATCCCGATGGCGGCACTGGTTGCGGTGATGATCATGGTGTCGATCGGCACCTTCAGCTGGGATTCGCTGCGCAATCTCAGGCAGCACCCGCTGTCGACCAACATCGTTATGGTCGCCACCGTTGCCGTGGTCGTCGCGACGCACAACCTCGCCTATGGAGTGTTCGTCGGCGTGCTGCTGGCGGCGATGTTCTTCGCCAGCAAGGTCGGCCACTACATGCGCGTTGACGCCTCTATCGACGACAAGGGCCTGGTGCGCGAGTACAAGGTCGCTGGCCAGGTGTTCTTCGCCTCGGCCGACAAGTTCATCGCGGCCTTTGATTTCAAGGAAGTGGTGGATAAAGTGGTAATCGACCTGACCCAGGCGCATTTCTGGGATATCACGGCCGTATCGTCCCTCGACAAGGTGGTAATCAAGTTCCGCCGCGAGGGTACCGAGGTCGAGGTTTTCGGGCTCAACGAGGCCAGCGCCACCATCGTCGACCGCTTCGGGGTCTACGACAAGCCCGAAGGCGCCGCGGACCTGATTGGGCACTGACGTCCAGTAAAAAGGTGGACGGAACTCAGTATTGTGTAGGATGGGTGAACCCCACCGGGTGGTGTCGTGCAGTGGCGGCTGTCGGGTTGCGCTGCGCTCCACCCGACCTACGGCCTGCAGCATTTAAAGAGGGATCGAGATGAAACAAGTACTGGCCTGTATCGGCGCCACCCAGTCATCCGCCGCGGTTTGCGATTGTGCCGCCTGGGCAAGCCGGCGGCTGGAGGTCCCGCTAACGCTGCTGCACGTGCTCGATCGCAGCGAGTATCCCGCCGAAGTGGATCTGAGCGGCAATATCGGTCTTGGCAGCCGCGAGCACCTGCTCGAAGAGCTGGCTTCGCTCGACGAAAAGCGCGGCAAGGTCGCCATCGAGGCGGGGCGCGCGATGCTGGATGCCGCGGCCGAGCGGATCAAGGAAGCGGGCAGTCCGGCGCCGTCGCTGTTGCAGCGTCACGGCGATCTGGCCGAAACCCTGGCCGACCTGGAGCAGGATATGCGCCTGCTGGTGATCGGCTTGCACCGGACCCAGGCCCACAGCCCCGGCATGCCGATCGGCAGTCACGTCGAGAACGTGGTACGCACCATGCATCGGCCGATTCTGGTATTACCGGGTGAATTCAGCGTGCCGAAAAGCCTGATGCTGGCTTTCGATGGCAGCGATACCACCCGCAAGGGCGCACAGATGCTGGCCGACAGCCCGCTTTTCCGCGGTCTGCCTTTGCACCTGGTCATGGTTGGAGAAGGCAGTGCCGAGCGCCAGGCCGCGTTGGTGGAAGCGAAGGGCGTGCTCGAAAATGCAGGTCACGAGGTCAGGACCGCGACGCTCGACGGCGAAGTGGAGCCGGCCCTGCACGCCTATCAGCAGGAGCAGGGGATCGACCTGTTGGTCATGGGGGCTTACGGCCATTCACGCATTCGCCAGTTCCTGGTCGGCAGCACTACCCGCAACATGCTGAACCACTCCGCAAGTCCGGTATTGTTGCTGCGCTGAGGCCGGCGTCATCCGTGACACCCACACCCCGCCGATGGCGGGGTTTTGTTGTTCAGTGCGACAGTTCGCGTATGGCCCGCTCGATACCCTCTAGCGTGAGCGGATACATGCGGTTGTCAAACAGCTGGCGGATGAACTGGGTGCTGTGGGTATATTCCCAGGCGCGGGTTGACATCGGATTGAGCCAGATGCAGCGCTCCCAGGTGGCGAGGATGCGCTTGAGCCAGAGCTGACCCGGTTCCTCGTTCATGTGCTCGACGCTGCCGTAGCGCTCGATCAGCTCATAGGGCGACATGGCGGCATCGCCGACGAAGATCACCCGGTAATCCGGACCATAGGTGCGCAATACCTCCAGCGTCGGGGTTCGCTCGTCGAAGCGGCGCCGGTTGTCGCGCCAGAGCCCCTCGTAGACGCAGTTGTGGAAGTAGAAATACTCCAGGTGCTTGAACTCGCTGCGCGCGGCCGAGAACAGTTCCTCGCAGGTACGGATGTGCGGATCCATGGAGCCGCCGACGTCGAGGAACAGCAGTACCTTGACGGCATTGTGTCGCTCCGGCACCAGTTTCAGGTCCAGCAGGCCGCCATTGCGCGCGGTCGACCGGATGGTGTCGTCGAGATCGAGCTGGTCGGCGGCGCCGGAGCGCGCGAACTTGCGCAGTTTGCGCAGCGCCACCTGGATATTGCGGGTACCGAGCTCGAGGCTATCGTCGAGGTTGCGGAACTGTCGCTGTTCCCACACCTTGACCGCACGCTTGTGACGGCTGCGGCCACCGATGCGCACGCCTTCGGGATTGTAGCCGCTGTGGCCGAACGGCGAGGTTCCACCGGTACCGATCCACTTGCTGCCACCCGCGTGGCGCTCGTCCTGCTCCTGCAGCCGCTGGCGCAGGGTGTCCAGCAGCTTGTCGAGGCCGCCCAGCGCCTCGATCTGCGCCTTGTCTCCCTCTGACAATTGGCGCAGAAAGTCGGCTTCAAGCCAGTGGTCGGGAATCAGCGCCGCGCGCAGGTCCTCGCTGGCCGGCAGCCCTGCGAAGTAGTCGCCGAAAGCGCGATCGAAACGATCGTAGTGGCGTTCGTCCTTCACCAGCAGGGTGCGCGACAGCCGATAGAAGGCGTCGACGTCGCAAAACGCCAGTCGCGCCTCCAGCGCCGTCAGCAGATCCAGCAGCTCTCGCAGGGTGACCGGAATCTGCGCCCGGCGCAGGCTGGCGAAGAAATCGATCAGCATCAGCGTGAACCGCGGCGGGCCAGAAAGGCCAGGCGCTGCAGCATGTGCACGTCCTGCTCGTTTTTCAGCAAGGCGCCATAGAGCGGCGGCATGGCGCTGGAGGGATCCTGCTGCGCCAGCACGTCCGGATCGATGCGGTCGGCCAGCAACAACTTGAGCCAGTCGATCAACTCCGATGTGGACGGTTTCTTTTTCAGCTGGCTGACCTCGCGCAGCTGGAAGAAGACCTCCAGCGCCTCGTGCACCAGACGGCGTTCGATCTCGGGGAAATGCACCGCAACGATCTTCTGCATCGTGTCGCGGTCCGGAAAGGCGATGTAATGGAAAAAACAGCGGCGCAGGAAGGCGTCCGGCAGTTCCTTCTCGTTGTTGCTGGTGATGATCACCACCGGGCGCTGTTGCGCCTGAACCCGCTCGCCGGTTTCGTAAACATCGAACTCCATCTTGTCGAGCTCGGTCAGCAGGTCGTTGGGAAACTCGATGTCAGCCTTGTCGATTTCGTCGATCAGCAGCACGGACTTCTGCTCCGACTCGAACGCCTGCCACAGCATGCCCTTGCGGATATAGTTGCGGATGTCGTGCACGCGCGCGTCGCCGAGCTGAGAGTCGCGAAGGCGCGATACCGCATCGTACTCGTACAGGCCCTGCTGGGCCTTGGTGGTCGATTTGATGTGCCAGCGCAGCAGCGGCATGTCCAGCGCCCGGGCGACCTCTTCGGCGAGCAGCGTCTTGCCGGTGCCGGGTTCGCCCTTGATCAGCAGCGGCCGTTGCAGCGTGACGGCCGCGTTCACGGCCATCTGCAGGTCATCGGTGGCGACATAGCGCTCAGTGCCTGTAAATTTCATCGCGCCTGTCCCCCGTTCGCCTTTACCGGTATTCGCAGGTCATCGGTGGCGACGTAACGCTCAGTGCCTGTAAATTTCATCGCCCCCGTCCCCCGTTCCGCTTCGCCGGTATTCGCAGGTTATCGCGATCGGTCCCTTCAAACCTCATGTTCTGTCCTCGCTCGACTCAGGCGGCCGGAGTGGAATCCGGCGCAAAATCCCAAGTCTACCAGAGCCCGATGGGCGGCCGAATGGCGGGAGCGGACAGCCGCTTGACTCAAGGGGACGTCGAATAAGTGCCTTAAAGGGCCATCTCCTCGGAGCGATCCCAGAGGTTCGGCAGTTCGTCGTTGGAGTAGCCGGAAATAAAGCGTTTCTGTTCGCCGCTGACGGCGTCGTAGCTGTGTCGGCTGACGGCTCCGATATTGGCGCCGTATACGTGAATGCTGACGGAGGGCGCGTCGGGAAGACCGTTGGATACCCGGTGGATGTCACCGATACGGGGTGATACCAGGTCGATGCTGCCGGGGTGCAGCTCGTGAGTGCCCAGCGCCAGCAGCTTGCCGCTCTGCGGGTCCGGCGCGAACTCTTCGCAGCGTTCCAGCCCCCGCAGCACGCCGATCATGCCCCAGACCGTATGGTCGTGAATCGGTGTGCTCTGCCCGGGCCCCCAGACGAAACTCACCACCGAGAAGCGCTCCAGTGGATCGCAGTGCAGCAGATACTGACGATAGCCGCCGGAGTCGGGCCGGCTATAGGCGTCCGGCAGCCAGTCGTCGTGGCGGATCAGATCGACCAGCAGTGCTTCCCCTGCGTCGAGCATCCGCACCTCGTCGGTGCCCTGTTCGTCGACCAGGGCGGTGAAGGCCTGTACGAAATCGCGAAGGCGGGAAAGGTTCGACATGCCAAGCTCCTTATTATTCTCTCGGGCTTTTCGGATGGGCTCCGTCACATCGGAGACCCTACCGCAAGCCTAACAGAGGGGGATGAAGTCTGCGTGATGCAGGTCAGCCTTCGGCAGTGATGCCGAGCACGATATCGAAACGGGCAGCCTGTTCCAGCGGGCTGTCGGCAAGCGGCACGAAATCCGCGATCACCGTGTGACGCAGCCCGGGTGCGATACGGCTGAACAGGCCGTCGCGCAGGTTCTGCGGTTCGCCGTGAATATAGCACTGCGTGGTGAACGGCGACTGGCCGGGGAGTGTCACGGCGACATGGATATGCGGTGTCCGGCCGGGATAGGGAACGGGCCTCAGGGTACGGAAATAGTACTCGCCGCTGCTACCGGTCTCGAAACGGCCATAGCCCTGAAAATGCGTATCGCGCCGGTCGTGGCCGGCGCTGCCCCGGTGCAGGTAGACGCCTCGGCTGTCCACCTGCCAGATCTCGACCAGGGCGCCCTGTTGCGGTCGTCCCTGAACGTCGAGGACGCGTCCTCGCAGGTGTACCGGGGTGCCGTCCGCCGGTGTCAGGCTGTCATCGACGATCAGCAGATCGTTGTCGTGGTCGAGAGGCAGTCGCTCCGGGTAGAAGGGGCCGGCGGTCTGGCGCACCGTCGCCGTCAGCTGTTCGGCGAAGGCGCCCGGCAGCCAGAGCCCCTGCAGACCCAGCCAGCCTGCGCCGGCGCCAAGGCGGCGCAACAGCTGCCGGCGAAGTAAAGGATGCTGGAACATCGGTTTCACCCTCTATTGCGTAGCCATACAAGCATAGATCGTATACTGAGGGCGTTAGGCGTTAGGCGTTAGGCGTTAGGCGTTAGGCGTTAGGCGTTAGGCGGCGTGCTGTCCGCAGTGAGTGTATTCGAGGCATGGCGCCGTTCCTGCGGAACCAGGCTCTACCGGGGAGAGTACCGGATGACGGATGTGCTGGTCGACGCACAGGGGATAAGCAAAAGCTACCGCAATGGTCTGGAAACGGTCACGGTACTGCGCGACCTGTCGTTACAGCTGAAAGCGGGCGAAACGGTGGCGGTGGTCGGCCCGTCGGGGTGCGGCAAGAGTACTCTGCTGCACCTGCTCAATGGCCTGCTGCAGCCCGACGCAGGGCACCTGTGCCTGTTTGGCCGGAGAGTCGCGGGCGAGGACGACTGGGCTGCATTGCGCCGTAGTCGCATCGCCACCCTGTTTCAGGACGGCAACCTGATCCCGACGCTGACGGTGGGGGGCAACCTGGCGTTTCGGGCGCATCTTGCCGGCCGCGTTGGTGACAGCGCGGCGGCGCTGCTGCAGGCGCTGGATATCGCCGCTATTGCCGGGCGCTACCCAGACCAGCTATCGGGCGGCCAGCGCCAGCGCGCGGCGCTGGCCTGCGCGTTCGCCATCGGGCCGGACCTGGTGCTGGCCGACGAGCCCACCGGCAGTCTCGACGAAGCCACCGCGCAGCGGGTAATGCCGCTGTTTTTCGACACCATGCGCACCCGGGGGCCGGGCGCGCTGATCGTAACCCACAATCCGGATCTGGCGCGGCGCTGCGACCGGGTGTTGCGGTTGCATGACGGTAGTCTGGTGCCGTGGGCCTAGCAGGCGTCTTCCTGAGCCACTACCGGCGCCATCCCGGCCAGCTGGCCGGGCTGCTGCTGATCCTGATCTGCGCCGCCGCGCTCTGGAGCGGCGTGCATTCGCTGACCAGTGAGGCACGGGGCTCCATCGCCCAAACACGGGCTGTGCTGGCGCCGCGCTTTGCAATAGAGCGTCTCGACGGCAAACCGGTCGGGATCGAGGATTTCGCTCGCCTGCGCCGCAGCGGGCTCTGCGTTACGCCGCAGCTGGAGATCCGGATCGAGGCCGGGGCGCCGCGGCTACTGGGCATCGATCCTTTTACCGCCGCCTGTTTGGGAGAGAGTGGCGCCGGCGCGTCGCAACTGGAAGTGCTGCTGGGCGGGCTGAACCGGACGCAACTGCTGGGGCGCGCAGACGACCTGGCGCGCTGGCGACAGCTGACGCCGGCCATTGAGTTCGAGGACCAGGTCGTCGACGAGGCACCGGCGGGCTTGCTGCTGGCCGATATCGCCGTTGCCGATACCTTCCGCCGTGCCGGGACGGCGCACCTCGAGCTGCTGACGTCCGGGGCCACTGCCGAGCAAGTGCTGCCGCCGGGCTATCGGCGCCAAATCGTCGACTACGGTGTCAAACCCGATCTGCTGGCCGACGCCTTCCTGCTCAGCCTCGATGCTCTGGCGGCACTGGCGCTGATGGTGGCTGCGTTGCTGCTGCGCAGCGTCTATCGGCTGGCGCTGGAGCAGCGTCGGCGCACTTTTCAAATACTGCGACGGCTGGGCGTCACCTCGCTGCGGTTGCGGCTTGGTCTGGGGATCGAGTTCCTGCTGCTGGCGCTGGCCGGCAGTCTGGCGGGTGGCTGGCTCGGCGCCGCGCTGGCGGCTGGGATGAGCGATGGCTTCGAAGCGACGCTGGACGGACTTTTCAGTGCCGCGGCGCCGGCAGGTCCGGCGTCTGTCGTCAGCGTCTGGCCCGGGGTACTGCTGCTTCTGTTGCTGGTTACCGGCTGGGCGGGGCTCGACCTCTGGTGGCGCTCGGCGAAGATAACGGCTGCCCACCGGCGCGGAGTCGCAATGGCGGCGGCTGCAACACTGCTGCTCGCGATCGGCCTGCTGCTGTCGGCGGACCGGCTCGACGTGATCTTTATCGCCACGGCGCTGGCCCTGTTGGCGGTCGGAGGCCTGTTGCCGCTGCTGCTCGTCTGGCTGCTGGGGTGGCTGCAGAAGCATAGCCGCGACCCGCTGCAGATGTGGTCCTGTTCGGAAGCCGGAGCCTTGTGCCGGCTGCTGGGGCTGCCGCTGGTGGCGCTGGCATTCGCGATCGCGGCTTCGATCGGGGTGCAGGCGATGGTGGCCAGCTTCGAAACAACCTTCGCGCGCTGGCTTGATCAGCGTTTGCGCGGGGATCTCTACATCGACCCGGGGCGTTGGCTGGATCCGCAGCAAACGGTTGCGGCGCTCGAAACTCTCCCGGGTGTCACTGCGGTGCTGCCGCTGGTACGGGGAAAAGGACTGCTGGACGACACGCCGGTGGACGTGCTCGGTGTCGATCCGGCTTCGCCTCTGGTAAACGGCTGGCCCTTTCTCGACAGCGTCGCGACACCCTGGCAGGCGCTTGCCGGCGGCGGCATCATGATCAACGAACAGCTGGCATGGCGCCGGGGGCTGTCGCCCGGTGATACCGTCCAGCTGCGGCTCGGCGACCTGCAACTGCAGCGACGGGTGGTGGCGGTTTACGCCGACTACGGCCGTCCCGAGGGGGAGGTGCTGTTGCCGCTCGATGTCTTGCCCGCGGCACTGCCCGAGCGTTACAGCACCTTCGCGCTGGCACACCAAGGGGCCGACTGGCGAGCGTGGCCCGAGCGGTACCCGTGGCTGGGCGGCAGCCGTTTGCGTGATCAGGCAACGCTGAAGGCCGCCGCCGAGGCCGCATTCGAGCGCACCTTCCAGCTGACGCGCACCCTCGAAAGCCTGACCCTGGTGCTTGCCGGCACCGCGCTGATGCTGATGACGCTGACGATGCTGCGACTACGCCGGGCGATCTACAGTCTGCTGTATGCCTGGGGTATTTGCCGCCGGGTACTGCGCCGGCGCCTGGTGCTGCAGACGATGCTGCTCACCGGCCTGCTGGGACTGCTGGCGATCCCGCTGGGACTTGGCCTTGGCTGGGTGCTGGTGGCCAGGATCAACCCGGCGGCCTTCGGCTGGTCGCTGCCGCTGGGACTTTACCCCGGTTACTGGCTGCAAATATGGCTGCTCTGTCTGCTGATCGGTGCGCTGGTCGGGCTTATCCAGGGCGATCCGGTGCGGCTGGAGACATTGAAGAATGAATAGGCCGATCACGAAGTGGCCGAGTGTGGCGGTGGAATTCGCCTTTCCGGCTCATGCCACACTACGCAAACCGAGGTCATTTGGGTGGTTGCTGGTGGCGGTCTTGCTGCTGGGCTGTGGGCAGGATGACGGGCGCGATGAAGCGGTGGCGACGCTGAGCGGCGACGGCGAGGGCTTCCGGCAGGCAGCCCCTGGCATGGGCGTCCAGCTGCCGGACGATCTCGGCGCCCACCGGCGCTTCCGGCTCGAGTGGTGGTATCTGACCGCCAACCTGCAGGCGGCTGACGGCAGCGCCTTCGGCGTGCAGTGGACGCTGTTCCGTATCGGTCTGCGACCCGGTCCCTACGACGGGCGGCCGCCGGGCTGGCGTCGCGACGAGGTCTGGCTGGCTCACGCGGCGCTGAGTCAGCCGGGTGAACACCGCTTCGACGCCCGCTGGGCCCGCGGCGGTAGCGGACAGGCCGGCGCGCAGTCTACGCCGTTCCGGGCCTGGCTCGACGACTGGGAACTGGCGCAGCAGCCGGACGGAGGCTGGGCGCTGTCGACCCGGGCCCGCGATTTCGCCTACGCCCTCAAGCTGCAACCCCTGCTGCCGGTGGTGCTCCATGGCGACGACGGCTTCAGCGCCAAGTCGGCCGGGGGCGGCGGCTCGATGTATTTCAGCTATCCGTCGCTTGCCATCAACGGGAGCGTCGAGGTGGAGGGCCGGCGGCTGGCCGTGACGGGGCAGGGCTGGTTCGACCGTGAATGGAGCAGCCAGTACCTGCTGCCGGATCAGCAGGGCTGGGACTGGCTGTCGCTGCACCTCGACGACGGCCGCCACCTGATGCTGTTTCGCATCCGTGGGGACGAGACCTACCATACCGGTACCCTGATCGAGGCCGATGGCCGCTATCGGACGTTGCAGGCGTCTGATTATCGACTGACGCCGCAGGAGTTTCGCGACAGCCGTTTCGGCCGGGTGCCGGTCGGCTGGCGGCTCGAAATGCCGGCCGCCGGGCTCGATCTCGTGATCACCTCCTGGTCAGGGGACTACTGGAACGCCGGTCGCCTCAGGTATTGGGAGGGACCGGTGGTGGTCAGCGGCAGCCAGGATGGCGAAGGCTATCTGGAGATGACCGGCTACGGAGACTCGGGAAACGATGACCGCTAATAGACAACGGAATTGTTGGATGGGTGGAGCCGCATCGGTACGTCGAAATGGGCTGTGTGGCGCTGAAGCGGCGCAACCTATCTTGGTGTCTATCGGCAATATAACGAACATCGGCGCTTGATTCCGGGTCTTCCGGCGCATCTGCTGACCGATACCAGGGCGTTGATGATGGGGTACGCCGCCACGAAAAAGGTGCTATCTGGTCAGAGTAGTTCACAGGCGGCTCCGCCCATCCTACGATAATGGCCTCTGTTAACTCTCAACCCGCAACCGTCTGCTGCCCCTCAATGACACTTTTTCTCAAACTGGGCTGGTTTTTCCGCCAGCACTGGCGTACCTACACCCTGGCATTGCTGATGCTGGCGGGCGTTGCCGTGCTCAATATGGCGGTGCCCTGGCTGATCGGCCGCGCCATCGATGCACTGGTTTCGGGCGCTGGCGAGGCTCGCGTGCAGTTGCTGTCGCTGCTGGCGCTGGGGCTGGCGGTGTACGGCCTGCGCTTCGGCTGGCGGCTGGTCCTGTTCGGCACCTCCTACCGTCTCGGCAACCTGTTGCGGCTGCGTTTCTATCAGCGCCTGACGCGCCAGGGACAGGCGTTCTACAACGTCCACAATACCGGCGACCTGATGGCGCGGGCGACCAACGATATCGATGCCGTGGAGCTGGCCGCCGGCGAAGGGGTGCTGTCCGGTTTCGACGGCGCCCTGACGCTGCTGCTGGTGCTGTTGATGATGCTGGTGGTGATCGACTGGCGCCTGACGCTGGTGGCGCTGCTGCCGTTCCCGCTGATGGCACTGGGCTTCTACCGTATCTCCCGCAGCGTGCACCACCAGTTCCAGCGCGCGCTGGAGCATTTCTCGCGACTCAACGACCGCACCCAGGAAGCGCTGGCCGGCATCCGGCTGGTCAAGGCGATGGGGCGCGAGGGCGCCGAAGATGCGGCTTTCGCCGAGATCGCGCAGTGTGCGGCGGACAGCAATTACCGGGTGGCCCGCAGCGAGGCGCTGTACGAGCCGGTGATTTTCCTCAGCATGGCGGCGGCGATGGCGCTCAGCATCGGCTTCGGCGCCTGGCTGATTCTGCAGCAGGCGCTGACGGTGGGGGCGCTGGCCAGCTTCATTCTCTATCTCGGGCAGCTGATCTGGCCGATGTTCGCGTTCGGCTGGCTGCTGAATATTGTCGAACGCGGCAGCGCCGCCTTCGACCGCATCGAGTCGCTGCTCGAAACCCCCGACAGCATCGCCGACTGCGGTGAGCGTGTCCCCGACGGCGCCGACATCGTCGTTCAGGGGCTGGATTTCAGTTATCCCGACAGCCGGGCACCGGCGCTCCTCGGCATCGAGTTCGGCCTGCCCGCCGGCGGCGTGCTGGGCATCGCCGGTCCCACCGGCGCTGGCAAGAGTACTCTGGTTCAGTTGCTGATGCGCTATTGGGAACGGTCCGCGGGAGAGGTCCGCTTCGGTGGCCAGCCGCTGCAGGCGTTGCAGCTGTCGGCGCTGCGACAGGGGTTCGCCTATGTGCCGCAGGACGCCTTTCTGTTCAGTATCAGCATCGCCGACAATATCGCGCTGAGCCGCCCGGGCGCGACGCTGCAGGAGATCGAGGCGGCGGCGCGCCTGGCCGCCGTGCACGAGGATATAGTGGCGTTGCCGGATGGTTACCGCAGCCTGGTGGGTGAGCGCGGGCTGACGTTGTCGGGTGGTCAGCGTCAGCGGCTGGCGATCGCCCGGGCGCTGTTGTCGGACGCGCCGGTACTGGTGCTCGACGATGCGCTGTCAGCGGTCGATGTGCAGACCGAACAGCGGATCCTCGAAGCCCTGCGCCGGGGGCGTCGGGGCCAGAGTTGCATCATCATCAGCCACCGGCTGTCCGCGCTGCAGCATGCCGACGAGATACTGGTGCTGTCCCACGGTCAGCTGATGCAGCGCGGTGACCATGAAACGCTGATGGCGCGCGACGGCTGGTACAGCCGCATGTACAACTACCAGAAACTGGAGGCGACGCTGGATGCGCACTGAATCCGGGCAGGCGGCCGCGGACCGGCAGGGCGCCTTTCGCCTGCTTGGCGACTATGTGCTGCGTGATCGCGGATTGCTGACACGGGCGCTGCTGCTGCTGTTGCTGGCCACCGCCGCCGACGTCGCCGGGCCCGTGCTGATCAAGATCTTCATCGACGATCATCTGCTGGTGGAGCATTTCGAGCCGCGGGCACTGGGCCTGCTGTTCGCCGGCTACCTGGTGACTCAACTGGCGGCGGCCTGGCTGCGCTACCGCCAGACGCTGCGCTTTTCCGAGATGGCCCTCGGCGCCGTACTCGATATTCGCAAGCGGGTGTTCGGTCACGTGCTGCGTCTGCCGCTGGCGTTCTACGACCGTGCTATCGTCGGGCAACTGGTGAGCCGCATCACCAACGATACCGAGGCGATCAAGGACCTCTACGTGCAATTCCTCTCGGTGGTGCTGACCAACCTGGTACTGTTGCTCGGCATCGTCGTGGCGATGGGGTTGCTCGATCTGCAGCTGATGCTGATCTCGTTGCTGCTGATCCCCAGTGTCGTCGGCGTCATCTACCTCTACCAGCGCCTCAGTGGCGCTGCGGTCAGCGATAGCCGGGAGCTGCGATCCGATATCAACGCCGCGGTGTCCGAATCGATTGGTGGCATGCCGGTGATCCAGGCCTGTAACCGGCAACAGGCCTTCGTCGACCGTTTCGACGGACTCAACGACCGCTATTATCGCGCGCGGATGCGCAGCGTGCGCGCCGGTGCCATGCTGCTGCGCCCGGCCATCGACCTGCTCAGCGTGCTGGTGCTGACCGCGGTGGTCTGGGGGTTCGGCCTGCAGGTCGAAGCGGGTGTTGCAGAGGTCGGCGTGCTGTACGCCTTCCTCAGCTATCTCAGCCGCTTCACCGAGCCGCTGGCGGAGATCACCCAGCGCTTCAATCTCTATCAGCAGGCGATGGTGGCCGGTGCGCGCGTACAGCAGTTACTACAGGAAACCCCGGAGCATTGGTCCGGGGGCGGTGCGCGGATCCATGCCGGCGCGGTGCGTTTCGCAGCGGTGGATTTCCATTACCGCCCGGGCAAACCGGTGCTGAAACAGCTCGAACTCGAGGTGCCGGCCGGTGGTTTCTACGCTGTGGTCGGGCATACCGGCAGCGGCAAGAGTACGCTGCTCAATCTGTTGCTGAACTTTTACCAGCCAAGTGCCGGCACCATCCGCATCGATAACCAGCCGTTGCAGGCATACAGCCAGGCGGCGCTGCGTGCCGGCATCGGGCTGATTCCGCAGGAGCCCTTCGTGCTGGCGGCGAGCGTGCGCGACAACATCGATATGGGACGTGGCCTGGCGTTCGAGGCGATACAGCGCGCGGCACGTCAGGCGCATCTGCACCCGGTGATCGAGTCGCTGCCACGGCGCTACGAGACCGAGCTCGGTGAGCGCGGCACGCGGCTGTCCACCGGGCAGCGGCAGCAGTTGATCATCGCCCGCGCGCTGGCAGGCGCGCCGCGCATTCTGTTGCTGGACGAAGCCACGTCCAGCGTCGACAGCGAAACCGAGCAGGTGGTGCAGCAGGCGCTGGCGGAGCTGCACGGTGAGGTAACGCTGATCGTGGTGGCGCACCGGTTGTCCACCGTACGCCAGGCGGACCGCATCCTGGTGATGTCTCACGGCGAATTCGTCGAGGCCGGCAGTCACGAGGAACTGATGCGCGGGCCACGGGGGATCTATGCCTCGATGTATCGATTGCAGCAGCAGGCGCACCGGATCGAGGCGCTGGAGCGTTAAGGTCTGTTGAGGTTTGTGGAAGCATCCGCAAACCTCAAAAGACCCTGGTAAATTTGCTACGGTCGCAGAACTATTTGCCGAATAGGCACTCTACCGATTCCGGAACCGATATTTGGCCTGCTGGCCGGTATCGCTTCCATCCGAACTCGAAAGCCATGCACTGCTGCACGGAGCCGTATCGACAGTGAAAGCCCTGCTTTACAGTCTGACATTGCTGTTGTTCTCGCTGAGTGTCGAGGCGGCCGACCGGTCGCAGGCGACAGCCGCGGTGCAGCAGGTCGGTCTCGAAGCGATGATGCTGCAGTCGGTGCCGGAGCCGGTACTGCCCGGCGGCATCGACGGCAACGCACTTCCGGTGTCGGCCACAAGCACTGCCATCGTCTATCGCGCCGCTCCAGAATCGGCACTGCCGCGCGCATGCCGCCGGCAGACACCGCTTTTCAGCCCGATCCGGGCACCTCCGTACGCACTCTCCTGATCCTATCCTCGATTTAACGCCATTAGTCCCTATCAGGAGACGGTGTCCGCTTGGGCGCGGATTCCGTCAGGAGTTGTGCATGATTACGTCGACACTTTTTCGTCATGGCCTGAAACCCGGCGCGGCCCGGGATCAGATCGACCACCGCCTGCAGCGTCTCGAACGCGCGGCGCCACGCGTCACCCGGGTCGATATCGTGGTGGACCAGGTGGCTCATCAGGGGCAGGCGAACAAGTTGTACCAGTGCCATATTTCGCTGCGCGCGGCGGGGCGCAAGACTTTCGATATCTACACCAACAATGGCTCGATCAGCACGGCTGTGGCGGATGCGTTCGACCAGATGTTCGATCTCATCCGTTTTCGCGGGCTCGGCGCCGGCCAGGCCGGCCTGGCCGACTGATCAATCAAGGAGAAAAGGCGATGACACGAAAAGTTCGCTATTTGCTGATACTGATGCTGTCCACTCTGTCGTTCGGCGCCCTGGCGGCGCTGCCGATGAGCGATCCGTCGGGCAAGGAGCTGCCGTCCCTGGCGCCGATGCTCGAACAGGTCAACCCGGCGGTGGTCAATATCGCCACTTATGCCAAGCACGAGCGTGAGCAGAATCCGCTGCTCAGCGATCCCTTCTTCCGGCGCTTCTTCAATATCCCGGAGCAGCAGGCGCGACCGCGCGCCGAACGTCGCCAGGCCAGCGCCGGTTCCGGCGTTATCGTCGACGCTGGCGAGGGCACCATCGTCACCAATTTCCACGTCATCAAGGGGGCCGACGAGATCCAGGTGTCTCTGGTCGATGGGCGCACCTTCGAGGCGGAGCTGGTCGGTGCCGATCCCGAGGTCGATATCGCAGTGCTCAGCATCGAGGCCGACGACCTGCACGAGGTGAAAATGGCCGACTCCGACAGCCTGCGGGTGGGCGATTTCGTTGTCGCCATCGGCAACCCCTTCGGTCTCGGCCAGACCATCACCACCGGTGTCGTCAGTGCGCTGAGCCGCACCGGTCTCGGTATCGAGGGTTACGAGGACTTCATTCAGACCGACGCTTCGATCAACCCGGGCAACTCCGGCGGTGCGCTGGTCAACCTCCGCGGCGAGCTGGTGGGCATCAATACCGCCATCATCGCGCCGGGGGGCGGCAACGTCGGTATCGGCTTCGCTATCCCGGTCAACATGGCCCGCGCCAGCCTCGAGCAGATCGTCGAGCATGGTGAGGTCAAGCGTGGCCAGATCGGCGTTGCCATCCAGGACATGAACCCGGCGTTGCGCAAGGCGTTCAAACTCGACAATGGTCAGCGCGGCGTGCTGGTCACGGACGTCAAGAAGGACTCCGAAGCCGACAAGGCCGGCATCGAATCCGGCGATTTGATCACCGGCGTCAATGGCCGTGCGACCCCCACCACCGGAGACCTGCGCAACAGCATCGCCTTCAGCGATATCGGCGAAACCGTAACGCTGACGATTCTGCGTGACGGCAAGGAGCGCGAGCTCGACGTCAAGGTCGGTGAGCCGGTGAAGCTTGCCGGCAGCGAGATTCACCCGCTGTTGAAGGGCGTCGAGCTCGAACCGAATCCGGATGGCGGCGTCAAAATCACCGGTTTGGACAGCACCTCCGGCGCCGCAGCCAGCGGCTTGCGGCCGGGCGACGTGCTGCTGAGCGTCAATCGTATCAGTGTCTCGACCGTTGAGGACGTGGAGCAGGCACTGGCGAAGGACAAGGATCAGGTGCTGCTGCAGGTGCAGCGTGGTCGTGGAGTGTTCTTCCTGGTGCTGCGCTAAATCTCCGTTCACGGCCGGCTCGTCCGGCCGCTTTCCCCTTCAGATTATCCCCGGCCGCCCAGGCGTCCGGGGATTTTTTATCGGTTTTCCAGCCGGCTATAGTCGAGTACCCCGGCTTCGAGCGGCCGCAGCCGCTGGTAATCCAGATACAGCAGGTCGCTGTAGTGCCAGAAGTCGCTGGCGGTGCGGCGGATGCCGTAACGATCGAGCACCTCGCGGTAGGCGCTCTCCGAGTCGACCCCGGTCAGTCTGTCGACGAAGTTGTCGATCCTGTCGGCTTCGACGCGGAAGAACTGGTTGGGATAGGCTCCCAGCACGCCGTTTGCCAATAGCAGGCTGTCCTCCTCGGGCAAGCGGCGATCCTGCTCGTGGAAGAGCTCCGAGACGTTGCTGTGGGCACTGTTATGCAGCAGCGTGAAGTACCAGCGCCGCTCCTCGTCGCCGTCGATGCGGATTAGGGAAATCTCCGGAAAGATCGCAAGATCGGCGCCACGCATCGACTGCAGCCGCTCGAGTGACCCGGTGACCCCGGGCGGAGCGGGGCTGTCCCCGAGGCGGAAGCCGGGCGGCTGCAGGGACGCGAACTTGTTCCGCAGCAGCCCGTACAGTTCCGGCAGCGGCTCGGCGCTGCTGAACTTGATAGCCGAGTCGCCGTTGTAGAGCATCTTGTGACCGAACAGGTAACCCTTGATATGGGACAGGTAGTCCCGCACGTGCTCGCCGGCATCGCGGTACCAGTCATCACGGGCGGCCTGCCGCGCATCGCGCGGCAGTAGGGTGAGGAAATTGAACTCCGACTCCATGCGCAGAAAGTCCATGTATATGCGGCTGCTGAGCTGGTGACCGACATTGCCGTAAACATCGAAGCCGGCCACCAGCAGGTAGTGGATTCGCTCGAGGGTCGGATAGCCGATCAGCCAGGCGCTCTGGGGCGCCTGGCCCAGGAGACCACGCACCACCGAAGCGCTGTCGAAGTGCCGAAATACCGTCAGGCTGGCATTGGGATTGTCACCATCACCGTCCCAGAGGTAGTCGAGCGACGGCGGTACGCGGCGGGCCAGCTGTTTGACGGCGCGACGCTTGGCCTCGAGATAGTCGGCTTCGTGCTCGGCATAGCGTAGCCAGTTTAACAGACCGGCCGTGCTCTCGGCCGGCAGTCGCAGGTTGGCGCGCTGCTCGGCGAGAAAGTGTGCCTCCCCCTCGGCCTGCAGCAGCTCGGGATCGACGAAGAACACCCAGAAATGATCGTTGATCACGTTCAGCGCCACCTGCCCGCGGCACACCGGGCTCTTGATAAAGCCCTGGATGGTAAAGCCCGCCTCGTCGAGCATGAAGCGGTAACGGCTGTTCACCGGCAGTGCTTCGAACGTGACGAAGGGATTGGCGGCGCTGTCCGGGTCGTAGCCGGGCAGGTGCTCGACGCGGTAATCGGTATCGAGAAACAGCTGCTGCCAGCGCTGTTGCCGTTGCGGATTGAGCGCGTAGGGCATCCGGGTCTTGGCCAGGCCCGCGTCCTGAACAGGTATCAGCCGGTAGTAGACGCGATCCGTGCCGGGTGGGTCGTAGGGGCGGCGGGTAGCGATCATCCGGACCGGTTGACCCGGTGGCGTCTCGGACCGAACCAGGCGGAAAAAGGTGCGTTCGGATTTGCCATCGTCGACCGTGTCGAAGTGCAGGCTGGCGATGAAGAGGTGCTCGTAGATGTAGCGGCTCATCAGGCGCGCCTTGTTCGAGGGCTGGTTGAAAAAACGTTCCCAGCCGGCGATGGCGTCGCCGTAGCGGTCGATGTTCCGGGTCGGCGCTTGCCCCGGAGCGCCGGCTTCCAGCCAGCGAATCAGCAACGACTGCTCCTCCGCGGGCAGGGCCGGCAGACCGTAGGGCATGCCCCAGAGCGGGTAATCACGCGCATAGTCTGCGAAATCCTCCGGCGCCGGACATTGCTGATCGCGATTCAGCGACAGTTCGAAGCTGTCGGGCAGACGCGGTCCGGGCGGCAGAGGGTGCTGTTGCTTGAGTTGCAGCAGTTTCAGCATCAGACCGCCAGCGTTTTGGCCGTCCGGAAGCACCGGATGGAAGCCTTTGGCGCGCCAGGCCGCTTCTCCCTCGGCATCCTCCAGTCGGGTCAGCGGCGCCGCCAGCAGCCGTGTGACGTCGTAGATTCTGTCGCGATGGGCGCCGCGCGCGAGTCCCTCCCAGGCATTGAGCTTGAGCTGGCAGGGCGCGTCGTAACAGCTATGACAGACGACACAGCGCCGCTCGAGAATGGGTTTGATGTCGTTTGTGTAATCCGGTGGTGCGGCCAGGAGCCGCGATGACAGTGACAGCCAGAGCAGAAGCGCCAGTCCCATGGGAAGCCGGTATCTTGGGTCGAGGCCGTACATCGCAGTCATCAATGGCATCCGGTGGAAAGGCGGGGGTAGCCCGTAACCGGGCATCTTTGCAGCATAGTCCGGAATGGCCGATGCATCATTGCCGGGCCTTCTGTGCCGAGCCTTGCTTCGCTGCGCTCAGCGCAGCGCAGCAGATCCAGATTCAGACCGGCAATGGCGGTCATCCTGCGCGTGCAGGGATGCACTGGAGCAGGGCTTGTACAGGGAGTTACTTCCCTGAATCCTGCTCCTGCAGATCCAGGATTTCCACCGTCCATGGCGGTCGTCCTGCGCGTGCAGGGATGCACTGGAGCAGGGAATGTGCTTCCATCTGTTTTCAAATTGCACAACAGGGATGCTGCTATGCCTTACGCTATCACCTTGCACCTGCTGGCCGCCGTGATCTGGGTCGGAGGCATGTTCCTCGCTTACGTCTGCCTGCGTCCCGCGGCAGCGGCGGTACTGGAGCCGCCCCAGCGCCTGACGCTCTGGGCAGAACTGTTTCGTCGTTTTTTCAGCTGGGTCTGGGCCCTGGTGGCGATACTGATCCTGAGCGGACACTGGATGATCCTGCAGTTCGGCGGCTTTGCCGCCGTCGGCCTGCACGTGCACCTGATGCTGGTCACCGGCTACATGATGATGGCGCTGTTCGGTCATCTTTATTTCGCGCCTTTTCGTGGTTTGCGGCGGGCGGTCGCCAGCGCCGACTGGGCGGCAGCCGGTGCCCAGCTCAACAGGATACGCCGTATCGTCGGCATCAATCTGGTGCTGGGACTGGTGACGATCGCCAATGCGGTCGGCGGGCGTCTTCTGTATGCCTGACACTATACTAGGGACTAATGACGTTCGTGGATGCTTCCTGTTGCTCTGCAAAACGTCAACAACCCCTAGTCAGGTATGGCCGGCGGCGTTGGCCGCGGTATCGACCAGTGCGAACGGTTCTTCAGATGAAGTCGGTAGATGGCGAAACGCTCCTGCATACCCTGGGCCCCGAGTATTTCCGGGAACTGTCCACCTTTGGCGCCCTGTCGGATCGTGTCGTGCGGCGCCTGTTGTGCGAGGGCGATATCTTTGAGCTCGATGCGGGCGAGGTCGTCTATCGCCCAGGAGAGCGCACCGATTCGTTCTACGTGGTATTGCGTGGCGCCATGAACCTCTATGTCTGCAATAACCAACTGAATGCGCTGACCCGACCGCATCTGCGCGGGGAGGAGTTTGGCTTCGTGGCGATGATCGCGTTGCACGATCGCACCGCAACGGCGGTGGCGGCGGAGGATCATACGCTGGTGGTCAAGGTGTCTGCCGACCAGTTTTACGAACTGCATGTCAGCGAGCCGGATGAGTTTGGCCTGCTGTTGCTCAATCTTGCGCGCGAGATGGCGCGTGCGGTCGGTACGCTGAGTCGCGCCATCCTGCAACTGACCGAACAGTCGGCAACCGGGCGGCCGTCGCAGTGAGGGTCCTTGAGACGACCGAGCTTCTGACTGCCCTGGCCCCGGGCTATACCCGCGAGCTGGCGACCTTCGGCGCCCTGAGCGACGACTGCGTGCAGCACCTGCTCTGGCAGGGGCGCTTGCTGGCGCTGGAGTCGGGCGAGGTGCTGTACCGCCCCGGCTCGCCGGCGAACGGTTTTTTTGTCGTGATCAGCGGCATGCTGGCGTTCTACAAACATTTTGAGACGTACGATGTGCTGACCCGGCACTTTCGCGCCGGCGAGCAGTTGGGCTTCGATGCCATGATCGGGCTGCAGCCCCGAAGCGGTACCGCTGTGGCTGTAACGCCGCTGCGGGTGCTGGAGATCGGCGTCGAGCTGTTTCACGATATCCAGCAGCGCTATCCCGCCGATTTCGGCCTCATTATGATCAACCTGGCACGGGAAATGTCGCGCGAAATCGCGGCGCTGGAGCAGGTGATCGGCCAGAGTACGGGTTGGCTGCCGCCTCGGCACACCTGATGCGGTCGCGCCCTCGCCGCCCGTGACGTAAAGTGGAAGGCCATCCAGCCAAGGACTTCGGTCGATGCGACGCCGTTCTTCCTACCATCCCGACAACGATGATATCCGCTTCAACCTCGAGACGCTGAAGTCTCTGGTGCCCTATCTGCTCGAGTATCGCCTGCGTATCGCTCTGGCGCTGGGCTGTCTGGTGGCGGCGAAGCTTGCCAGCGTCGGCATGCCGTTCATTCTCAAGCATGTCGTCGATGCACTTGACGCGGGGCAGGGCAAGGTGGTCGCGCTGCCGCTGGGACTGCTGCTGGCCTACGGCACGGTGCGCTTCGCCAACGTCCTGTTCGGCGAAATTCGCGACACCATTTTCGGGCGTGTCACCGAGCGGGCGATGCGCCGCATCGGACTAACGGTGTTCCGCCATCTCCATGACCTCGAGCTGGACTTCCACCTCAACCGCAGTACCGGTGGTCTGTCCCGCGATATCGAGCGCGGGGTTTCGGGCGTCAGTTTTCTGATGCGCTTCATGGTCTTCAATATCGTGCCGACGCTGTTCGAGATTGCCCTGGTGGTGGGCTTGTTGCTGTTCAACTACTCGGCCTGGTTCGCATTGATCACGCTGCTGGCGGTGATCGTTTATGTCGCCTATTCGGTCGTCGCGACCGACTGGCGTACCGGATACGTGCGCGCGGCAAACCGGGCCGACTCCGAGAGCAACTCCCGCGCCATCGATAGCCTGCTGAACTACGAAACGGTCAAGTACTTCACCAACGAGCGGCACGAGGCCGACAACTACGACCGCGATCTGGCGGCCTGGGAGCAGGCTCGGCGCAAGAATCGCCTGACGCTGTTCGCGCTCAACGGCGGTCAGGCGCTGATCATTGCGCTGGCGATGACCGCGATGATGGTGCTGGCCGGCCGCAATGTCGTCGCCGGCAGCATGACGCTGGGGGATTTCGTGCTGATCAATGCCTTCATGATGCAGCTGTTCATGCCGCTCAACTTTCTCGGCTTCGTCTATCGCGAGATGAAAGGTTCGCTGGCCAATATCGAGCGCATGTTCGCGCTGCTGCGACGCCAGCCCGCGATCCGGGATGGCGCCGGTGCGCAGGCGCTTCGGGTCGGGGAGGGGCGGATCGAGTTTCGCAACGTCGATTTCGGCTACCGTCCCGAGCGGCAGATTCTCGACGGCATCAGCTTCGAGGTGCGGCCGCGGCAGAAGGTGGCGGTCGTCGGTGCCAGCGGCTCTGGCAAGTCGACCCTGGTGAAGTTGCTGTTCCGTTTCTACGATATCGAGCATGGCGCCATCCTGATCGACGGCCAGGACATCCGTTCGGTTACACAGGACTCGCTGCGCCGTGCGATCGGGATCGTGCCGCAGGATACGGTGCTGTTCAACGCATCCATCTACGACAACATCCTCTATGGCCGCATCGATGCGGCACCGGAGGAGGTACAGGAGGCGATCCGGCTGGCGCATCTGGACGATTTTATTGCCCAGCTGCCGGACGGTCACCATACCCTGGTGGGCGAGCGCGGACTCAAGCTCAGCGGTGGCGAGAAACAGCGCGTCGCCATTGCCCGTACTATCCTCAAGCGCCCTCCGATCCTGGTGTTCGACGAGGCCACTTCATCGCTGGACAGCCGTTCGGAGCGTAGTATCCTGCGGGCAATTCGCGAGGTGTCGCGCGGGCAGACGAGCCTTGTGATCGCCCACCGGCTGTCGACCATCGTCGACGCCGATCACATTCTGGTGATGCAGGATGGCCGGCTGGTGGAACAGGGGAGTCACGGCGAGCTGCTCGAGCGCAACGGCACCTATGCGCACCTCTGGCGCATTCAGCAGCAGCAGCGGGAGGTCGCCGCCAGCGAGCTGTAGGTTGGGTGCAGGCGCGCACTGCTCCGGTAATGCCGTCCCGGGGAGGTCCAGGCGCGCCGTAACCCATTATATCGATTGTTTTGCAGATCGATTTGTCGCGGATGGCAGGGAAAGTGGCTTTGGGCTGCGTCCCGTTGGTCCTGCAACCAAACCTGCAGCTAAAGATGGGTTTCACGACGCCCTGTCCAAGTCAGGACCGGATGCCCCCTGCAAAGCGTCGCTCCACCCGTCTACCACTCATCACTCACCCGTCAATCGTGCGCGATCGGTTTGTCGGTGAACAGGTAGTCGCGTAGTTCGGAATCAAGTTTGGGATCTTTCCGTCGGATCCATTCCAGCACCATCGCCGCGTGTTCCTTTTCCTCGTCGCGGTTGTGCCTGAGGATGGCGCGAAGCTCGTCGTCCTTGCAGGCATCCACGCGCTGGTTGTACCAGTCGACCGCTTCCAGCTCCTCCATCAGTGACGTGATGGCCCGGTGCATGTCGCGGGTTTCGTCGGACAGTTCGTCGATGGGCTCATGGTAGCCTTCGTTGGCCATGCCTTTACTCCTGTTGTTGTCGGGTTTTACTTCCTGAAGCGTTAGTAACAGATTGTAGACGAGGCATGCGGTGGCGAAAGGTGGTTTTTGCCGCATCGGCTATGCTTAGCGGGAATCGATTTGCCTGGAGGTGTGTCATGGGCCGGCGTTATGACAGCATACTGGAAACCGTCGGGCGTACGCCTGCGGTACGACTGAATCGACTGGCGCCACCCGGCATCAACCTCTACGTCAAGCTCGAAGCCTTCAATCCGATGGGGTCGGTCAAGGACCGGCTGGCGCTCGGCGTGATCGAGGATGCCGAACGCCGCGGCCTGCTGCGGCCCGGACAGACGGTCATCGAGGCGACGAGCGGCAATACCGGCATCGGGCTGGCGATGGTGTGCGCCTGTAAGGGCTATCCGCTGGTGGTGACCATGGCCGAGAACTTCAGCGTCGAACGGCGGCGGATGATGCGCTTTCTCGGCGCCCGGGTAGTGCTGACGCCGGCGGCGGAAAAGGGCAGCGGCATGCTCGCCAAGGCGGTGGAACTGGCCGAGAAGCACGGCTGGTTCCTGTGCCGCCAGTTCGAGAACGAGGCCAACGCCGAGTTCCATTCGCGCACCACCGCACCGGAAATCCTCGAAGACTTCGCCGACACACGGCTCGACTACTGGGTGACCGGTTTCGGCACCGGCGGCACGCTCAAGGGCGTGGCCCGGGTCCTGAAAGAGCAAAGCCCGCAAACCAAAGTCGTGGTCTGTGAGCCGGACAACTCACCGTTGCTGGGCACTGGCATCCCGCAGGCGCGCTCGGCCGATGGCGCGCCGGCGGCCAGTCATCCGGGCTTCCGGCCGCATCTGATGCAGGGCTGGACACCGGATTTCATCTCCCGGCTGACCGAGGACGCGGTCACCTCCGGTTACATCGATCAGGTGTTGCCGGTGGCGGGCAACGACGCCCTCGGCCTGTCGCGTGCGCTGGCGCAGCAGGAGGGAATCTTCTGCGGCATCACTGCCGGAGCGACTCTGGCGGGCGGACTGGAAATCGCCCGTAACAGCGAACCGGGTACGACCATTCTGTGCATGCTGCCGGATACCGGCGAGCGTTATCTCAGTACGCCGCTTTTCGCCGATATCGAAACCGAGATGACCGAAGAGGAGCTGGAGTTATCCCGCTCGACACCGGGATACCGCTTCGACCGTCCGGGGCAGTCGGCGCCGGCTGCGGCAGCGGCGGTGACGGTCAGCGCCGAGGTCGAAGACTTCGTCGAGCAGGTGCTATCGGACAGCCGGCAGCCGGTGGTGATGTTCGCGCTCGAGTGGTGCGAGTTCTGCTGGTCGTTGCGCAAGCTGTTTGCCCGCTGCGGTATCGACTATCGCTCGGTCGACCTCGACAGTACCGAGTACCAGGCCGATAACCGTGGCGGTGCCATCCGTCAGGTGCTGAATGCACGGACCGGCTGCGTCACCATTCCACAGGTGTTTGTTGGCGGCGAGTTCGTCGGCGGCTGCACAGAAGTGTTCGATGAATTCAGGGACGGGCGTCTGCAGCAGCGACTGGAACGGGCGGGGGCAACATTCGACAGCAGCGTAAAAGTCGATCCCTATTCGCTGCTGCCGGCCTGGCTGCATCCACGAAACTAGCAGGATGGGTTACGCCGTCGTCAGCGCTCGGTGCAAATCGGCGGGAATGTGCCGACGGCGCCTTCACCCATCCTACGGTCGGCCGAAAATATCGTCACCCTGCTGGTCGATGGTCTGCTTGGCTTTTTGCAGCGTCAGTTCGTCGCACATTTCGCGACTGGGTAGCTGGTCGGCGCGGAAGAACAGGTGCTCGCGCATCTCGCCGTCGATCTCTTTGCGGATCACGCCGCCAACGCCGAACTGGCCGTCCATCGGGCGCGCTTTCAGGTAGATCTGATATCCCTTGTATTCGATCGCCTCGCCGAGACTTCCCTCTCCGGTGTCGTTGTCAGCGGCGCCGAACATTTTCTTCAGTATGGCTCCCAGACCCATAACCTTTTCCCTCATGCTGTATTCAAGGCCCGCTGACGTTAGCCCGAGACCGTAAAGCTGGCAAGTGCCGTCCGCCAAGCATCCCGTTTCCGTTACCCGGGCAACATGTCAATACTGTTCGAGTTTTTGCGGCGTTTGGAAGCACCATTATCGGGCTTTATTTCGTTTGTGGTGCCTTCGTACCCCATTATTGAATCTTGTTTCCAATAAGGTGCAGATTGGCACCATTATTGAAATTTATTTCTAATGCGGCGCATCTTTACACCATTATGGAGCTGTGGTGGTTTTAGGATTTGAAAACCAGGGCAAAACGATCCCCCTTTGTATCGACGACCTTTTCAGTCGGCAGGGGCGTCCGTTGAATCGCCGGTTTAATTCCGCCTGAGTTCGGCGTCGCGATAGTGATCGTCGGTCCAGCATCGGGGCAGGGCTTCGCCGGACAGGAAAATCAGGTCGTCTTTGGCGAAGTCTTCCGGTTCCTGTGCCTCCTCGCCATGGTTGTAGCGGCCATTGACCGTCGAATGAAACGGGTTGAACAGGTCCTGCAGCGACAGGACCTCGATCAGATGGCCACTGGATTTTTCTTTCAGAAACATGGCGAATCCTCCCAGATGGCTGGTTTCGGGGCGGTGCAATACAAGGATAGATGAAGTTGCCAAGAGCTGCTGTTGCCGGGTCGGTGTGGGTAAACCTGCAAATTCTGCAAGCCGAAAGCGATTTGATTGGATTGTTTTCATACTGTCTGCGTTCGAGTTTTCCTTTCTCTCAACCGTTTTTGCCTTTTTAACGGTTTGATTTTCTTAGATAAAGATTCATGTTGTGTGTAATTTAAATGTTGTCGTTATTGTTAACAAAGCTGTTTTTGCCAATTTAAAATTGTTAACAATGTTGTTTGTGGCTATGTACATCCTGTTGTTTGTTGTGTAAAACGAATAACAGTTGAACAGCAAGCAGGTACGACAGCCATGCAAATTCGCGTAATCAATCCAAACACCACTGCCAGCATGACGGCGAAGATCGGCGAGGCCGCGCAGCGGGTCGCGGCGCCTGACACCCGTATCGTTGCCACCAATCCGCAAAGCGGTCCGGTATCGATCGAGTGTCATTTCGACGAGGTAGTCAGCGCAGTCGGCGTCGCCGAGGAAGTGATGGCGGGGGAGCAGGAAGAGACCGATGCCTACATCGTGGCCTGCTTCGGAGACCCCGGCCTGTTGGCGGCGCGGGAGCTGACTCAGGCGCCGGTGATCGGCATTGCCGAGGCCGCCTTTCATATGGCGACGCTGATCAGCACCCGCTTTTCAATCGTCACCACGCTGGGGCGCACCGGCATCATCGCCGAGCATCTGCTGCAGTCCTACGGTTTCGCGCACCACTGTCGCCGCGTGCGGGCGGCCGAGATTCCGGTGCTGGACCTGGAGGACGACGGTCGTGCGGCGCTGGACCGGATCATCGAGGAATGTCTGCGAGCCAAGGCGGAAGACAATATCGGCGCCATCGTGCTGGGGTGCGGCGGCATGGCCGACCTGACCGATGAAATCGGTCGTGAGGTCGGGCTGCCGATCGTCGAGGGCGTGACCGCCGCGGTGAAGCTGGCCGAGTCCCTGGTGAGCCTGGGCCTCGGCACCAGCAAGTTCGGTGATCTGGCTTACCCGCGTCCGAAGACCTTCACTGGTGGCTTCGCGCATCTCTCGGATACTGGTGCCTGAGTTTCTGGCCAGATATCTGCATAAAAATAACAGACGGGTTTGGACCCGCACCACAAGGACAACGCAATGAGTAATGAAAAAGTACTAGAGGCGAACATGATGGTGGACGAGGTTGTCGAAACCAAGCATGCCGGTGAGGAGTCGCTGGCGCCACAGAAAACGCGGATCATGGGCCGGCTCTCCTATCTGCTGGCCTGGTTTGGCGGCTGTGTCTCCATCGGTACCTTCACCATGGGCTCCAGCATCGTCGGAACCCTGAACCTGCTGCAGGCCAGCCTGGCGATCGCCATCGGCTGTTTTGTCATCGGTATCGCGCTGGCGCTGAACGGCGCCGCCGGTTACAAGTACGGCATTCCGTTTATCGTCCAGGCCCGCAGCGCTTTCGGTTTCAACGGCACCCACTTCCCCGGACTGGTGCGCGCGGTGCCGGCCATCGTCTGGTACGGGTTCCAGAGCTGGGTCGGTGCCGGCGCACTGAATGCGGTCTCGGCCACGATGTTCGGCTTCGACAACCTGGTGTTCTACTTCATCGCTTTCCAGCTGCTGCAGATCGGCCTGTCGATGTTCGGCTTCAAGGGTATCAAGTGGCTGGAGAACATCGGCAGCGGCTTCATCCTGGTTTCGCTGGTGTACATGTTCTATAGCGTGGTCACCAAGTACGGCGATGCCATCACCACCCAACTGGTGAACATCGACGGCACCTGGGGCATGCCGTTCTGGGGCGCGACCATGCTGTTCCTTGGCATCTACAGCACCATGATGCTCAACGTCAGCGACTACTCCCGTGAGCTGAAGGAAGGAACCGGCCGCGGCCTGCTGTCCACCCTCTACGCCATGTCGATCCTGCCCTGCACGCTGTTCATGGGCCTGATTGGCCTGATGGTTTCCGGCGCCACCGGCATATCCGACCCGATCCAGGTATTCGCCAGCGCCGTGGACAACCAGCTGCTGCTGGTCACCACCCTGCTGTTCATCGCCTTCGCCCAGGTCACCACCAACGTGCTCAACAACGTGGTGCCGCCGACCTATATCCTGATGAACGTGTTCAAGCTGAAGTTCCGCACCGCCACCATCATCGTCGGTCTGCTGGCCTTCTGCACCTTCCCCTGGGAGCTGGTGAAGGATGAGTCCGCTGCGGGCCTGCAGCTGTTCGTACAGATCTACTCGGCGTTCCTCGGCCCGATCTTCGCGGTCATGGTGGTGGACTACTTCATCATCCGTCGCCAGAAGCTGAACCTGGAGAACCTGTATAACGAGAACGGTCCTTACAAGGGCATCAACTACGCGGCTGTTATCGCCTCCCTGTTCGGGGCAGTGGTTGCCCTCTGGTTCTCGTCGATCTCCTGGTATGCCAGCCTGGTACCGGCCGGCGTGACCTACTACCTGCTGATGAACAACTGGTCGGCCTGCCAGCGGTTCCGCCAGTAACCTGCCAGCCCCGCCACCGTGCGGGGCTTTTTTTAACCTGTAACTTCGTCCCATTCAGAAGACACATTCTTATGTCGAATACACGTCTGATCCGTGCCAAAGGATCGATCGCTTTCCTGCTGGGCGCCTGCCTCATATCATCGCTGGCGCACGCCGGACAGGATGACTCCATGACCCAAACGAAAGTGGCTGCTGCCGCCAAAACCATCGTACTGATCAACCCCAATTCCAATGCCAAGGCCACCGAATCGATGGCCGGTCTCGCCAGGGATGCAGTCGCGGGCGTGGCCGAGGTGGTGGGTAGAAGCAATCCCGGGGCCCCGTCGCTGCTCACCACACCGCAGGATATGATCGATGCGGTGCCGGGCGTGGTTGCGGTCGGCGTTGAAGCTGCCCGGGACACGCAGGTCGCGGCGCTGATCGTTTCGGCCTTCAGCGATCCGGGCCTCGAGGAGCTGCGCGCCGCGGTGGATATCCCGGTGTTCGGCATCGGCGAAGAGGTGTTTCACGAGGCCGCCCGCGGCGGCCGTCCATTCGGGATCGTGACCGTGACGCCGGACGAGGGGCTGATCGAGTCGTTTCGGCAGAAAGCCGAGTCCCTGGGGTACGGCGATCAGTACCGCGGGGTGCGGGTCACCTCCGGCGATCCGCTGGCGCTGGTGCAGTCGCCGGAGCAACTGGACGCCGCGCTGGCAGGCGCGGTGCGCGAATCCGTCGAGCAGGACGGTGCCCAGGCGGTGATCATGGGAGGCGGTCCGTTGTCCGCTTCGGCGCTCCGGTTGCAGCCGCAATTCGACGCGCCGCTGGTGGTGGCGGTCAACGCGGCAGCCCGTGCGGCGGTCAAGGCGATTCAGGCAGAATCGAACTGACGGCATCGCGCCAACGTCCGATTAACAAAGCCGGCTCCGCAAGGGGCCGGCTTTTTATCGCGCTACCGGTGTTGTCGCAGCTCGTCAGGATGCGGGCACTTCACCCGCTTTCATGTCTGCGATCGCCTGTTGCTGGGCCTCCCGCAGCGCCTTGCTGTGCTCGCGCGCAGCGGCTCTCTGCAGCCAGGCGTTCAATTCGGGCTCGGCCGTCAGCGGATCCCACTGGTATACGGCGCCGACCATCGCGAGCATCAGGCCCAGGCAGTGCAGCAGCACGATGTCGGCATAACTGAAGTCGGACCCCGCGACCCAGGGCCCGTAGCGGGTAACGCGTCCGAGCGCGGCCAGCCCCTTTTCGACGGCTGGGCGCACTTCTGCCCTGGCTTCCTCGGACAGCGGGGCACCGAACAGCACATGCCCGAGCAGTCTGCGTGCCGGCGCATCGAGATAGAGCTCTGCAATCTTGATGATCTCGCGGGCCTTGGCGCGCTCGTAGGCGTTTGCGGGGTAGAGTTTGGGGACCGGGTGGGTTTCCTCGAGGTACTCGAGAATCGCAAGCGATTCGGAGAGAAAGCCTTCCGGCGTTTCAATGCAGGGGATCTTGCCCATCGGACTTTTGGCCAGGTAGTCGGGCTCCTGGGAAGGCGGCACCTTGACCTCCTCGAACGCAATACCCTTTTCCAACAGCGCCTGTTTGACGATGTTGTAGTAGTTGCTGAGCGGCAGGCCGTAAAGTTTGAGCATGGGATGGGGTCTCCTTCCTGGTGGGCACCGTTACCGTTTCGATGCCTGTGCCCGCTAAGTGTTCCCTGAAAGTGGCACAGTTTTCCCGGGTTGGCCATTTGCCTGCGGCTTCATCCACGATTCAGTTGAACTGTCGTTTCATAGGCGTCATTGACAAAGGCCGGTTACACCGCGCTGAACATGCCCGGCCCAAGGAGGACCCCATGAAGAAATTTATCATGACGATCGTACTTGCCTCGCTACTGCCCGCCAGCGCCATGGCGCGGGACCTGACCACGGACTCCGCCATCGGGGGCGCGCTGGGTGGTGCTATCGGCGGTGCGCTCGGTGCCGAGGTCGGCGGTCGCGACGGCGCCGTTCTGGGAGCGGGCCTCGGTGCGGTGGTGGGGACCGCGGTCAACACCCGGGACTACCGCGCAGGTTACCGGGAATCCTATCCGGTAGAGCGCCAGGTCGTGGTCGAACGTCATTACTACCCGGTCGAGCGTCATTACTACTACGAGGATCGCGGTCATGGCCACAAGCATCGACGCAAGGAGTGGAAACGCTGGAAAAAGCATCACCGCCGCGATCATCATGGCCACTGGCATCACTGAGCTCGTTTACGAACTGGCGCCCGCGCCGCAGAATATTTATTGCACTAACACATTGCGTTAAGCCCGTGCAGAAGACGCTGCCGGGCGGGAGGAACAGACTGTGAAGAAATCGACAATTGCCGCTGTGGTGCTGGCGCTGCTGCCGGCCGTCTCGATGGCCGGGGACCTGACCGTGGATTCCGCCATCGGCGGCGCCATCGGCGGTGCCGTGGGTGGCGCCGTCGGTGCCGAGTTGGGCGGCCGCGACGGTGCCGTGGTCGGGTCAGGTATCGGAGCGGCCGTCGGCACCGCGGTCAACACCAAGGATTACCGTGACGATCGCCACCGCTACGACGACAGGGAATACCGCGAGTACCGCGAAGAGCACCATTACCACGGTGATCGCCACAACAACGCCAACTTTTGCCCGCCGGGCCAGGCTAAGAAAGGGCGCTGCTAAGACAGCAAAGCCTCGGGCGGCAAGCGGTCAGTTTCAGGCTGTGCCGCCCGAGGCCTTCTTCAACTGGTCAGGTCTTCCAGTAATGCGCGCAGCTCCGCCACCTCGTTGCGGAGGCTCGCGACGTCTTCCTCGAGCTGTGAAAGCCGATCGTCGTCGAGTTCTGCAGTTGCCGTCGACGATGCTGGCGCCAGGTCCGCTGCCGACACTTCTCCGCTGAACAGGTGGGCATAGCGTGATTCGCGCTTGCCCGGCTCCCGCGCCAGCTTGACTACGAAGGGGCCATCGTCGCGCTCCGCCAGCTTCTGCAGCACGCGCTCGACCTGCTGTACGTCGCTGAAACTGCAAAGCCGGTTGGTCCGGCTGCGCAGCTCTCCGGGAGTCTGGGGGCCGCGCAACAGCATCACGCAAACAATGCCGAGTTCCTGCTCGGTCAGCTGCAGCTCGCTGAATTCGGTATTGCAGAAGCGGTGCTTGTATTTCGCTACCCGGCTGCCGAATCCACTTTCCTCCTTCACCAACCGCAGCTTGGACAGCTCGTCCAGGGTGTCCTGCACCGTGCCTTCGTCGAGTTCCATCACCGGGTCGCGATTGCTTTTCTGGTTGCAGGCGAGTGTCAGCGCATTCAATGACAGCGGATACTGGTCCGGGGTGGTGATTTCCTTTTCGATCAGGGCGCCGATCACGCGCGCCTGGTACGGGGACAGGTTCAGTTCCATCGCAACTTCCCGAATAGTCTGATTTTTATTGATGTTAAGAATGCACCAGTCCCGTGCAATTGGCGAGACCATATTGCGCCGGCCAGCGGCGGTGGGTCGCTTCCACTGCTATGTTGTTTGCAGTCACTTACCGGTTTTCCGGACACAACAGGAGGAAGCCCGATGCGCGATGCATTCCTGCAGGACCTGCAGCAGCAGCTGGACCAGATCAGGGCCGATGGCTTCTACAAGGGCGAACGTGTCATCGCCGGTCCCCAGGCGCCGCAGATAAGGCTTCAGGATGGCCGCGACGTGATCAACTTCTGCGCCAACAATTACCTCGGCCTGGCCGATGACGCTCGTATGATCGACGCCGCCAAGAATGGGCTCGACCAGTATGGCTTTGGCATGGCGTCGGTGCGCTTCATCTGCGGTACCCAGACGCCTCACAAGCAACTCGAGGCGGCGCTGTCGGCTTTTCTCGGCACCGAGGACAGCATTCTCTATTCGAGCTGCTTCGATGCCAACGGCGGTCTGTTCGAAACGCTGCTGACGGACCGGGACGCCGTAATATCCGATGCGCTCAACCATGCCTCCATCATCGATGGCGTGCGCCTGTGCAAGGCCCGGCGCTACCGCTACCGCAACAATGACATGAGTGACCTGGAGGCGCAGCTGAACCGGGCCGATAAGGATGGCGCACGCTACAAGCTGATTGCCACCGACGGCGTCTTTTCGATGGATGGCGTGATCGCGGATCTCGCATCGATCTGCGACCTGGCGGAGCGCTACGACGCGCTGGTGATGGTGGACGATTCCCATGCCGTCGGATTCATCGGCGAGCGCGGCGCCGGCACGCCCGAGTTTTGTGGCGTGTCCGATCGGGTCGATATCATCACCGGCACCCTCGGCAAGGCACTTGGCGGCGCGTCGGGGGGCTTCACATCGGGGCGGCGCGAGATTGTCGAGCTGTTGCGCCAGCGCTCCAGGCCCTATCTGTTCTCCAACAGTCTGGCGCCGGCTATCGTTGCGGCCTCGCTCGAGGTGCTGCGTCTGCTCGACAGCGAAGAGGGGCGTGGGCTGCGCGACAAGCTGCGCCACAACAGCGAGCGCTTTCGCAGCGGCATGGCGGCGGCGGGATTCGAGCTCGCCGGGGACGGTCACCCGATTATACCGGTGATGCTCGGCGATGCGGCACTGGCCGGACGCATGGCCGAAGCGTTGCTGGCCGAGGGCATATACGTCATCGGCTTTTCCTACCCGGTGGTGCCCAAGGGGCAGGCACGCATTCGCACCCAGATGAGCGCAGCCCACAGCGAAGCCCAGATCGATGGGGCGATCGAGGCGTTCAGTCGTGTCGCCCGCGAGTTGGGAGCCCTGCGATGAAAGCACTGTGCAAGCTAGAGCCGGGACCGGGGCTGACGCTGGCGCGTACTCGCAAGCCTGTGCTCGGCCACAACGACGTCATGATCAAGATTCGCAAGACCGCCATCTGCGGCACCGATATCCATATCTGGAACT
>JABXIM010000071.1 GCA_013373085.1 Oceanospirillaceae bacterium | reverse complement strand
TTCTCCATGAACTCGGACATGTCGATGCGCACCATCGCCTCCTCGGTGTCGAACAGGAAGCTGGCCAGCGCCTTGCAGAGCTCCGTTTTGCCGACACCGGTTGGGCCCAGGAACAGGAAGCTGCCATTGGGTCGGTTCGGGTCGGCAAGGCCGGCACGCGAGCGGCGCACCGCGTTGGATACCGCAACCACGGCTTCGTCCTGGCCGACCACGCGATGATGCAGCGCATCCTCCATGCGCAGCAGCTTCTCGCGCTCGCCCTCGAGCATCTTGCTGACCGGGATGCCGGTCCAGCGCGAGACCACTTCGGCGACTTCCTCCTCGGTGACCTTGTTGCGCAGCAGCTTGGTCTCCTTGACCTCGGTCTGGTCCGAGGCCGCCAGCTGCTTCTCGAGCTCCGGGATGCGGCCGTATTGCAGTTCGGACATCTTCGACAGATCGCCGGCGCGCTTGGCCTGCTCCATCTCGACGCGGGCCTGGTCGAGCTGCTCCTTGATGTGCGTGGAGCCCTGCAGCATGGCTTTTTCCGCTTTCCAGACCTCCTCGAAGTCGGCGTATTCGCGTTCCAGCTTGCCGATATTCTGCTCCAGTTCCTCCAGACGCTTGCGCGAGGCCTCGTCCTTCTCCTTCTTCAGCGCCTCGCGTTCCATCTTCAACTGGATAAGTCTGCGTTCCAGGCGGTCCATGTCCTCGGGCTTGGAGTCCATCTCCATGCGGATGCGCGATGCCGCCTCGTCGATCAGGTCGATTGCCTTGTCCGGCAACTGGCGGTCGGCGATGTAACGCTGACTCAGCTTGGCCGCGGCGATGATGGCCGAGTCGGTGATGTCGACACCGTGGTGCACTTCGTAACGTTCCTTGAGGCCTCGCAGGATGGCGACGGTGTCTTCCTCGCTCGGTTCGTCGACCAGCACCTTCTGGAAACGGCGTTCCAGGGCGGCGTCTTTCTCGACGTACTGGCGGTACTCGTCCAGGGTAGTGGCGCCGACGCAGTGCAGCTCGCCGCGGGCCAGCGCCGGTTTGAGCATGTTGCCGGCATCCATCGAGCCCTCGGCTTTGCCGGCGCCGACCATGGTATGCAGCTCGTCGATGAACAGGATGATCTGGCCTTCCTGCTTCGACAGTTCGTTCAGCACCGCCTTGAGGCGCTCCTCGAACTCGCCGCGGAACTTGGCGCCGGCGATCAGCGCGCCCATATCGAGCGCCAGCACCTGCTTGCGCTTGAGGCCTTCAGGCACCTCGCCGTTGACGATGCGCTGCGCCAGGCCCTCGACGATGGCGGTCTTGCCGACGCCGGGTTCGCCGATCAGCACCGGGTTGTTTTTGGTTCGGCGCTGCAGTACCTGGATGGTGCGGCGGATCTCGTCGTCGCGGCCGATGACCGGGTCGAGCTTGCCGGACTCGGCGCGCTCGGTCAGATCGATACAGTATTTTTCCAGTGCCTGCCGTGATTCCTCGGCGTTGGGGTCCTGCACGCTTTCGCCGCCTCGCATCTGATTGATCGCCTCTTCCAGGGTGCTCTTGGTCACGCCGGCATCGCGCAGCAGCTTGCCGGCATCGGTCTTGTCGTCGAGCATCGCCAGCAGGATCAGTTCGCTGGCGATGTACTGGTCGCCGCGCTGCTGCGCCAGTTTGTCGGTCAGGTTGAACAGCCGCGCCATGTTCTGCGACAAACGGATTTCGCCATCCGGGTTCTGCACCTGGGGCAACCGGTCCAGCGCCTCGCCGATCTTCCGGGTCAGATCCTGCGCATTGGCGCCCGCACGCCCGAGCAGTGGCCTGATCGAGCCGCCGCGTTGCTCGGTAAAGGCCGCCAGCAGGTGGATCGGCTCCATCTGATTGTGATCCCGACCTACCGCAAGCGATTGCGCGTCGGCCAGGGCTTCCTGCAGTTTCGAAGTGAATTTGTCGGGTCGCATGGGGCCCTCCTCGGGGCTGCTGTTCGTCAGGGTCGGGGCGATGCGTGCCTCCGTCATTGCCAACAGATATGGTGGCATATCCACAGCGCTTCAAGGGGTATCCATAATTAAATTAGAGATTTCTTAATAATCGCGACTGCGATGTTTCGAACGAAGTCCTGACCGGAGGGTGGGTCTCGCGATGCATTGGCACGAACTTAGCGCGACCTGCAAGTCACGAGCATCGCGTAACCGCCATGGACGGCGGAAATCCTGATAACGCAGGAGCAATTGTCAGGGAACCCGCCATATTGATCGCCGTACAGATCGATTGGCGTCGGTTGGCACATTGATTGTTGGGTTACGGCCGTTCCGGCCTGCACCCAACCTACGGCTGGCATGGGGTTAGTCGAGTTCCATGGGCCCGGGCATCGCGTAACCCACAGCAACCGGCCAACAGGTGCCAGTGCATCGCTCCGCCCATCCTACAAAAGTTACGTAATCGGAATATCGAAACAGGTATCCGGGTAGGGCTCGTCGCGCAGCGTGAAATGCCACCATTCGTGGTGGAAAGGAATAAAACCTTCCGCCGTCATCACGCTCTGCAGCAGCAGCCGGTTGGCCCGGGCCTGCGTCGGGATGCTGTCGCAGTCGAGCCAGGATTCGGGGCCGAAGAAGTCGAATCGGGTGCCCATGTCGAGTTCGAAGCTGCCGTCGCTTGCGGCGATGGTGAGGTCGACGGTGCTGCCGCGGCTGTGAGTCGAGCGCCGCTTAAGGTATCCCTCGGCAAACAGATCGTCCTTGTTCAGTGACGGGTAATACAGCGCCCTCAGTTCGGGATCGCAGGGCGTTTCGCACCAGCGGATGAAATGGTCCACGGCGCGCTGCGGCCGGTAGGCGTCGAACAGCTTGAGCGAGAGATCGAACAGTTGCAGACGTCGCTGTACCCGGGCCAACGCTTCGGCGGCAGGTTCGGTTAGCCAGGCGCGGGGCGCACCATAGCCGTCCACGGGGGTGCCGATGAAGTTTGCGCTGCCGAAGTAGCGTATATCCAGGAGCAGGTCCGGGATTCGGTCAGTCAGGTCTACGAAAGGCTTGGGCGCTGGCAAATTTCTATTCCTGTGCAGTTGTATTGAGTGTATTCCACTTGCGGGGGCGCTGCAGAAGCCGGCCTGAAGGAATATCGGCCGAGTGTCTATTTTGATCGGGTGGCATATGGTATAGGTGCATTCAGGCTGCATGAAGTCCGATGGATCGGCATAGGGGGGAAGGCATGGATTTTTTGTTACCGCCGGAGAGCGGAATGCCGACAAGCGCCAAGTCCAGCATTACCGAGCAGACGCTGGCGGAACAGCTGAAGATCACCGAGCGGGAGATCGAGGAGCGCAAGGCGCTGGTGGGGTTCGGTGACCGCGATGTCGAGGTGTTGCAGCAGTGGAAACCACTGGTGCAGCGGGATATCGATCTGATTGTCGACGAGTTCTACCGCCGTCAGCGTTCGATTGCCGAAGTGGCGTTGCTGATAGGGGACTCCGAAACCTTCCGCCGGCTGCACAATTCGATGCGGCGGTACGTGCTGGAGCTGTTCGACGGCTTTTACGATTCAGAATACGTCAACAAACGATTGCGCATTGGCAAAGTGCACAAGCAGATTGGCGTTTCGCCAAAGCTCTATATCGGCGCCATCGTCACATTGCAGGAGGTGCTGAGGCAGCATCTTTCGTCCGCAACCGGCGCATCGGATTGCGGTGAAAGCACCACGGTACTGCAGTCTTTGCACCGGTTGATGATGTTCGACGTGCAGTTCGTCTTCGACACCTATATCCACAGCCTGGTGTCGGAAGTCGACGCGATTCGGCACAAGGTCGAGGACTATGCTTCGAGCCTGGAAAATACCGTCGCCGAGCGTACCCGTGAACTGGAACTGCTGTCCAAAACCGATCCTCTGACCGGGCTGCAGAACCAGCGTTCCTTCTACGAGCATCTGCGCCGCGAAGTGGCGCGCTCGGAGCGCCAGGGCGCCACGCTCAGTCTGCTGTATATCGATCTGAATCAGTTCAAGGCACTCAATGATCGTGCCGGGCATCAGGCGGGTGACGAGCTGCTGAGCCGCTTCGGCAAATTGTTGCAGGACATCTGCCGTACCAGTGATATCGCCTGTCGCTACGGTGGTGACGAGTTCACCCTGATTCTGCCGGATACGGGTCGTGAGCAGGCCGAGGCGGTCGCTCAGCGGCTGAGTGAGGGCTTCGACATGTCGGAGAACGCTGGCGCCACGCTGAGCATCGGCATTGCGCAGACTGCGCCGGATGACAGTCTCGGGCCGGAAGAGCTGACCAGTCGGGCGGACAAGGCCATGTACCAGGCCAAAAAAAACAGCCACCATTCCGGAGAAAGCCATATCCGCCGCTCCGATGCCGACCCGAAGCAATAGCCAACCGGGCTTATAAAACCTCTGTTACCTAGCGGTGCGGGTAGCGCACTGACATTTCTCCGGCAATATCGATGAAATCCTGCTGCAGCTCTTCGAAGGCGTCGACGACGGCGGGGTCGAACTGGCTGTTGCGTCCTTCAAGTATGCAGGCTGCCGCGCTGTCGTGGGGCAGCTCGGCCTTGTACGAGCGCCTGGAAATCAGGGCATCATAGACATCGGCGACCGCCATGATGCGGGCGGTGCAGGGGATATCATTGCCCCTCAACCCCTGTGGATAACCCGTACCGTCCCAGCGCTCGTGATGGCTGAGAACGACCTCTCGGGCGATACGCAGGAACAGTCGGCTGTAGTAACCCAGATCCCCGTCCTTAAGCTCCTCGACGTTCCGCAGTACCCGGTCACCGAGCACCGTATGCTGCTTCATTTGCTCGAACTCTGCCGTGGTAAGCGGCCCGGGCTTCAACAGGATCGCGTCCGGAATCGCTACCTTGCCGATATCGTGCAGGATGGCGGAGCGGCACAGTAGCTCGAGGGTCGTATCGTTGCCGAGTTCGTGCCTGAAGCGCGGATGATGGCGAAGCCGGGTGGCGAGCGCCCGCACATAGTGCTGGCTGCGCAGGATATGGTTGCCGGTGCCATGGTCGCGCATGCGAGCCATCGAGGCCAGGCAAAGGATGGCGGTGTCCTGGATCGAGGACAGCTCTTGCTGCAGCAGGTCTATCGGGAGGTCTGGGGCTTTGAAGATTCCATTCATGCCGGTATCCGTTTCGGAGGACTCGAAACGGAAGTATAAACCCGCATTCTAAAGGTTTCTTTTTGCCCTTAGCTGGATTTTTCGCGTTCGCCCGATGATCGGGCCAGGTCGCCGATATCCAGAACCGGCGCGGCATCGATATCAAGGGCGTTGAGGATGCCAGCGACCCGCTCCAGCGCGGTGATGACCATCGACTGTTCCCATTGCTCCATGTTTTCGAACTTGTCGATAAAGAGATCGTGCAGCGAGGTGGGCGCCGAGAGCAGCAGCTGGCGCCCTGCTTCGGACAGGCAGGCCCAAACCTTGCGCTTGTCCTGGCTGTCGCGCTGCCGCTCGACGAGTTGTTTCTTCTCCAGCCGGTCCAGCAGGCTGGTGACGGTTGCCTGTGCAAGGTTGAGTTCACGGGCGAGTTTTCCGATCGTCATCGAACCACCCTCCTGCAGCGTTTGCAGGGTCAGCAGTTGCGGCAGGGTCAGGCCTGTGGCCCGGCTCAGCTGCTTGTCGTGCAGGTCGGTAGCACGAATGATCTGGCGGATCAGGACCAGGGCGGACTGGCTTTTGCTCATAGTGATTCGGTAACGGATGGAGTCTGACCGCTGTTTTACGTTGTCATGCCGGTGAATGCAACGAAACCCGCGATTTCACGTAGAACGATTCTTCGAATTACGAATGGATGACGTAAGAAAACGGTCGCCTTAGCGTCATTTTTGTTTGAAACACTATTTATTTGTATTGATTAAAATGCATCATTCTGAGGCGTCAACGCGCCGTGGTGCCTGAGTTTTGTGCGTTTTTTACTGTTTTAGCACGTGCAAAACCCGGACCATCGGTGGTTGATGTTCCAAAATGAATATGTTTTATACTAAAAAGCATAGTAATACTAAACATTCAATAGGCTATGGATATCGACTCAATAACATTTCGCCCTCCGACCGATCGAGACGGTCATGCTTTGCACCAGTTGGTGTCGCGCTGCCCCCCTCTGGATACCAATTCCGTCTACTGCAATCTTCTGCAGTGCTCCGATTTTGCAGACACCGCAATAGCTGCGGTGGCAGACGACGGTCGACTGCTGGGATTCATTTCCGGTTACCGCCCGCCCAAGCGCCCCGACACGCTGTTCGTCTGGCAGGTCGCGGTTGACGAAGCGGCGCGCGGCCTGGGTCTGGGCAGCCGCATGCTGCTGGCACTGGTCCGCCGGCTTGCACCGGAAGGTGTACGTTACATCGAGACCACTATTTCACCCGGCAACGACGCGTCCGAAGCCCTGTTCCGCAAGGTGTTCGCCATGCTCGATGCCCCCTGGGATCGCACGCTGTTGTTTTCACGCGAGACCCATTTCGACGGCCAGCACGATGATGAACTGCTGTACCGTGCCGGTCCTTTTACGCTGCCGGTTCCTCAGCTGGCGTCCTGATGTCGGACAGCCGCACCGGTCACCCAATTCGTACAACTACAGGAGATACAATGAACATTTTTGAGCAGAATGAATCCGGAATCCGCAGTTACTGCCGTTCCTTCCCGGTGGTGTTCAAGCAGGCCAAGGGAGCCGAACTGATCGCCCGGGACGGTACCCGCTACATCGACTTCCTCGCCGGCGCCGGCACCCTGAACTATGGGCACAACAATCCTGTGCTGAAGAAGGCGCTGCTGGATTACATCGAGGCGGACGGCCTGACTCACGGTCTGGACATGCATTCTGACGCCAAGGAAACGTTCCTCGAAGTGTTCAACCGCGTCATTCTGGAGCCGCGTGGCATGGGTGACTGCGTACTGCAGTTCACTGGTCCGACCGGCGCCAATGCTGTCGAGGCCGCGTTGAAGCTGGCACGCAAGGTCAAAGGCCGTCGCAACATTATCAGCTTCACCAATGGCTTCCACGGCTGCACCCTGGGTGCGCTCTCCGCGACCGGCAACCAGCACCACCGTGGGGCTGCTGGTACCACCCTCGGAGACGTTACCCGCATGCCGTTCGACGGCTACATGGGCGACAAGCTCAACACCATTGCCTACCTGGACAAGCTGCTGACAGACCCGAGCAGCGGTATCGACAAGCCGGCCGCGGTGATTGTCGAAACCGTACAGGGAGAAGGGGGGCTCAACGTCGCATCTGCAGACTGGATGCGCCGGCTCGAGCGCCTGTGCCGCAAGCACGACATGCTGCTGATCGTCGACGATATCCAGGCCGGCTGCGGCCGTACCGGCACCTTCTTCAGCTTTGAGGAAATGGGCATCAAACCGGACATGGTCACGCTGTCGAAGTCGCTGAGCGGCTACGGTCTGCCGTTCGCGGTACTGGTGCTGCGCAAGGAACTGGACCAGTGGAAACCGGGTGAGCATAACGGCACCTTCCGTGGCAACAACCATGCATTCGTCACGGCCGCCACCGCCATCGAAACCTTCTGGCGCGACGCCCAGTTCGGTGAAGAGGTCAAGCGCAAGGGCGCTCTGGTCAAAGAGCGCATGCAGAGCATCGCACGTCGTCACGGTCCGGACTCGCTCAAGGTCAAGGGCCGGGGGTTGATGGTCGGCATCGAGTGTCCGGACGGCGAAATCGCTGCCGATGTCTGCCGTCGTGCTTTCGAACGCAATCTGGTCATCGAGACCAGCGGCGCACACGACCAGGTGGTCAAATGCCTGTGTCCGCTGACGATTGGCGAAGACCAGCTGCGCACCGCGCTGGATATCCTGGATGGCGCCTTCGCCGGTGCCATGGCCGATAGTCTTGAAACTGCTGCATCCTGAGGAGACTCCCCGGAATGATCGTCAGAACCTTGCAAGAGTGTGAAAAATCCGACCGCCGTGTCGAGTCGGAAACCGGTACCTGGGAAAGCACGCGCATGCTGCTGAAACAGGACAATATGGGGTACTCCTTCCATATCACCACCATCTATGCCAACACCGAGACGCATATCTGGTACCAGAACCATTTCGAGTCGGTGTACTGCATCAGCGGTGAAGGCGAGATCGAAACGCTGGCCGACGGCAAGATCTATCCGATCCGTCCTGGCACGTTGTACAACCTGGACCAGCATGACGAGCACCTGCTAAGGGCGAACACCGAGCTCAAACTCGCTTGCGTTTTCAACCCGCCGCTGACCGGCAGGGAAGTTCATGATGAAAATGGCGTCTACCCGCTAGAGGCGGAAGAAGTCGCCTGACGACGTAGGGGCTGTTGACGTTTGTGGATAGATTCTGCCAGAGGCTGTTTTCGCACAAAGCAAGGCGCGAGTTGCGCGGTTTGGTTGCTCCAAATAAGCGACGAGCAACGCTGCATTGTGCGAAAACCGCCCTGGCCCATTCGGGTTGCTCTGCAAAATGCCTCATACGGCTTCAGCGAACTTGCAAAGGGAATCACCCTGTACAGCGTTCGCTTCATTGTCTGAGGCATTTTGAATGGCAACAGAAAGCATCTACAAACGTCAGCAGCCCCTCGGCGGGGACCTTTGGGTCCCCGTCGTTTTAATGATCGGCCGCATGCCGAGTCGCTAGCGGCATTATTTTCAACCGATGGAGGACCCATGAGTTCGCGAGAAGATCTGTATCCGTCACGTCAGCTTGATCAGCCCCAGTGGCTGGAGCGCCAGGACCCGGTGGTATATCGGGACGATCTGGAGGCGGCGCCGGTTGCGCCGGAGCTGATCGCTCAGTTCGAGCGCGACGGTTATATGGTATTGCCGGAACTCTTTTCGCCGCAGGAAGTTGCTGTGCTGCGAGCCGAGCTGGAGCGCCTGCGTCAGGATCCCGACATCCTGGCCTCCGACGAAGCCGTCCGTGAGCCACAGAGCGGCGCGCTGCGTTCACTATTCGAGATCCACAAGAGCAACACGCTGTTCGCACGGGTGGCGCGTGACGCGCGAATCGCCGAAGTCGCCCGCTTCATTCTGGGCGGCGACCTGTACATCCACCAGTCGCGCATGAACTTCAAGCCAGGCTTTACCGGCAAGGAATTCTACTGGCACTCGGACTTCGAGACCTGGCACGTCGAGGATGGCATGCCGCGCATGCGTGCGCTGAGCTGCTCCATCCTGCTGACTGACAACGACCATAATAATGGCCCGCTGATGCTGATGCCGGGTTCGCACCGTCACTACATCACCTGTGTCGGCGAAACGCCGGAAAATCACTATCAGCAGTCGCTGCGCAAGCAGGAGTACGGCGTGCCCGACGACAACAGTCTGAGCGAGCTGGCGTCCCGCTATGGGATCGACACCGCAACCGGCCCGGCCGGCTCGGTGGTGTTCTTCGACTGCAATACCATGCACGGCTCCAACAGCAACATCACACCGGCCGCGCGCAGTAATCTGTTCTTCGTCTACAACCAGCTCGACAACGCGCTGCAGGACCCCTACTGCAAACAGTCGCCGCGTCCGGGCTTTATCGCCGACCGTGGACCGGTCGAGCCGTTGAACATCGCGCCGCAGGAGTATCTCTGATCCGCCATTGAGGATCTTGCTTCCGCCAACTTGCCGGCCCGGCACCTGTGACCGGGCCGGCAGCCCCAAAAGGATAAATCCGAAAACAATATGCATACCGTAGAGAAAATTGGCGGCACCTCCATGAGCCGCTTCGAGGAAATCATGGACAACCTGCTGGTCGGTGACCGCACTGGCGCAGACCTTTATAACCGTGTCTTCGTCGTGTCCGCTTACGGCGGCATGACCAATCTGCTGCTCGAGCACAAGAAAACCGGAGAGCCCGGCGTCTACGCCCGTTTTGCCGACGCCGACAGCGAGGATGCCTGGCTCGGTGCGCTGGAGGATATTCGCTATCGGATGCTGGCCAAAAACGCCGAGTTGTTCGATAGCGAATTCGAGCGTAGCGCCGCCGACCACTTCGTGCAGGAACGTATCGACGACGCCCGCGACTGCATGCAGAGCCTGCAGCGTCTGTGCACCTACGGTCACTTCCAGCTTGAAGAGCACCTGATGAAGGTGCGCGAGATGCTGGCCGCGATCGGCGAGGCACACAGTGCCCACAATACGGTGCTGGCGCTGCGTGCCCGGGGCGTCAATGCGCGGCTGGTGGACCTGACCGGCTGGCATCAGGAGGCACCTCTATCGTTCGAGGAGATGGTGCGCGCAGGGTTCGAACAGGTCGACGTTTCGACCGAGCTGGCGGTCGCGACCGGCTACGCCCATTGCGCCGAGGGCCTGATGAACACCTTCGACCGCGGTTACAGCGAAATCACCTTCGCCCAGATCGCCGCCGAGACCGGCGCCCGCGAGGCGATTATCCACAAGGAGTATCACCTTAGCAGTGCCGATCCGATGCTGGTCGGTACCGATAAGGTGGTGACGATCGGTCGCACCAATTACGACGTGGCGGATCAGCTGTCGAACCTCGGCATGGAGGCGATCCACCCGAAGGCGGCCAAGGCACTGCGCCGGGCCGGCGTCGAGCTGCGCATCAAGAATGCTTTTGAGCCTGATCACGGCGGCACCCTGATCAGTCAGGAGTATGTCAGTGACCGGCCCTGTGTCGAGATCGTTGCCGGTCGCAAGGACGTCTTTGGCCTTGAGGTGTTCGATCAGGAGATGCTCGGGGACGTCGGCTACGACATCGAGATCACTCGTATGCTCAAGCAGCTCAAACTGTACGTGGTCAACAAGGACTCGGACGCCAACAGCATCACCTACTATGTTTCGGCGTCGCGAAAGAAGGTCAACCGCGCTGCGCGTCTGATCGAAGAGCAGTACAAGGCGGCCGAGGTCAACGTCCACAATGTCGCCATCGTTTCGGCGATCGGCTCCGATCTCAAGGTCAAGGGAATGCTGGCGCGGATGATGTCCGCACTGGCCGATGCCGATATCAGCGTTCAGGCTGTGCATCAGTCGATCCGTCAGGTGGAGATGCAGTGCGTGGTCAACGAAGACGACTATGGTCAGGCGGTCTCCGTGCTTCACCGCGCGCTGGTCGAGCGCGAAGGCTACGATGACGTGATTTCGGCAGCGTAAAACAGGCCGCCGGGGGGATGGTTTCGTAGGAGTGCGGCCCGCTGTGTGAATGCTTTGGTTGCGTAGCGTCGGTGTTCGCTGCGGGGCGCAGCTCATAGGCGCTCCGCAAGTCGATTTTGCCGGTTTCTAGTGTCATTATGGGGACTGTTCGCTACACAACCCATAGATGGAACTATCGGAGAGCCAGACCTTGAGTGCCGCGCTGAAATCCCTCAAAGAGTCCGAGCAGCTGCAGGTGCTGCTCGCTCGGCAACCCATCTTCACCAAGAACCAGGATGTCGTCGCCTACGAACTGCTGTTCCGCACCCAGTCGGGCGGGTTCGATGCCACTGTCACCGATGATCGTGCAACCCTCTCGGTCATCGTCAACACCTATGCCAGTATTTGCCGTGATGGCGAGATTCGCAGTCTGCCGTGCTATCTCAAGCTTACCGACAAGGTGCTGCTGGACAGCAGTCTGCCGGAGTTGCCGAAGGACACCTTTGCGCTCGAGTTACTGGGCCATACCGAAGTCTCGCCGGCGCTGATCGCCAAGCTGCAGGAGCTGGCCAAGCGAGGTTATCGCCTGGTGCTCGCCGACTACGATCCGCGCGAGGCCCGCTTCGAGCCGCTGCTGAATATCGTGCATGTGCTCAAGCTCGATATTCTCAAGCTCGGGTTGCATGCACTACCGCCGATCATCGCCAAACTCAAGCCCTACAACCTCGAGCTGCTGGCCGACAAGGTCGAGAACCAGGACCAGTTCCGCCAGTGTCTGGAGATGGGCTTCTCGCTATACCAGGGCTACTTCCTCAGCAAGCCGGTCCCGGTGCGGGGCAAGAAGATCGGCGGCAACAAGGTCGTGCTGCTGCAGTTGCTGGCGGAGCTGCAGAACCCCGAAACCACCGCCGCGGCGCTCGAGCAGATCGCCGTTAACGATGCGGCGCTGACCTACAAGATCCTGCGGGTGGTCAACTCTGCCGCCTTCAGCCTGCGCCGCGAGATCGAGTCGCTTTCCCATGCCATTACCCTGCTCGGGCTCGATCAGATCCGCCGCTGGGTGACGCTATTCCTTGCCAGCGGTGAGGCCGGCAAGCCCGATGAGTTGACCCGCAACATGCTGGTGCGCGGCCGCATGTGCGAACTGCTGGCCGAATTGATGGGACGCCCGCAGCCGATCAACTATTTTATCGTCGGTTTGCTGTCGCAGCTCGATGTACTGCTGGATATCGCCATGCCTGAACTGATGGAACAGGTGCCGTTGCGCCAGGACATCAAGGACGCGCTGCTGAGCCATGCCGGTGAGCTCGGCGCGGTGCTGACCGATGTCGAGCTCTACGAGCGGGGCGAGTTCGACAAGCTGCATCGCCTTGTCGATCCTGCCTATTACGAGGTGGCTTATCGTCATAGCCTGGCCTGGGGCCAGCAGGTGATGCAGGCGATGTCCGACAGCTGAAAAGCGGTTGATGGAAAACCTGGCCGGCTGGCTGCCGGCGGCGCTGGGCCCTGCCGAGGCATTGCTGCTGGTGGCGCTCAGCGGCCTCACCTCGATGATCACCGCAGCGCTCGGGATCGGCGGCGGCGTGCTGCTGCTGGCGGTGATGGCATCGATGCTGCCGGTGTCCGCATTGATTCCGGTTCACGGCCTGGTGCAGCTCGGATCCAACTTCAACCGCGCACTGATGACGTGCCCGCATATCGACTGGGTGCGGGTGCGGCCCTTTGCTGTGGGCGCATTGCTGGGAGCGCTGGTCGCCACCCTGGTGCTGGTACAGCTGCCGCTGACCATCATCCAGCTCAGCGTCGCCGGCTTCATTCTCTATCTGCTATGGGGGCCGGGGTTCGGCAAGGGCGAGTTGAGCCGCCCCGGCCTGTTGGCGATGGGGGTGCTGACAACGCTGGTGTCGATGTTTGTCGGCGCCACCGGTCCCCTGGTCGCCGCCTGGGTGCACCGGCTGAACGCCGGCAAGTTTTCCACTGTCGCCACCTTCGCTGCCTGCATGAGCGTTCAGCACCTGCTGAAGCTAGCGGTGTTCAGTACCCTCGGCTTTCTGTTCGTCGAGTGGCTGCCGCTGATAGTGGCGATGATCGGAGCGGGAGCGGTTGGTACCTGGGCGGGGCTCAAGTTGCTCGACCGGATGCCGCCGTCCTGGTTCCGGCCGCTGTTTCGGCTGATTGTCACGCTGCTGGCGTTGCGCTTGATCTGGCAGTCGGTTGCGGCTGCCTGAGCCACGCGCTGACGTCGTCGGGCTATCAGTCAGGCAAGGGAAGCGTGCCCGCTTGGAGGGTGCGTCACCGCAATCGGTGGGTTGCGCAAAGGTCGGCCTGCTTGAGCGGGTCTTTAGCTGCTCAAGTTGATCAGGCAGCGATAACTTCGGTCGCCAAATCTTCGAAGGCGTGGGAACGGATGATTCGCTTCGCCGCGCAGGCGCACTTGCCGCACTCGGTGCCGACGCAGAGTTCCTCGCGCAGGTCGCGCATGGTACGGGCGCCGTTTTCGATGGCCGCGCGGATTTCGCTGTCGCTGACATTGTTGCAAATGCAGATCTTCATCGTTGTACCAAAGTCACTGTTGTTTGATGAACGGTAATGATAATAGTTATCAACACTCTTATTGGCAACAGGCAGTACAATCCTTGATCAAAAATATTTTTAATAGAACCTATCAGCTGGATAGTTGATATCAATGATTGGTTGAGTCGCGGCCGTTCCGACTCCCACCCAACCCCTGATCTATCTACGAAGTCCGGACCGGAGGGTGGGTGCAGCGATGCACCCTGAGGATCTATATCGATTATCGCGGGGGGCGGGCATCGTGGAACCCGCAATATCGATCGTAGTGCAGATCGATTGGTTTTGGTCGGCACGACTGGGTGTTGGGTTTCGCGGCTTGGCCGCTGCACTCAACCTACGAGAGGGGCTGATAGCAAAGCCCGTAATGGAAATACAAAGGGCAGCCGAAGCTGCCCTTTATACGTTCAATCCATTCTGATCAGGCTCAGTCGAGCTTGGACAGGTCGCGTACCGCGCCCTTGTCGGCGCTGGTGGCGAGCAGGGCGTAGGCTTTGAGAGCAGCGGAGACCTGGCGCGGGCGCTCTTCCACCGGCTTCCAGCCGTCCTTGCCCTTGGCATCCATCTGCGCGCGGCGGTGTGCCAGCTCTTCCATCGACAGTTTGACGTCGATGGTGCGGTTGGGAATGTCGATGCGGATGATATCGCCTTTCTCGACCAGACCGATGGCGCCGCCCGCGGCCGCTTCCGGCGAAACGTGGCCGATCGACAGGCCGGAGGTGCCGCCAGAGAAGCGACCGTCGGTGAGCAGTGCGCACTCCTTGCCGAGGCCCTTGGACTTCAGGTAGGAGGTCGGATAGAGCATTTCCTGCATGCCCGGGCCGCCCTTGGGACCCTCGTAACGGACGATGACGACATCGCCCGACTTCACCTGGCCCTCGAGGATGTGATGGACCGCTTCGTCCTGCGACTCGGTGATATGCGCCGGTCCTTCGAACACCAGGATGGAGTCGTCGACGCCGGCGGTCTTCACCACGCAGCCGTCTTCGGCGATGTTGCCGTACAGGACCGCCAGGCCGCCTTCGAGAGAGAAGGCGTGCTCGACCGAGCGGATGCAGCCGTTTTCACGGTCGCCGTCCAGGGTCGGCCAGCGGGTCGCCTGGCTGAAGGCCACCTGGGTCGGGATGCCGGCGGGGCCCGCCCTGTAGAACTCGACCACCTCGGGGCTCGGGCTGCGCATGATGTCCCACTGGTCCAGCGCGTCCTTCATGGTCGCGCTGTGCACGGTCGGCACGTCGGTGTGCAGTTTACCGGCGCGGTCCAGCTCGCCGAGGATCGCCATGATGCCGCCGGCACGGTGAACGTCCTCGATATGGTATTTCTGGGTGTTCGGCGCCACCTTGCACAGCTGCGGCACGGTGCGGGAGAGACGGTCGATATCCTTCAGGGTGAACTCCACCTCCGCTTCCTGGGCGATCGCCAGCAGATGCAGGATGGTGTTGGTTGAACCGCCCATGGCGATGTCGAGGGTGATGGCGTTCTCGAACGCCTTCAGGTTGCCGATGTTGCGCGGCAGAATCGACGCGTCATCCTGATCGTAGTAGCGCTTGGCCAGCTCGACAATGGTCTGTCCCGCCTTGTGGAACAGCTTTTCGCGGTCGGCGTGGGTCGCGACTACGGTGCCGTTGCCGGGAAGGGCGAGGCCCAGGGCTTCGGCCAGGCAGTTCATCGAGTTCGCGGTGAACATGCCGGAGCAGGAGCCGCAGGTGGGGCAGGCGGAACGCTCGTACTC
>JABXIM010000243.1 GCA_013373085.1 Oceanospirillaceae bacterium | reverse complement strand
TGCTTTCGACCACTCAGCCATCCCTCCGAAGGAGTGGCGCGTATATTACCCGAATGAATTTCGCTGTCAACAACCTAAGAGACTGTTTCTTATAATTTTTTCATTGCTGTTCCATTCATCGCCAAAGCCCGCCGTTCGCTGTACATCTGTTCAACACTAGAAAACCGGGGAGCGGGATAAAGATTTACAGCTGGAAAGCTACCCACCGATTCAGGCATTCGATGGCCTGCCGCACCGCAAGCAACCACTAGGAATTTCGCGAGGGCCGTCCGCTACTCAACTCCCTGCGGTACTCTCCCGGCGTCATACCGGTCCATTTCTTGAAAGAGCGGAAGAATGCCGAAGGCTCGTCGAATCCCATCAGGGCCGCGACGTCATTGATCGATAGCTGGGGAGAGCTTATGTAATTGATCGCCGCCGCCTTGCGGCATCCATCCTTGATCGCCTGATAGGAGGTTCCTTCTTCCTGTAGACGCCGGCGCAGGGTCGACACCGACATGCCCAGTGTTCTGGCGACCTCCTCCGACCCCGGCAGGTCGCGGCTGAAGTCCTTGCCAATCATCGCCATGATCTGGGATTTGAGACTGCGGTCGTTATCGACCATCACGATGAGCTGGTACGGCGCGGTCTTGAGAAAAGCCCGCAGGCTTTCTTCGCTCTGCACCAGCGGGTAGTCGAGAAACGGCTGCGCAAAGACGATGGCATTCTCGTGCTGTCCGAACCTCACATCCGTCTGGAACAGGGTACGGTAGTAGTCCGCATCGTCCGGCTCGGGAAATGTCAGGTACACCGCTTTCAACGCCAGGCGCTTACCGATCAGCCAGCTGATGAAATGGTGCCACATCGACAGCGACGTGCGGATGCTGGTACTACTCTCCCGCGCCAGCAGGCGTTCGAAATCAGCCTGCTCGACATGGGCCACCGGCGCCAGTGACAGCTTGGCGAAACGGCCCTTGCGCAGCACTTGCGGTTTGACCAGGGCGCCGCGGCAGATGTCGAGAAAATCGGCGCAGCGCCACATCGCCCGCTCCAGCGTGCGACAATGGATAATGCAATGGCACAGCAGCCGAAAGGTTCCGTTGGGTACCTTGCCGCTGCTGAGCATGCCGAAAAACTCGTCCTGGGCGTGCCGCATGATGTGCTGGTAGAGCACACCGAAACGCACTGCCGAGAGCGCATTCCCCTGCTCTATCTCCTTCGGCTCGATGCCCGACTGCTGCAGCAGATCCGCCACATCCAAGCCCTGACGCTCGGCCTGCTCCAGCAGGTGCCGGACATAACCGGCCGGGACGGTGATTCTGGAATTCATGTCTTGACCTCGATGAAATCCTGCCGCTGAGATATGCACAGGCGCGACCAACCGGTTCCGATGAACGGTCACCTGCCGGTCGAAGCCTGCCTGCAGCAGAATACCGCCGACCGCATCGACAACAATCTCTTCTACTTCATGCAGGTGGTGCAGGCACTCGCCCGGCCGACAGGCAACGGCTTGCTGGCTCACGAAATCCTGACTCCGACGTCGCAACCGCACCATACCTGGACGGCCAATACCGGCCGGCACCGACTTGCTCTTCCTTTTTTCGCCGCGGCCGCTAAAATAGCGCGCTTTCCGCAGCATCCCGCGGATACCCAGGTCCCCGGCGCCACAAGCGCCGGGGGTAACCTTCCTGCCGACCGAATCCGTCTCCAGCCCCTACCCAGGTTGCCATCGCGCTCGGGCATGACCCGTCGCATCTATCCAAACATCAGTATCGATTGAAATGGGCATCCATACGTCCACGTCATAGGATAAATGCTGTCCGTGCACCTGGAGGATAGATAGGTCCACGCATAAAAAAACGGCCCCAAGGGGGCCGCTCGAAAGGAAACTCTGCTGGAGAACTTCTTGCTCGCGAAATATAGGACAGCGGTCGACGGAGAAATGTTCCCGGCCCTACAGAATTTTTAAACAAATGTTTGCCACATCGCTTTTCGCATCGCTCCGGGCTGTTTCCGGAAACCGCAAATAGTAGAATCCGGAATAGCCAGCCCGATACCGGAGACCGGATGCCTGCCCCTTTCGAATACTTCCCCGCGACAGAAAATGACCAGTCGAAACGTGCGCTGGGACGCACAAAACCCGGGCGCGAACTGCACCGCGCGTACGATGAATGGGGCCCGGTCCGGGTCATCGAGGAAGGCCCGCGCCGTTACCTGACCTTTGGTTACGGCGGCGAACAAAGCTGCATCCACTGCGAAAACCCGGCGCTGCCGGTATTCGAATACGTCCAGGCAATGCTGCTGGCACTGCTTTATATGCCGGCACCGCGCCATGTCACCCTGTTCGGTCTCGGCGGCGGAAACCTCGCCAACTGCCTGCAGGCTTACGATCCCTCGCTGAACCTGAGGGTCGTGGAGCTTCGCACTCTGGTGGTGGATATCGCCCGCGACTGGCTCTATCTCGACGAAGGACCGGGCCTCGACATCCAGGTCGACGACGCCGAATGCTACGCCGCCCGGAGTTCGGAACACACCGACATACTGTTCAGCGATCTGTTCCTTGACGAGGGCATGCAGGCGATGCAGCTGGACCGAGACTTTCTCGGCGACTGCTACCGGCTGTTGAGCCCGGAGGGCATACTGGTACTGAATCTCTGGGACGAGGGTCTGCCACGGAACCGGCAGGCACTTTCCCGGCTCAAGGAGCTGTTCGATGGCCACTGCCTGCTGTGTCCCGTGAACGGGGGCAACCTGATTGCCATTGCGTTCAAGGGCCGGCCTCCGGTCATCAATCCAAGACGTTTACAGCAGCACGCGCGACAACTGAGCCGGAAAATAGGCGTGCCGCTGCAGCGTTTGCTCAACCAGCTGCAACATTATTGAGACACAGCAAGGCGTGAAGGATATTAAGCGGGTACAGGGAATGAGAGCAGGACTGTTCGGTCTGGCCTTCGGAGCACTGATGATGACCGCGCCGCCGCTCATGGCCGCGGAGCAGTGCTAGGGGCTGTTGCTGACCGGACTGGGATGACGCCGATTGCGGTGGTATTGGCCCCGGTGCGCTGGGATAATGGGCGCATCGGCCCCAGAGCCCTGCCCGTTCACAGAAGAGGACACTCAATGCCACTGCTCGACAGCTTCACCGTAGACCACACCCGCATGGCCGCACCGGCGGTGCGAGTGGCCAAGACCATGACCACCCCGGGCGGCGACACCATCACGGTATTCGACCTGCGTTTCTGCCGTCCCAACGAGGAGATCCTCAGCGAAAAGGGCATCCACACCCTGGAGCACCTGTTCGCGGGCTTCATGCGCGATCACCTCAACGGCAACGGCATCGAGATCATCGATATTTCGCCGATGGGCTGCCGCACAGGCTTCTACATGAGCCTGATCGGCACCCCGGACGAGGCCAAGGTCGCAGAGGCCTGGCTCGCCGCGATGAACGACGTCCTCAAGGTGCAGGATCAGAACCAGATTCCGGAGCTCAACGAGTACCAGTGCGGCACCTTCCTGATGCACTCGCTCGAAGAAGCCAAGCAGATTGCCGAAAACGTGTGCAGCCGCGGGGTCGGCGTCAACAGCAACGAGCAGCTCAAACTCGACACCGACTTCCTCGCCAAGCATTCCTGAGCCAGGCTTCGGCACCGATCGCCAACGGAGCCGTCAGGCTCCGTTTTTATTTTCGCGTTTTCCTGCGAACACCTGAGGGTAAGGGGCAGGAATGGAGGATCATCCATGGCCGATATCGGTCGTTTCAATCGTCTGCAGGTAATCAAACAGAAAGACTTCGGGGTCTATCTCGATGGCGGGGAGCTGGGTGAAATCCTGCTGCCCAGCCGCTACGTGCCCGAGGAGTGCGAGATCGGCGACTGGATCGAGGTATTCGTGTCGCTGGACTCCGAAGATTACCTGGTGGCCACGACCCAGGCGCCGCTGGCGCAGGTCGGCGACTTCGCCCTGCTGCGCTGCGCCGACGTCACCCGAGTCGGCGCTTTTCTGGACTGGGGGCTGCCGAAACAGCTGCTGGCGCCCTTCGGGGAACAGCACCGGCCGATGGAGGTCGGCAAAAGCTACCTGGTGCATATTTTCATCGACCGCAGCGACCGCATCGTGGCCTCCAGCAAGCTCGACCGCTTCCTGGACAAGACCCCCGCCGACTACCGTGACGGCCAGGCGGTCGACCTGATCATCGCCAACCGCACCGACCTCGGCTTCAAGGCAATCGTCAACGGCCAGCACTGGGGACTGATCCACCAGTCGGACCTGTTCCGGCGTGTGCATTTCGGGCAAAAGCTCAACGGCTATATCAAACGGGTTCGCGACGATGGCAAGCTCGACCTCAGCCTCGACAAACCGGGCTACGGCAAAATCGACGGTCTCGCCGGCCAGGTCCTCGACCGGCTGCGGGTCGAGGGCGGCTTCATCGCCGCACATGACAAAACCGATCCCGAAACCATTTCGCGCCTGTTCGGTTGCAGCAAGAAGGCATTCAAGATGGCGATCGGAAGCCTGTTCAAACAGCGCCTGATCGAAATTCGCGACGACGGAATCAAGCTCATCGAAAGCGGTAAGCGGTAAGCGGTAAGCGGTAAGCGGTAAGGACCGTAGGATGGGTGAAGCGATGCACCTGCACCGGATTCAACGGTTGGTGCAACATTCGGGCATCGCGCAACCCATCAAATCGATCAGCGGTCCCGATCGATGCTATTGGCTGGCCAGGCTATTGGATAACTGGGACGTCGCCTTGGCACCCAGCCTGCCAACCAACAGTGCCGGCGCCTAAGATGGGTTCCGCCGCCACAAACCGCCTGCGAATCCGAACGACGTCCGAGATGGCGGCTCCACCCATCCTCCTATGCGGTCGTCGGTGTCAACCTCTGGTGCTTCTCTATTTGGCTTTTACTATTTGATCTGTCTTCCCGTGCAGTTGGTGAAGTTTTGGCTTTGGGTTGAGTGTCCTCGAATACACATTCG